>CAYFGW010000062.1:0-21217 GCA_964342365.1 uncultured Candidatus Sericytochromatia bacterium | reverse complement strand
AGTGGCACAAACAGTAGCCCCGCCAGCACATGTTTATAACCCGTTTGCTGCTTACGGAGCATCAGCCAGGCCAACAATCCTCCCAGAGAAGCAAAGGTTAACACAATGGGCCCCGCCATAATTAAACAAATCATCACTTCCATGCTAAAGAGTAAAATCACTGCAAAAGCAATAGATGCTGTAATCCAGGGCATAAAAACAGCTCTTATAAAGGAAGGTTTTTGTTTCTGTTTCAGCGCGTAACCCGATAAGGTTAAATATCCCATAACAAAGGGAACGCCAAACAAGAATCCTACAGAAGCTGTCATAAATAGCTGTTCCACCACCGTAGCTCCTGATTCGCTGAGATAACCATTTCTTTGAATATTGGCTTCAAATATCAGGCGCATGGCAATCCCGTAAATCACGCTAAAGATAACGCCCGAAACAATGGGATGAAGCTTTAGCCAGTGCCAGAAACGGGTGAAGAGGGACATGCTTCCTATTTTAGCACTTCCTGATATAATACATTGACATACAAAAGGTGAGCATGATGGCAAAAAAAATCAAAACCCAGTATATCTGTACCGACTGCGGGGCAAAATTTCCCCGCTGGTCGGGAAAGTGCAGTGAGTGTCAGGCGTGGAATACGTTAGAAGAGCGCGTGGTAAAAAGTACAAAAAATTCGCTTTCTGTGGCTCAGAGCGAATGGCAACACGCTGACAGCGTGGACTTGCTGCGCTTAGAAGACATTCAATATCAGGAGCAAGATCGTCTGAAGACGGGGCTTGAGGAACTGGATCGCACCCTGGGTGGTGGTATGGTGCCCGGTTCTCTGATTTTGCTGGGAGGAGAGCCCGGGATTGGAAAATCCACCCTTCTATTGCAGTCCGCTTACTATATGGCGGAGCGCCTCAAGCATTCGGTCATTTACGTATCTGGAGAAGAGTCGGCCCAGCAAATCAAGTCCAGAGCCCAGCGTTTGGGATTTACCCACTCAGAGAACTTTCGCCTGCTGGCAGAAACCGAAATGCAGGCCATTTTAGCGATTTTGGATCAGCAAAAACCCGATGTGGTGATTTTTGATTCCATTCAGGCGGTGTATGACGGTCGTCTGGAGTCCGGGCCGGGCTCGATTAGTCAGGTGAAAAACACCTGTAATCTGGTCATGAAACTGGCCAAACAAAAGGGGATCTCTGCCTGGATTATTGGTCACGTGAACAAAGAGGGGAGCATTGCAGGCCCCAAGGTTTTAGAGCATATGGTAGATACCGTGCTTTATTTTGAGGGAGAACGCTATCGTTCGTTTCGTTTACTGCGCACCATTAAAAACCGTTTTGGAGCCACCCATGAAGTGGGAGTTTTTGACATGACGGGCACGGGCTTAGAAGAAGTTTTGAATCCGTCCTCTTTGTTTTTATCAGAGTACGACGGCGAAAGCAGCGGCTCTGCAATTGTTCCCACCTTAGAGGGAACCCGCCCGCTGCTGGTAGAAATACAGGCTTTAACCTATACCACGCACGCCAATTTCCCCAAGCGCTCTGCCAACGGGGTGGCCTATCAGCGGCTGAATCAGATTGTGGCGGTGCTCGAAAAACGGGTGGGCCTGAACTTTAGCAAATCTGACGTGCTGGTGAACGTGGTGAGCGGAATTGGGATTGAAGAGCCCGCCGCAGATCTGGGCATGGCCATGGCGCTTATTTCGAGCTACCGCAATGTGGCCCTCAATCCCCGCACACTCTACCTGGGAGAAGTGGGTTTGGGTGGTGAAGTGCGCTCGGTGAATCAAATCGAACGCCGTCTGGCGGAGGGGCTTAAGTTGGGGTTTCAACAGGCGATTGTGCCCGAAAAAAATTTACCCCTGAAAGAAACGTTCAGGGGTATGGATGTCATGGGGGTTAAAAATATGTTGCAAGTTCTAAAAACAATACCAGTGGAGCGGGAGAGTCGGTCCCGCTCCGAAAATAACACTTGAGAAGGGGGAAATAACACTTGAGTCACGAAAATTTACGTCAGGGAAGCTTAAAAAGCACCCATCTGGCCGTTCATTTCCACGTTGCGTACAACGCTTTCACGACTCATGCTGGAGAGCATTAGACGCATATCGCTAGCAGATACACTGTGAGAAACGGTTAAGACGTAAGTATCCAATTGAGGTAAATAGTTAACGGTGCGAAGGCCATATTTGGTGTTGAAAGCCTGAAGTTGTTGACGACCTGCGGAGCCTTTGAATTGAACAAGAACTTGTTGGGTGGTGTTCTGAGCAGCCATGGCGTGAAGCTGAGGAGCAAAAGTGCGGGGGGCAATGGGGGCCTGGGTACGTCCACAGCTGTTGAACGTGGTGATGAGAGCGAGAATTGAGAGAGAGAATACGGTTTTGGTCACTTGAGTTTTCATTTGATTTATTCCTTGTTTATCTTGTTCTTAATGTTTGTTTAACCTTATGAATCAAGTATATAACGCTCAGGTATGAATGTCAACGAAAATGGATAAATATTTCAAAATAAATATAAATATAACTTATGAGTTATTTTAGTGGGTTTCAGTTTTTCAGAGAAAATATGGCTGTGTTTTGTTGGTCTGACAGGGTTATGCGGTTTTCTTTGCGCAGTTTCACCAGGTGGGCACGCAGGGAGTCTTCCGCAAAGGTATAGAGCAATATGTCTAAATTCGGATATACGCTTTCTCTCAGATGCTTCAGAGATAACCCCGCTGCGTTTTGCTCAAGGGCTTCTAAAATCTGTGCTTCTCTTTCTAAACGATGATCAATATACTGCTGAAAGTAAGTGTGGGGCTTTGTAATCATGGGCCCGTGGGCCGGAAAAGCACGCCGCAACTGAAGTGCTTGCAGCTGTTTCAAAGACGCGATATAGGCTTGCATATCCCCATCCGGATCGTCACTGCCTGCGGGGTGCTGAATGACAATACTGCCTATGCCCGCGACCATATCGCCCACCACGCCCCAGCGATAGCTCTGATCTGTCACCACAAAACACAGGTGTCCCGGCGCATGTCCCGGCGTATGTATCGCTTCTAGCTTAAAGGGTTTTGCGTCCGTACCCAGTGCCCAGGTGTGACCGTCTTCCAGGATTTGATCAATGACCAGATCCGGATGAGAGTGGCGCAATCGTTCTTTTGTCTTTTGATGGGCCATGAGCGGCAGCTGGAAACGCCGTTGTACCTCACTTGCTGCGCCCACATGGTCTCCGTGGTGGTGGGTTAATAAAACAGCTTGTGGCAGATGACCTTTTTTAAGACGGGCCTCAATGCGAGACAATAATACCGCCTGCTCTGAGGGGTAGGGCGTGGCGGGATCTATGATCACGAATTGCTCTCGCCCCACCAGATAAGTATTGGTATGGGTGGCCGGAGCCAGGGTGGGCGTCTGTAAGGGTAACATTTCCAGAGCCGGATGAATCTCCATATCTTCGTAGAGCCGGTCGCGATGGTTTTCAATGGCCTGCAACTGAGCCATGTGTTGCGGCGTGATGCGGGTTTTAACGGCTGCCAGTATTCTGAGCACTCCCATAACCGGTGGCGGAATCAGCGCCTGATGCTGCTCCCATGAGGCGATGAGGGCTGCCGGTTGCCACCAGCGGGCTTCTGAAATTTCACCGGAACAAAAGGGAGGCATGGCCGTATCCTCTTCTATTAAATAGTAAGCGGCTTCAAAACGCACCGGGTGAATGGGAGGGGCCACGCGCCAGCCCAGAAATTGCAGGGGCATCTGTTCCCAGGGCGTTGTATACCCCAGTTGGGAAGCCACGGTTTCCCAGGTGGTACGCTGGGCATTTAAAGCGTTCTGTAAACGCTGACGCTCACTGTTGGGCAGCGGCTTTTTTCCTGAGGTCAGATAGAGACCGGTTTCTTCAAAAAGTTCACGCAGGGCGGTTTCTGCTTCATGGGCATCGTCATCGTCAGAACGTCCACCGGGAAAAGCCCAGTAGCCGGGGTAGGCTTTTAAATGCTCAGAGCGTCGAATGAGCAACACTTCCAGATGGGGGCGGTAGCGCACCAGAATAGCCACCGCTCCTTTTAAAAAGCGTGACTTAAAAGGAGGGGGCTTCACGACTCAGCGGGTTCAAGTTCAAGGGCGGGCGCGGACAGTTTCATGCCCATTTCTTCCGTGGAGACAATGCCCACATAGAAGCCTTTGTTCCAGCCCGTTTTGACAAAGCCTCTGGCTTTTTCTGCAAAATTGAGAAAAGGCAGGTTGCCGGGCTTATTGGTGGTCTGTTTAAACACCGTCAACGCGTCGGCTTCGGGCGTATTTAAAGACACCAGAAAACCGGCGCAAATATTGTCCTGAGGGCGCTCTTCCTGAATACGTTTGAGGTCCGACAGCAGATTTCTGACGGTTTCTCCACTCACCTGATTATCGATGCGGAAGAGGGCAATCAGCTGTTCCTGTCCATTGTAGGCCAGTACGTCAAAGGTGGTGCTAAAGCTACCCATTTTAACGGGTTGAATAAATTTCAGAGATTTGATGTGCCAGGCCCATTCAAATCGCTGCTTCAAGCGCATAAAACTGGGAGAGCGAGAAATGGAATACATCAGTTCATACATCAGCCAGTTCACAATGCGGTAATGATTGGTTTCTTTGAGAATGTCTGAGTATTTGATTTCCCGGTTGCCAATGGTGTATACGGGATCCTGAGTCATCACGGGCATAAGATCCGTGTTACGCAGGGCTTCTTCTAATTTTTCTGAGGTGAGCCCCTTGGATTTAGACCCGATGTACTGGGACAGATTGGGGCGATTGGTGGATTTTTTGACCACCTGAAGCTGGGCTTCCACCAGCAGTTTCCGCAGGCTGGGGCCAATCAGGTTCATGCGCGGGGCATAAATTTTAACATCCGCAAACTGATCGTCGTGAGAACCTTCGGGGTAGGGCATGGTAATAGAAAATACCTGCTCACCGTCTAAGAGAGCCAACCAGCGAATTTGTTGCCGCTCCTGAATCCGCAGCATACCGCTATAATTGCGGGATTTGTGCGTTTCAATAATTTTGCCCACGTCGCCAGCGGCGGACATGGGATGTTCTTCGAGCAGGGTGTGGGTGCCGGTCAAAATCGCCAGCAGCACCAGCCAGGGCTCATCCTTTTCCAGGGGGATACACTGGGTCATTTCAAATTTTTGCCAGGCGGCCATGGCGCGATAGGCTTCTGTTCCCGTCATATCCGAGTTCTTGGACACAGCGCCCACAATGAGCCCTTTGTAAATCAGCAGGATAATGGAGTTATTAATAATCAACCCCTGGCTTTTGCCCTCGTACTTGTAAATGGCTTCCAACATGGTGTTCGTGGTCATATTTTCCACGTTCCAGTCTCTGAGGACCCGGTGAATGGCGGCGTAGGCGGTGCCGTCATCTACACCCTGTAACAGGTTATAGCTTTTGCTGCGGGTGGTACTGCCGCCGGCCAGGGTCAGAGGAGATCCCGTGCTGACCGTGCTGGAACTGGAGCGGGTGCTGGAGCCGTACTGAGTGGGTGCTTCATTAGAATTGGTGACCACGTTAGCACCGGATACGGCGGTGTTGGAGAGATCTATAACATTATGAACCGCACTGCTTGCCCCGCCCATGCTGTTGAGGATTTGTGTTAGATCCTGGGCCAGATCTGCAGCGGTATCGTAGCGCAGTTCTGCCATTTTTGCCATGGCCTTAAAAATAATATTGTCCAGACCGTCGGGAATATCCCGGTTTAACTCGCTCATAAGCGGGGGTTCGCTCTGCATGATCTTCATGACGATTTCGCCAATATTGGTGCCGTTATAGGGCAGACGACCCGTTAGAATTTCGTAAGCGGTAACGCCCAGCGAGTAAATGTCGGCCCGTTTGTCCACGTCTTTGGGGTTCATGAGCTGTTCAGGAGAAATATACAGCAAAGAGCCCAGAATCGATCCGGCTTTGGTGAGTTCAGAGTTACTGGCTTCTAAGCGGGCGATTCCGAAGTCCGCCAGCTTGGTGGTGCCGTTGTCCAGAATAACAATATTAGCGGGCTTAATATCTCTGTGGATAATGCCCTGATGGTGGGCAAAATCAAGGGCTTCGCAGGTTTGAATCATGGCCTTTAAGGCCACGGGCACCGACATGGGAGACTGGAGTTGCAGCAGTTCAGACAGGTTACGGCCCTGTAAGAACTCCATCACCATATAGTAGCGGCCTTCGTATTCGCCGAAGTCAAAAATACTCACAATATTCGGGTGGTTCAGCTTTGCGCTGGCCTTGGCTTCTCGCTTGAAGCGCTCCACCAGTTCCATGCGGGTTTCCTGGGTCATATTGGGATCATTGGGCAGTTCAATCACTTTAATGGCCACATGACGATCCAGGCGCGGGTCAATGGCGTCGTATACCACCCCCATGCCGCCGCGGCCCAGTTCTCCGAGAATATCGTATTGTGCTATTTTCTGTGTCATGACTTATTTCCACTGTGTTTCGTTGGATCCACTGATCCACTTGGTATTGCGCACCTGGGTGGGAGCCGCACCTTCGTTCTTCCAGCCGAGCACCTCATACACAGATACTGGTTCTTCTTTGCCTTTGACCTTTACTGTGCCGCAGTGACGACCGTTCATGCGATCCTGAATCAAATCGTAGGTGCTCTGAGACACAATAATGCTGGTGCCAAATTCTTTGTTTAAACCTTCTAAGCGGGCGGCGGTGTTCACCGCATCGCCGATCACGGTGTAGTCCATTTTCTGAGGCGAACCAAAGTTACCCACCAGGGCTTCTCCCGTATTCAGACCGATGCGAATTTGTAAAGGCACCATGCCTTCAGACAGCCATTTTTCTCGCAGTTCCACCAGGCGTTTCTGCATTTGTAAAGCCGTATTCACCGCTTTGTAGGCATCGGTCTGGGGATTAGAGGGCCCCACATTGCCCCACACCGCCATCACCGCGTCACCAATATATTTATCAAGGGTGCCCTCGTTTTCAAATACCAGTTCTGACATGGCGGTCAGGTATTCGTTCAAAATATGTTCCACTTCATCCGGGGGAAGGCTCTCGGACATAGAGGTAAAGCCCGCAATATCTGAAAACAAAATGCTTACCATGCGCCGTTCGCTCTTTAAGCTGGGCATGGTGCTGGGATCCTTCAACAGTTCTTCTACCAGATTGGGAGAGACGTAGGATTTGAAGAAACGACGCACCCGCCGCTTCTCTCGCTCTTCAATCAAAAAGCGGTAAGCATAAGACACCGCGTAGGCTAAGAATACGCAGAGGATGGGAGCAAACCAGTCCACAAACAGGCGCTGGAATTGAAAGAAGTAAATATTAATGACGCTATATACCACCGTGGTGAGCAACACAAAAGCCAGTCCGCCCAGCGGGCGCAGGAAAGATAAAATGATCGCAGTTCCCATGGCAAAAGCCAGAATGAGCAGCATATTCAGGCTATTGGGCGCTTTCTGGTAAGGAATATTATTTCTGAGGGTGTCCAGCATATTGGCGTGGACTTCTACACCGGGCATTTTTACGAGCTCTACAAAAGGGGTGTTTTTGGTATCCTGTAAGGCTTCTGCCGTGGCACCTACAAACACAATTTTGTCCTTAAAAAAGCTGTCAGGACGCTCTCCGATGAGCTGGGTAAAATAATCGTCTCCAAATCCGGGCTGTCCCAATTTGTAGGGAATATAGGCAGAAATGGTGTTATGAGACTGTGCCGGGCCCACGTAATTGATCCAGAGTGGGGTTTCCCCGTAAGACTTCAGCGCTTCCGCTTTTTCCGGCTCAATCAAATTCAGCAGGGTGTAGGTAAAAGACGGTTCGTACCGATCGTCAATGGTCATGACCGAAGGGATCATATCTTCTGCTTTGATGTCGGTAAAAATACGGCCCTTGCGAATTTCTCCGTCAATGTCCTCCGGAAACCCCACAAAACCGAAGTTGGCCACTTCTTCAAAGAAGGGAGGGCTATAGGACAGTGCGTCCACGGCTTCTGTGTCTTCGTTGGCCCCGGAACCACTGATGCGGGAAGTGCTGCCGTAGTCAAATTTACTCGCAATCACCACCTTATCCGGGTGAGCTGCCAGGGTTTTTTCCAGGATGGCATCGGCCTCGGGCAAATTGGAAGGGGTTAAAAACATAATATCGAAAGCCACCGCTTTCACCCCGTAGCCCACCAGCTTATCAATGAGTTGGGCGTAAACGTCTCTGGACCAGGGAAAGGTGCCGATTTCCTCCAGAGAGGATTCATCAATGGCCAGAATCACCACGTCATCAGCACTTTGCTTCTGGCCCCGAAAGGTTTCAAAACGCGTGTCGTAGAGACTGAGTTCGATGCGGCTGAACATGGGGGCAAACTGGTGGCCCAGTAATACGGTTAAGCCAATGGCCAGACCCAAAAGAAGATTTATAAAAACGCGCTTTAACAACATATAACGGGCTCCTGATGACGCTTACATTGAAGAAATTGTAACATATTGATGACAGGGGTAAATGTTGTGAAATGCACAATATGCCCGTTTTATTTAAGATGTTTTAATTTTTTTTGGATCGGGTATATAGTTATATATAGAAGAATAGTAGAAGGTTAAGTGTTTTTCATGGCGATAATTTCTCCCAATTCCTCTCTTGCGTACGGTCCACGCCTGACCTTTGGCGAGCCGTTAACCCTGAGACCTCCTTTCAAACCAGAGGTGTCAGACCCCTTTTCGCTGGAATTGCCCAACGATCCGCTGAATGCCACCCCTTTTGGTAAAAACGATCCCTTCTATTTTGGGATGGAAAATAAATTCTCTCTCTATCCTTCTCTCGACTTTTCGCCTACCAGCGTTAATTTTGACCTGTCCGGAGGTGAAGCAGCGCCAGCTCCCGAAGTGTCTCCCCGAGAAAATCTGGAAGAAGCTTTAAAGCACGGCGCCGATTACTTAAGTGAAGAACAAATCGAAGCCCTTGCGCCGGTGGCTAAAGGGCTCGGATTTTCCAGTTCCCAAAACCTGGTTCACGCTTTGCGTAACGTGCCTGAAGAACTCAAAGCCAGTATTTTAAATAAACTGCCCGACAGTAGCAGTGGTGTCGGGTCTGAAGTAAAACTAAACAGAGTGAAGGGCTTTCTCCACCGTCAGTCCCACAAACTGGTGACCGATACCTTTGACGCATTTGGAGCTAAACAGCCCACTTTTGAACCCCGCATCACCGTGCATGATGACGAAATGTGGAATCCCCAGAGTTTGCTATCCGTGTACAACTCCTTTCAGGAAATGGCCAAAACCATGCCTGCAGAGCACGTCAAAGATATGATGGAACCCGATAACGGGAGTCCACTGATTCTCGAACGCAAAAATACGCCCCGGGCTCAGGGCTCCAATGACAATTTGCTGTCTGCTTTGAGTTATGCCATGAAGGTGGCCGAAACCAATCAGGACGATCGCATCATTCTGTATAACTCCGCTTTTACCATGAATCCCAAAGATATTGTGGAAAGTGAAGATGTTCAGTCTTTTATGGAGGCCTTTAAAGCCACCAAGGATTCTGAGCAGGCCTCCCCTCAGGTGGAGTCTTTGCAAAATATGCTGAACCTAATCTTGCCCGACAATCGTAAACTTGCGGGCGATAACGGTAAACCTACCGGGGTGATGGACACGCCCACGGTATTGACCCTTGTGGAATTTGAGTCTCAGCAATTGCTGAGTAACGCCATGGATATTGTCAGAGACGATAAAAAACTCAGTGCCGCCACCAAAATGAATATGGCCACTTTAATCAAAGACATTAAAAGCCAGATTTATAAAGACGGTATGTTGACCAAAGACGGCGAAGATAATGGCAATCTCGGGCGCATGTACGATCTCGTGGAAAATCTCCGGGAGATGGCAGATACCAAACTGACGCCCAAATCCAAACATCGTCTCAAAGATCTTGAAGGGGCGATCTCAGGGATGGAAACCCGTGCGACGAACCGGGATTTAAACCCCGAACTTCTGGAACGCGTGGTGGGTAACTGGTTCAGTATTATTGACAGTGGTGAGCGTAAAGATTTTGCGGAACAGGTCATTAACCACGAGCTGGGACACTTCCTGGAGAAAAAAGACAATCTGATCGAGAGCTGGGCCAATATCTCCTTTAAAGATTTTGAAAAAGGTGATTTTAATGCCTCTGAAGCCATGAAAACAACCCTTGAGGAAGGGCGTAACAACAGCGAATTTGCCAGTGGTTATGCAACCACCAATCCCAGCGAGGACTTTGCGGAGTCCTATCGTTTATTTACCCGTGAACCCGAAGCCTTGATTCAGCGCAATTTGCTGAAGTACCTCGTGGTGGCCGGTGCGGTGAATAAATATACGCCCGAAAATTACGGTGAGTTGAAAGCCTTTGCTCTCGAAAATGGTCACACAGAACAAGCGCTGCAAGACGCGATTAAAGCCATTCGCGGTTATTCTGTGCCTTCCTCCTTTGCTCCGACTCAGGACATGACCCTCGTAGAAGAACAGGGCGCACCTGTGGAATTGGAAGCCAATGGGGAGTCGCTTTTTAACCCATCCACGGTTCAATTTAATACCTTAAATCATAAGGAAGAAGTACTCAAAAACGCAGAAATCGTGGCCCGGGCCGCTACCTCTACCATGCAGTATCAGTTTGATCTGGGCGTGTCTAACTACCTGCCGGGCATTGAAGAAGCCTTCAAGATGGATACCAAACAAACTATTACCCCGGATCAATCGGGCTTTGTACTGGATACCTTGACGGAGCACACGGAGAATATGGAGAGCTGGCGTCTTTTCTCAAGCGCTTCTCGTGCGTCCCATCGTTTTGTCAAAGACTTCAAAGAAAACGGTCTTGACGCCTTCCCTGAAGATGTGCGGTCACAGATTCCTGATACGGTGAGAGAAAGTTTTGAAAAGGATTCCTTTCGCGCGATTTACCTGGTGTTAGCAGAGCTCAGAAGCAACCCGGAGCTGGCCAAGGATTTTATGAATACCAATGAAGACGTCACCGTTTCCCGTGATTTCTTTAACGATAAATTTGGTGATTTGTTGAAGGGGCTGGATGTTCCTCCAGCCTTGAGACGCTATATGTCAGATCCGCGTAACCTGGTGCAAATTACCGGAAACGGCGGGCAAAACGTTCTGTCTCCGGAAGCCGTAGAGCGTAATGCGGCGCAGGCGATCGTCAGCGCCCAGGACGGATTTGACAAGGTGGTCAAAGCGGTGTCCGGTGGAGATTCATCTTTGTTGTCAGATCCCGTGAGTTTAATCTTGAATGCTGCGGAAGGTAAGTTTCACCTCAATTCCGATGTGCATATGATGGAGGCTTCAAAAGGTGTTCTCGAAGAGGGCTTCTTTAAAGGACTCACCATGGGTGGCAATAGCAGTCTTCTGGACGCCGATGGCCTGAGTAAAATTATGCATGCGGTGATTGAACAGCTGAATACGGCGGTTCAGGAAGGCAAAATTGATATCAATGAGCTTGTGAATGACGGAGAATTCGATCCGTATTCCATTACGGGAAATCCCGAGATCAATAAGAAAATTAACGATATTATGCTTCAGGAATTGCAAAAAAATATTCCTGAAATTCACGAGGCCTTTAGCTATGAGCAAATGTCGTAAAGAGAGTATGAGATAAAGTACAAGACAAAGTATGAGACGTTAAATGTTAAAAATTTATTAAAATAAAAAAATTTCTGCATAAATTTCACTAGAATGTGGAATAGTCATAATAAGGAACATTTGTTTTTAAACAATACAAGTCTGAAGGAGCCAGTTAAATGGGTAAAATTAATGCCGGTGGATCACAGTATCCTATACAAAATAACGAAATCAAAAAAGCGGGGCAAAAAGCCAAAGCCGCTCAGGATAACCCTGCACCCCAAAAAGATGTTCAGAAACAGCCCGTAGACCTCGATAAGGTTAAGACTAAGGACATTAAAAGCGCCAAGACAGGCCCCACCGATCAAGCGCAAGCCAGTGCCATGGCCGAAAAAGCAGAATTTGCGGCCACCCTGCGTGATGATCCCGAGTTCCTGGATGCGGTGACCAAAATGCTGTCTACCGAGGGCAATAATGACGATATTATGGAGACCGCTAAATTGACCGCTATGGTCAAGAAAAAGGCCAAAGAATTCTTAAGTCCGGAAGCGTACGAGCAATTCTCTAAATCCGTGGGGCTCCCTGACAGTAAAGCCACCATTACCGGTAAAATTAATGCTTTAGAAAATGAAAATGCTTCTCCTGAAGCCATGCAGCAGTCTGTGTCCAAACTGGTAAGCTTTATTGCCGGTGAAACCGTCAATCTGAGTGCAGGTTTGCCCGGTTGCTAACCCCCAAAACCTTTGTCATACAGTATGAAGTGAACGATGCCTGCAACCTGCGTTGCAGTCATTGTTACCACGGTCTTAAAGTGGTGAAAGCCAGTCCCATTACGTTAAAGCGTCTACTTGAAGATCTTAAAGAGATGAAGGCGTTACTGGGGCCTGAGTACAATATTGTGGTGGGCCTTTCCGGGGGAGAGGTCTTTTTGCGCAAGGACATTATGGATCTTGCGCTCCGCACCATGTTAGAAGGCTATGCCACGTATATGCTGACCAACGGCACGCTGGTGACCCCGGAAAAGGCGGAAAAACTGCTGGTGCGTGGTGTGAAACTGGCCCGCATCAGTATTGATGGCGGCACCCCGGAGCTTCATAACGGAATTCGCGGCAAAGGACAACTCGAAAAAACCCTGGCGGGCATTCGCGCCTTTCGTCAGGCCGGTCAGGAAGTGGGACTCACCTGTACCCTTATGAAAGGCTATAACGACGCCTATAAGGACGTTAAGGCCCTTTTTGAACTGGCCCGTCGCGAAGACGTTTTTCAGCTCAATTTTTCGCGCATGTTCTCTCAGGGAGATGGTAAAAACACCCCGGAATTTGTGTACGACGACGGTCATCTGTTTAAAAGCAAATTAGAAATGCTCTGGGATCTGGCGGAAGCTTACCCGGATATTGAAGTGGTTATTAAAGATCCTCTGGCTAAAAATATTGAGCGCCCGCTGCCCGACAACCTGACCATTGACATTTGCTGTTATATTAAACGGGACTTTATTTCCGTGGCAGCCAACGGTGATGTTTACGCCTGTCGCAAGCTCGATAAAACCGTGGGCAACTTACTGGAAGACAGCCTCGCCAATATCTGGGCCAATAGCAAACTCCTGGGGCAAATGGATCGCCGTGTAGAATACATGGAAGGCAAATGCCGCGTCTGTCCCATCAACACGGAGTGTCAGGGAGGCTGTCTGGCGGCTTCTTATGGGCTATACGGGCGTTTGTTTGTGCCTGACCCCGCCTGTTGGAAAGAAGACCTCAGAGTCAAAGCTTAAAGAATTTCTCCGGCTTCTCTTGACCATGACAGTGGGTTATGGTTTGATCCATACACCTCAATTGAAGGATTTGCCATGACGTTAGATATGAATGTGGGAGTGATTGGTGGTGGTAGCTGGGGAACCACCATTGCTCATTTACTTAGCCACAATCCCCGCACGCGGGTGCGTATGTGGATGCGAAATGAAGAAGCCGCAAACGCCATTAATACCACCCATACCAATCCCAAATACACTGGAGACATGGTGCTGGCGGACAATATTTCTGCCACCACAGATCTCGAAGAAATGATTCAGAGCTGCCCCTGCATTTTTGTGGTGGTTACCTCAGGCAGCGCTCGCAAAGTGCTCCACGAGGTGGGAAAATACGTGAACGGTTCTCAGATTCTGGTGCATTGTATCAAGGGCTTTGAGCACACCACCTTCAAACGAATTTCCACGATTGTGCAGGAAGAAACCTGTTGCCGTAAAATTGGGGTATTATCGGGGCCTAACCTCGCTAAAGAAATTTTGCAAAATCACCCCAGCGCCACGGTGGTGGCCTCACCTTTTGAAGAGGTGGTTTCGCTGGCCCAACAACTCATGACTTCTACCTATTTCAGGGTTTATGGCCACAGTGATGTGGTTGGGGCCGAGGTGGCCGGTGCGCTCAAAAATATTATTGCCCTGGCTTCGGGCATGAGCGGAGGACTGGGTTTTAAGCAAAATACCCAGTCTTTGCTACTGACCCGTGGACTGGTAGAAATCACCCGTTTTGGTCTCAAAATGGGCGCTCAGTCGGCCACCTTCAGAGGATTGGCGGGCATGGGCGATCTTATTGCCACCTGTTCCAGTGAGCTCAGTCGTAACTATCAGGTGGGTCAACGCATTGCCAGAGGAGAAACCCTGCAAGATATTTTAGATACCATGTCCTACGTGTCTGAAGGCGTGCCCACCACGCGCAGTGTGTACACCATGAGCCGGAATATGAATATTGAAATGCCCATTACAGAGGGTATCTATCATATTCTGGAGGGCAATATTTCTCCTCGTGAAGCCATCGTGCGCCTGATGGAGCGGGATCAGAAGTATGAAGAAGCCTTTGTGGGCTAAGGGTTCGTTGTACGTTAAAATGGTTTTACAAAGCTTTTACAATTTTGCATGAACATTTGCGCTTTTGTTCTCGTCTATTGAAACAACATACCTTAAAAAAGGAATAGAACCATGAAAAAAATGATGCACCTCGGCCTGACTATTGCCCTTGGATTGAGTTCACTCCCTTTGACACCGTTGATGGCTACAGCGCCCGCAATGGCCCAGCAAAATCAAAATTTGACGGCTCAGCAAATTTTACAGAGAGCCGTACAGAAACACCAGACGGTGTCCTATACGGGCAAAAAAAAGCTGGTAGTACACCGCCAGAAAAGTGCTGCTAAAGCAGCTACTGCCGACATTGTGTTTCAGGACAAAGACAATTACGAAATTAAAATCACGGGGCCTGCGGATATCCGTGGTATTCTTTTCCGCAAACAAGACGGTCGCAGCAGCGCTTTCTTTCCCGATGAAAAACTGCACTTGCAAAATGCGGTAGAAGACGCCATGTATATTCCTGAACAAATGGTGTTTAGCGGTTTTAGCAAAAGTGCCGCGGAGATTTTGTCTAATTACGACGTGATTAAACAAGCGGACGCTGTGGAAGAAATGCGGCCTGTTTACGTGCTGGATTTTGTGCCCAAACATCGGGTGGAAATCAACGGTAACGAGTACTGGCCTACCCCTCGCCGCAGATACTGGATTGAAAAAAGCAGTTTTCAGGTGCTCAAAGAAAACCGCTACTGGGATATGTCCAACAATCCGTATTCAGAAAGCGAATTTGAAGTATATGAGCCCCGTCCTGTACAGGTGCCTCCTTTCGATGTGAAGGGTAAGCTCAATAACGTGGATCTCAGCCAGGACAAAAAGAGTGGCTTTGCCAGCTACGCTTCTGTGGCCGCTGCGGAGGCGGCTGAAAAGATTAAAATTAACGCGCCCAACTATGTGCCTACAGGCTTTAAACTCACCAATATTCAGGTGTTTGATCTGTTTGGCTCCCGGATTCAGGTGATTAATTATAATGACGGACTGAATGATTTGATGCTCACCATTCGTCCGGAGCAAAATGGTTTTGTGACCCTGTTGGCCGGTGCTTTTAGTCTGGGTTTAATCAAAAAAATCACCGATTTAAGTTATCAGGCCCCCAATAATTATTACTCCACATCCACCAACCAGCGTATCGCCGTTTCTTTCGGGGATATGATCCCGGCGGAATTGCAGCGGGTGGCCTC
The DNA here is from genome assembly GCA_964342365.1 of uncultured Candidatus Sericytochromatia bacterium. Taxonomy (GTDB): domain Bacteria; phylum Cyanobacteriota; class Sericytochromatia; order UBA7694; family UBA7694; genus CAXRDE01. The sequence goes on along the minus strand of CAYFGW010000062.1, from coordinate 5,635 downwards.
CTCTTTGTCCCTTACACGCTAAGGGCGTGTCGGAAAATAGGCAAATGGGTGTATAATGATTTCAATCAAACAGATAAAAAGAGATAAGGCCCATGAGTCAATTTGAACTGCAAGAAAATCCGTCTTCTATCGATCCTGAACAGGTGATCGACCTCTACCATCTGATTGGAGGAGATCGCCCCAATCTGGATGCGGAAACCATCAAACAAGCCTTTTTAAATTCGGCCTATATGGCTACCGTGGCTTTACCCGATGGCGAATTAATTGGCTGGATTCGGGCTCTGAGTGATCAGGTGTCAACCACCTGGATTCCCGAAATGGTGGTGCACCCTGAATATGCCAGGCTAGGTGTTGACGCTATGCTATTGGACGCTGTGACTGCCGCCTATGAAGGTACCACCGTTTATTTTCAAACGCTGCACACAGATTTTACGGAACGAGCATCTTTTTATGCCGAGCGTAAAATCCAGCCCATGCCCAATTTGATTGTGTGTGCTAAAAAATAGTCCATCACACCCTTCTAATAAAAAGCCCCCTGAGTAAATTTGCTCAGGGGGTTCTTATTTTGGGAAGGCTATTTGGCGGTAAAAGCTCTTAAAAAGTCACCCCAGGCGCGGGTTTCTGCAAAGCGAATCTGTGCAGGGTCGTCGTATTTACGATTGTAGGACATGGTGGAACGAGGCATATATATCTGTACACCCGTTGCTCCTTCTACACCGCGACCGTAGTGGGTTTCACGAATAACCATACTGTTCATAGCCTGTTGGACTTGCGCTGAGGCCGCAGCGAGACGCCCCTGGCGCCCGGGAAGGTTAAGCTTTTTCAGAAAGTCCCCCAGATCTATGCTGTCCCGGTTGTAAAAGGTCTGGGTCTGGTTACGGACTTCGCTGATGGCCGCTTTACTTTCTGTTAGATTGGCCTTCAGTTCCTGGCCCAGCTGATTGATCGCGGGTACAAAATGAGCGTTCAATTTATCCACGTCAATGGCAGAAAGCGTGATGTCCCGTCCTCGCTGCGAACCCCCGGGCCGGTAAGACACTCCGTAGGTGTCTACAATGATTGACGCAAGTTGGATTGGGTTCATGTCAGGGTTTTTTGCCAGGGCCCCCAGATAAGCCTCATAATCCTGACCGTCACCAGGCTCCAGTTCTTCAGAGGCTATCAGAATACCCGTCTGACCCTTTACCTGATAAGCAGTTTCCACATATTGCATTAAACAGGTGTCAAAATCGAGAAAGTCCATGCGTTTACCCAGATTTTTGCGGGCAATGTCCAGCGCGGGGTTCAGATCGCTCAGCTTCATGTGGTTGCCCGACTGGTCGTCAGAAGCAAAAGACCTGGAGGGGGTGGAGCGGCCGCCCGTGCGTTGGAGCCCGGTAATGTCAAAGAGGCTGGAAGCACCCACCGCACGAAGACCATCCCGGTTGTTTTCGTAAATGCCGCTGCCGTGATTCCAGATCACAAACCCGTTGTGTTTGGCGTTAAAGTTGCGGGTCACAAAATCCATGAATTTATTCATGACTTCTGCCGAGCCCGAGTCAATTTCTTTGGAGGTGGGAATTACAGCACCTTTATCGTCAATTTCTTCAGAAATAATGGTCTTGTCATAACCGTTTTTGTCCGGCGTAATGCGGTAAATTTTTGAGTCACCCCGGGGAAGTCCGTCAAAGAGCACAATAATATCCAGCATTTTTGCTGCTTCGGGGTTTTGTGCCAGACCGGCTTCCATTTCATTAATGTCGTCAAGACCTGCCCTGTACAAATTGTTGTCTGCGGCCAGGTGAATGGCTATGGTCCACTTTTTGCCCGAAGAGGGAGCGGCAGTGGCATTGGCCGTGGCGTTTTGGAAGCGGGTATTGTTTAAGCGAGGGCTGAGAGAGTTCTGGGGAGCTGTTCGGGGACCACATGCGGTCATGGCTAATAAAACCGCGCCACTGAGGGCCACGAACTGTTTTGAAATGGACATAAGGCTTGTACTCTTTTTAAATAAATTCTAATCTACTTTGATCTTCTTATCGTGATAAATGTAAAAAAGTGACGTGAAAGCCCACAATTTTACGGAGTTATTTTCACAATGCGTCCCCAGTTGGGGTAAATATCGACGGGCTTAGAGAAAGATATTGCTTGCTGATTGAGAATGTCCTGACCAGAAACAGGAGGCTCGGGTGCGGACCATCGCTTTTTTTGTGCGGATAAATTCACCATGACCCATAATACGTCGTTCTGGTAGCGGCGTTCGTAAATCAGCACGTGCTTTTCCACGTGCAGCCTTTTATAACTGCCATAAATCAGAGCAGGGTGCTGCTTTCGCAGTTGAGCCAATCGCTGAATATTTTTGAGTAAATCCTGATGAGGGGCTTGCTTCAGAGATTCTGGATTGGGCAGAAAAGGCCTCAGCGGGCGATCGGACCATTTGAGGCGTTTGCCTTCTAAGCCCACTTCGCTGCCGTAATACAAACAGGGCGTTCCCGGTAAGGTAAACAACAGCAAGTGAAGGGGGTAGATATGTGCTGTTTTTTTAAGCAAGCTGGCGATACGATTGACGTCATGATTGTCCAGAAAGTTAAACATTCCCGTACTTTTGTACACACCCTGAGCGCCAAACTGCCGCTCCAGCGTCTGAGCCAGTCGGGTATAGTCATAGGCATTATGGCTTTTGTGAAAACTGTCGTACAGCTCATAGTTTGTAATGGCGTCCAGGCCCCATTCCCGGTAGTCTCCCATGACCACTTCTCCCATGAGCCAAAAGTCCGGGCGTAACTTTTTACAAAAAGTGAGCAAACGTTTCAAAAAGATCTTGTCCATACAATCAGCGGCGTCCAGGCGCAAACCGTCAATGTGGAAGGTATTGATCCAATACCTGACCACCTCAAAAATAAAGTGTTGCACCTCCGGGTTTTGCAGGTTCAGTTTGACCAGATCGTCGTGACCTTTCCAGCCTTCGTAGGTAAAAGCATCTCCTCGTCGGTTGCGTTTACCAAACTGAAGATTTTCAAACCAGTCTACATAGGGAGAGTCTTTGCCCAGTTTTTTAATGGACTCAAAGGCAAAAAAGTGTCTTCCTACATGGTTAAATACCGCGTCCACCACCACACGAATACCCGCCTGATGGCAAGCTTCAAACCAGGTGCTTAAATCATGACTATGCCCCAGACGCTTATCTACCTGATGGTAATTGAGGGTATCGTATCCATGACTGGTTGACTCCCATAGAGGGCCTATATAAACGGCGTTTACCCCCATGGTTTTCAGATGGGGGAGCCACGCATGTAGCGTTTGTAAGCGTGAGGTGAGGGGGTTTTGAGGCAGGTTGTGTAACGGTGCACCGCACATGCCCAGCGGGTAAATATGATAGAAAAAGGCCTCATGAGCCCAGTGAGAAGGTAATGACATGGCTATTCGTTGACGGAGCGGGCCATGGTTTTATCGACTTTGGGTGGGGCGTTCAACAGACTTTCTAATTGCGTATTGAGGCTCAGTAAAAGCTGTGCGGTACCTGCAGTGCTCAGTGACAGGGTGGTCAAGGTTACTGCTGCGGTCATGCTGGCCACGTTCAGGGGTTTATAGGCTGAGCCGATGAGCACACCGGTGCCAATCGCACCCAGACCCAGCGAAATATTGCGCACCCGCTTGAGTCGTACGAAGAGAGCGCGTACATTGTCCTGCTGGGTTTGTTGAGACGAGGGCTGATGAAGGGGAACCACATTTGATGAATTGTCCACGGTATTTTCCTTTTTTATTACAAAATCTGTTCTGAATTATACAGTGAGGTAACGTTTTGGGAAAATACCTGAAAAATTTGCGTATTTCTGCGTGGGTCAGGTTGCGCTTTGCCTACCATCTCCGTTTCAATGAAGGTAAACACTACCCACATTGAGGAGCAAGAACATGACTCAGGAGTCATCGCACCTGGAGCAGAATTACCAGGAAGGCCTTCTGGCCCTGGAGCAATTGGAAGCCAAAGTAGAAGCCCCTGGCTTTGATAAAGAAGTACGCCGCACCGAATACTTCTTTAAAAACCTGAAGCTTGAAGATGAAAAACAGCAAGAATTGATGACTCGTTTAGAGGAAGTGAAAGCCGTTCTTCTGGCCAAACGGGCGGAAGCTACCGCTGAAACCAAGCTAAAGGTGGATCAGGCTCTGGATGCGCTGGCGGATCTGTTGGTGGTGCCTGAAGGGTATATCGGCGATATTTTTGAAGCCTCTCGTCAGCGTTTTGACGAAGCCAAAACCCGTCTGGAAACCACTCAAGAATTGTTGAAAACCGAAGGCCGCAGTCTGGTGCGTCCTGACCAGGATGCTGCCTGGCAGCGTTTTAAGGATTTGCGTAAAACCTACAAAAAAGTACGCCGTCAGACCTCCGATGCGCTCATCAAAGAAGCTGAAACCCTGTTTAATCAGGCGAAAGAGGCCGTGGAAAATACCTCTTCCCTGCGTGAGGCCCGCGAACAATTTAAATCCCTGCAGCGCGCTGTCAATGAACTTCCGCTCTGGCGTCAGCAGCGTCAGGTTTTCCGCAAGCGCTTTAACGAACTCTGGCAAACGCTTCAGGATCGCAGTAAGGCGTTCCGCAGTGAGCGTCAGCAGCGTCAAAGCGATGGCTTACAGCGTTTAGAAGAAGCCCTTGAGCGTGTTAATCAGCTCGTCAAACAAAAAACGGAGGCCGTAGAATTCCAGGAAGAGCGCCTGAATCAGGCCCACTGGAGTGAAGTGGATCCCATTGAGCGACAGTTTAACCGTGAAGAACGTGATCTCAAGTCCGCTCTGCGCCGCCAAAAAGAGCTCACCGCTAAAATTGAAGACGCCCGTAAACGTCTGGCCAAGCAAACTCCTGCTGAAGCCAAAGAAGAAGTAGCTGAAGCAGTAACCGAAGCGGTAGCTGAAGCCACCGAAAAAGCTACTTCAGAGGATTCTACAGAAACCTCTGAAGTACAAGCTACCGAGGAATCCGTTGAGGAGTCTGCTGAGTCTGTGGAGAAAACGCCGGTGTCTAGCGAAGCCTGATCCGGATTTTTAAGAATACGGATTTTTAACCACACCTTGAATAGAAGCACCTGCACTTGCGGGTGCTTTTTTAACGGCTGAAAACTGTTAGACTTGAAAAATGACCCAATTACACATTGCTTTTTTGACCCGCATTCCCCACCCTTTTACGGGACATACGCTGCGACAGAAACCCATGGAGGAAACCCGGAGCAGTATGATTCATTTGTCGGAGGCGCTGGCTCGGCGCGGTCATGACGTGTCCGTTTTTTGTCAAATTAAGGCTGCTGAACAGACGGAAGTGAACGGTGTTCATTATCGCCCCGTTCAACAACTGGCTCGTTTTGCCCGTAAAACACCCCTCGATTTTTTTATTCCGGTGGCAGATATACCTGCTTTAAAACTGGGTATCAAAGCTCGTTTTACGCTGGCGTGGCTTCACAATGATTATCCTCATTTGTGGCAGGAAGCGCCTGATGTGCGCGCTGAATTCTCTGAGTGGCTCATTCAGCGTTGCGATAAGGTCATTGCGCTGAGCCAGTGGCAGGCCGATATGCTGCACAAAGTGTTTCGTCTGGCCAGAGAACACGTGGTTATACTGCCCAACGGTATTTGTGCGAATGATTTTGAGCAATCTCCTTCTAAGAAGATT
>CAYFGW010000061.1:0-21369 GCA_964342365.1 uncultured Candidatus Sericytochromatia bacterium | reverse complement strand
TTTTCTGCGTGAAAACGAAAAGGGCTGGGAAGTCAGGGCCAATTTACAATGAGCGGAAGTGCCATGAACGGCATTGTAGTGGAGTTCAGTCAGGATCGTCAGTATATTTATGCCAAGATCCACCCCACCCGCCTGCGGCAAACCCTGAAAAACCACCCGGATCAGGATTTTGAAAGCCTCTTTTTTGAAGTGCTTATGGAGTCCGGTTACTCTTCTTTTTCTTATCAGTTGGACACAGAGCAATTAGAAGAATTGGCGCGTATGCCCTGGAAAAACGTGCGGCAAACCCTGATTCGGCGGGTGGCGGTGCGGACGGAATTTACCCTTTTTGTGGAGGTGGCCTCCGACCAGATGTCCGCCACGGCCCGTTTAAAGTTGGCCTTTGAAGATGAACAGGTGAGTGCTGATCAGGTGGTGGAACGTCTCATTGAAGAAGGCATTACCCACGGTCACGAACGGGACACCATTGCCACCTGGGTCAAGGCAAAAACCTGGGATACGCCTTGCATGGTAGCAACGGGTAAATTACCGGAACACGGACTTGATGAAGGACTGGAGATGCTGCTCAAGGATGCTGATGACTGGTGGGAAGTGGAGCCTTCCACGCCGCTGGCCCGTCATCAGCCCGCCACCCCCGGCGTAGAAGGCTATACGGTGAAAGGGCAAATCTTGCCCGCCAATCCCGGGCGTCGACGCAAGGTGGGTACAGATCTTTTTATCGACAAGCACTGCACTTCTCAGGGGGATACCCTCTCTGCCAATACAGCGGGAGTGGTATATGCCACGCCCCTTTCTTTGAGCGTTTCTCCGCTGTATTTGGTGGACGAAACTCCCAATGAAGCCCCAAACGAAGCACTCATACAGCTTGCCAAACAGCACGAAAGCTTGTGTATTCCCCATGGTTTAACAGATACGGTGCTGGAAGTGGAGGGCCATGTGCGTATTCAGGGAGACTGCCAGCGTGTTCAGCTCAAAGCAGGAGGGCATATCTGGATTGAGGGAGGCATCAAGGGGCCTTCTGTGATTCGGGCCGGGGGGCATTTGCGTGCGCTTTCGGCCCGGGAAAGTCTGCTCTACGCCGGGCAATCGGTTCACGTTGAGCAATTGCACAGCACACAGGTGTTTACCCCCGTTTTTCACGGTGAGAGCAACACAGAAACGGAACATATTCAGATTTATGAGTTGAGCCATCCCTTTTTGAAAGAGCAGCGCATTCGGCTGATTGCCGAGCAAAAGGGCATCAAAGAACGCATTCGTCAGCATATCCAGGATTTAATCCACGCCAGACGGGACAAAGACACGGCCCGTGTAGAACGCCTGCTGGTGGGCTATGAGGCCTTACAACGGCGCATCTTTTTTCTGGTGAGCGAAAAATACGGTTTAGAAAGACATCTATGACATCTACGAAGACATATCTTAATCAGGTGCATTTGGAGCCACTGGCTCCCGATCTCTGGACTCTGGCCCAGCCGCTGGAGTTCATGAAAACGCAGGTGGGAACGCGAACCACCGTGGTGCGACTGCCCGATGGCAAACTCTGGATCCATTCGCCGGGACCTCAGTTGCCGGGAGTGTATCACGAACTCAAAGCTCTGGGTGACGTGGCGTATTTGATTGCCCCTAATCCCTTGCACCATATGTTTTTGCCCCGGGCTTTACAAATGTTTCCCGACGCCGTGATTTATGCCCCCCGGGCCGTACAAAAAAAGCACCCTCGTTTGCCCATGGCGTTGTTTCAGCCGGGGAAGGCTTCGCCCTGGCCGTGGTTAGAACACGTGGGGGCGCTTCCCCTTCAGGGATTGCGGATTGAAGAATGGGTGTTTTTTCACAAAGCCAGTCAAACCCTGATGTTAACCGACTTGTTGTTCAATATGCAGGCCGAAGACTGGCCCACCCGTCTGATGCTGCACGCAGAGGGGGTGTATAACAAACTGGGATGTACCCGACTGGTAGCGCACGTTTTGCTCAACAACCGCACGGCCTTGCGCAAAAGTTGCGAGCGCATCCTCACATGGGACTTTGCCCGTATGCTCATGTGTCACGGCACCCCCGTGGATAATGACGCCCGCGCAAAATTTGTGGAAGCGATGGCGTTTACGGGAATCACTCAGGAGTCTTTATCATGATTATTTTGCATCACCTTAACAATTCTCGCTCTCAGCGCATTTTATGGCTTTTGGAAGAGTTGGAGCTGGTTTACGAGATCAAGCGTTACGAACGGGATCCGGTGACGCAACTGGCCCCGGACAGTCTCAAAAAAATTCATCCGCTGGGCAAGTCGCCGGTGCTGACCGACGGTGAACAGGTGATCGCGGAATCGGGAGCCATTGTGGAGTATTTGGTGGGTCAGTACGGCACCCACTGGCGGCCTGAATCCGCTGCCGATCAGCAGGCGTATACCTACTGGCTGCACTACGCCGAAGGCTCACTCATGCCCTTTTTGCTGATGAAACTGGTGTTCGATAAGGTCAGAGATAGTCCCGTACCTTTCTTTATTAAACCCATTATGAAAGGGATTCACAGTCAGGTGATGAAAGCTTTTCTGGGGCGAAATCTCAAAAATAACTTTGCTTTTATTGAAAACCACCTGGCGCAGCACAAATGGTTTGCGGGCCCGGAGATTTCGGGCGCGGACATTCAAATGAGTTTTCCTTTAGAAGCGGGCCTGGATCGCATCCGGGGAGATTATCCTGAAATCAAAAGCTATCTTCAGCGTATTCACGACCGCCCCGCTTATCAAAAAGCGTTGAAAGCGGGGGGCGAGTACATTTACGCCTAATACAGGCGGTGGCCTTTAAAAGGCCTGAAAAACGCCTACCCGGAGCGTATGCAGGGGATTGGCGTCCGCTTCACTCAGACGCTGAGACCACTGGTAGGTGCCAAAGAGGGTGGTTTGATCCCACACCTTTAAACTGGCCTGCACTTCGTGAGCCATAACATCGGTACCCATCAGCTGGTCTTCTACAAATAGCGAGACGCTGGCGTCTTGTTCAAGGTATTTGAACACATAGCTCAGCTGACCTTCCCCCACGTTACGGGCCTGACCGATGCTAAAGCGTCCCTGAGCGGCCTGGTTTTTGGCGGGGGCCAGCACGTTGTACAAATAATCGCCGCTCAGGGCCATGGGCACGTCAAACAGCCGCCACCGCAGTGCGGCATTGCCGTTGGCAATCCCAAAGCGGGTGCCGGGGGTATTGCGCATGGCGTTTCCTACCGTGCGGAGGCCGATGCCTCTTTCTCTGGCCACCTCATTGGCTTCAAACAGCACGGTTTCACCAAAATACTGGTGATAGGCTCCGCTCATATCCAGGGTGGCAAAGCCCAGATCAAAGCCCGTATCTCCTTTGGCGCTGAGCATAAAGCTATTGTCTCCGAGGGCCTGATTCATGCTGAAAATAGTTTCTCCCAGCGTCAAACTGGCGTGTCGCCATCCGGGGGCAATATTTTCAAAGTGGAACCGCTGAAAAGCGCCTTCGGGCTGTACGTCCATGTCCATAAACAATTCGCTATTGCTGTACACGTTGGCAAATTTGCCTGCGGTCATTTCAAAAAAGTCCGTGGGACGCCAGCGAATAAAAAAGCGATCCAGCGCAAACTCCACGCGGGCGTTAAAGTCCCCTAATCGCCACCAGGGGTTGGTGCTATTGCGCAAATTGCCCACGCTAAGGCGCGTGCCGTAACCAAAGGGACTGTCGCCGATGCTGTCCAGACTTAAAATGACCCGGCTCTGTGGGGTAGAAGAGGTGGGCGTGCCGGTAATGTCGTCAGTAAGATGTTCATGCCGCAGGGCAATACTGCCGCTCAAACGAAAGGGCAGCTGTCGCTGAAATTGCGCTATTAATGATTCTGCCTGCTCCATCTGTTGCGTTTCCAGCAAGTCTAGCCGATCCAGAATCTCTTCTCGCTCGGCGCTGTCAGCGTTGCTCAGCGCTTCCAATTCTGTTTTTAACAGCGCTTGTAATGCGGCCGTGTCGGGGGCGGTACGGGCCTTCGGGCGTTGTTCAATGAGCTTTAAGAGGACTGCGGCCATTTCGTAACGGGTGAGGGTGCGATCCCCTTTGAAAGTACCGTCGGGGTAGCCAAAACTCAGACCGTGCTGCTGGGCCAGTTTTTGTAAGGCCTGCTGGGCCCAGTGGTCAGCGGGTACGTCTACATATTGTCCTGACCGGGTCTGAGCGGTGGCGACCGGGGAAAGTAGCCCCATGCCCAGGGTGGCTCCCAGGGCGGCTCCGAGCAGCTGGCGTGCCGGTAAACGTGTTTTAATAGACCATTTTTTCATAAGGGACTCCTGGATGACTGATTATTTTCGTGTATAAATTAAAGCACGATCTCGGCCCCAGGAAAAGGTCGCCCGCACTTCGTGAGAAAAAACGAAGGCATCGTGCTCCACATCGTGGGTGAGCGTTATCAGGGTGCTGCCCGCGGCGGCTTCTTTGGCAATCTTTTCAATCAAGCGCTGTTTGTAGTCCAGCGGAAAGCAGGTGCCGGCCACGTAAAATACCGTGCCTCTGGAAAAGTCGCACTGAAAAAAGTCCAGATTGTACAGCTTGAGCTTTTTGGGGTCTGGCAAGCTGGCCACTTCGGCTTTGATCTGGTTGCCCGTATGAATAAAATTACCCAGGGCTTCAATGCCAATGCATTCCATGGCGTAAATCTGGTGCACCAGAAAGCACAAATGCCCCATCCCACAACCGGGCTCAATAAACACGTCTTTGTCTGACAGGTCCAGGGTCTCTAACACCTTCAAAAAACTCAGCCAGGGGGTGGTGCCATAGACGAACTCGTCGCTGTCGGTAATCTGACGCTCTCGCCGTTCAATCAGAGAACGATCGTGGGCGCCAAATTCCACCTGGATATAGTGTTTTTCAAAAGCCTCCATAACAAACTGCAGCTGAGGGTAGCGTTTGAGAACCCGCTTTTTCTCTATTTTAAAACGCAGGGGGCGTGTGAGTGCGTCGCTGCGCACGATGGTTTTACCGATGAGTCGTTGAAGTAGATTCATGAATGACGTTGTTTCCATTTTTTGACGAGTGGGGCCAGTAAATATGCCATAAAAAAGAGGTTGAGCAACATCTCAAACACGCTGAAATAGCGTCCGTAATGGGCGGGGTCCCAGTAAGAAATCGGACTGGAAAAGCGGTAGGTCCAGTTCAGTGGAAATGCCAGCACCGGCCCGTCGTCGTGGTGGGTCAGAATATCCACCACACTGTGCAAGGCACAGGCCATAAAAAAGTAATAGAGCACTTTGGAGCGCATGCGTTTGCCCAGCACCATGCCGCCCAGCACAATCAGCGGGGCGTGTAAAAAATTATGGCTGGCAATCCAGAAGGGGTGCTCAAAATACAGGGTGCCAAACATATGCTGAAACGTGGCCTGTCGGGTCCACCCCTGAATACGGGTGTAGTAAAAATAGCCACCCAGCCCCAGAAAGTAGAGCGGAATATCCGGGGCCACCGCTCCCAACCAGATGCTTTTTTTGGGTAAATCCCACTCAGGGCGCTGCTTAAGGGCAAAGCTACGGGCGAATGCCGTCATTAAAAAATGCGAGGGGGTATTCACGACGACAGCCCGTGCAACAGGGTATACTTGAGGCTATGGCCCATTACGTTTTCTTCTTTCTAGCGGCGGTGGTATTGCTCTTTTCTTCTGGTGCGCCCGTCCTGGCACAGGCAGATTCCGTGGAGCCAGTGCAGGCCCTGCGGCAATCGGAAGAGATTGGCGAGTACAGCATATCCTGGACCCTTTATGGCACCTCTCAGCCAGCGCTCAGGCGCCGGTCAGAGCAACTCAAAACGCAGCTCATTGCGCAGATTAACCTGCTGGAGCAGCTCAAAGTTGCTCAGGCTCCACCAAGGGAAGTTTATCAGCTTTTAAAACAACTGCAAACCGCCTGTACCCGCTCCGGGGGCGCCTTGAACCCTCAGGATTATTCCCTCAGAGCCGCCTGGGGTTTTACCCCGCTCAGCCTGAGCTTTCGGGTGCCGACCCCCGAAGAACGGGCCAACTACCTTGAAGCGATGAACTGTCAGAAAATATCCACTTTAGAACAGCCCCTCTCCACCGCTTATTTCGGTGCGGGCTGGCTGATTGATCAAAGCCGCGATGTGCTGCGCCCCGAAGGACTTATCACCGCCAGTCAGTTAGAAATTAATGAAGTGGCTTTTTATCAGGGGCAACCCCCGCAGGCCAGGGCCTGGAAGGTGCCTATTTATCACCCGCGCCAGAAGGAAACCCTGATCCAGTATTTTTACTTGCAAAATCAGGCGCTGAGCACCCTGCGAGATGCCACTCACCATTTTTACTTTAACGGCCTGCGTTATCCCGACTTTATTGACGGCCGCACGGGACAGTCTCACATTGAGAATGCGGGCGCTTATGTGCTGAGTGAATCAGCCCTCGAAAGCCAGCTTCTGGCCCGGATGGCGGTGGTGATGGACAAAGCCAGCCTTCAGCAGGTGCTGCCTCAGTATGGCACTGTGCGCATGATTCGCTGGCAGGAACAGCTGGGGCGTTTGATGCCTCAGGAGTTCAGTAATCCCTGATGAGGAACCACCATGAGTAGCGCTTTTTTTCTGGCCAGCCGCCAGCTAAAAACCCGTTGGAAGCAGAGTTTATTATCCATTATTTCTGTGGCGGTGGGGGTTATGATTTTAACCACCGCCCTGTCTTTAACCAACGGCTTTGAAAGCGATATGATTCACAAAATCCTGGGCACCACGCCCCATATCAGCCTCAAGCCGGGCACCTCAGACTATATTGAAAATCACAAGACCTTACAAAAGCAGGTGCTGCGAGAATCCAAAGTGTCTCAGGCTTTTCCGGTATTGCGCAAACAGGCCCTGATTTCCAATCCGCTGCACACCACGGGCGGCATGGTGCTGGGCGTGCCCACAGAGAGTGCCAAAAAAGGCATGGAGCGCTTCTTAAAAAAGGGCGATTGGTCCATCGAGGGCAAGGCCAGTGTGGTGGTGGGCTCAGCACTGGTGAATAAGCTCCAGCTTTTTGTGGGAGATGAGGTGCAGCTGATTACGCCAGCGGGTTCCTCTACTTTTTATGTGAGCGGCGTGTTTCATTCGGGGCTCTATGATCTGGATTCCCGTCTGATTGTCAGCCCTCTGGATCAGGTGCAGGCGGTGTTTCAAACGGGTAACGTGGTGAGTGAACTCTATGTGCAATTGCACGATGTGTTTCAGGCTGCCACTCTCGCCGATCAAATTCAGTCAGAATATCCTTATTTGTATATTCGCACCTGGATGCAAACCAATCGCAACCTGCTCTCCGCCATGGCCCTGGAAAAAAAGGTGATTTTTCTGGTGATCTTGTTTATTATTGTGGTGGCCATGATGGGCATTGCCAATACGCAGATTATGATTGTCATGGAAAAAACGCCTGATATTGCCATTTTGAGGGCCATGGGAGCCAAGCGCAAACAGATCAGCCGCATCTTTTTATGTCAGGGTGTAATGATCGGTGTGATTGGTGTGGGACTGGGGGCTTTGCTGGGCGTGAGCCTGTCTCTGTACTTATCCTATTTCCCCGTGAAAATTCCCGGGGACGTGTACGATCTGGACCATTTGCCGGTGGAAATGCAGGCGTTCGACTTTATTTCAGTGGCGGCAGCCACGCTGGTGATTTGTGTGTTGGCGAGCTTTTTTCCCGCCCGCCGGGCCAGTAAGGCAGAGCCCATGTCGGTGTTCCGGCGACATATTTAGGGTTGATTTACCCCTTCCCACAAAAAAGGGGCCCTGACGGCCCCCAAATCAATCAAGTAATTACACCTGTCAGGCGAGCAAAACCTGAGCTTCTTTTTCTGTGCTTTGCTCAGCGGCTTGTTCCGTTTGCAACAGCACGGAAAGCGCTTCAAAGGGATCGGCCGGTTGATTGGCGCGGGCCTTTTTCTTCTTTTCACAGGCGCACTCATAATCTTCTCGGGTCTGGCTGTCGGGCACCGGTCCTACAAAGAGCGGGGGGAGCGAATTGTTGATTTGCATAAGCAAGATTCCTTTCTGTGTTCTCTTTATTGTATGACAAAATGTGAATAAAAATCTCTGTTTTATCGTAAAATAGAAAAAATAACGATTATGACATCAAAAAAACGAAGCGAAATGACACGATGATTGCGTATTTACCCGTGTTAGTGCTTGGTGCCATTTAAATTCCATGTGTCTCACCAAAAAAGCAAGAGGTGTAATTTTGTTATACAAAATGTGAATTTATGGATGCGCTGTGAAATCCTGCGCCACTTCACACCACCGGGCAAAAATCCGGGGCGCATCGTATCCTCGCAAAATGAGCCGCTGCGGTTCAAAGTAGGCAAACACATCGCCTTCAGGCAAACGCACGTGCAACACGCTCACGGCATCCAGTTGATCAAGCAGTTGTTGGGCCTGTGCCAGATTCTCAAAATCAAAGCGTTTGGGCAGCGGCTCGCCGCGCACATAGTAGCCCATGTCAAAACCTCCGCGAATCGCTTCACCATGTAGAGCGTTATCCAGAGAAGGACTATCCAGAGATAAGAGCAACTGTTGACACAGACGGTTTACGTTCAGAGACGGCGGGGTTTTATAAACGCTGACGTCGGGCACCGGCCTTATGAAACTGCGGATTTTGCGAAGGTCATAATCACATTGGGGCGGCCAAAGCGGCGACGGCGCTGCAGGTGAGTTTGCAAATGTTCACGAGAATGGGTAATGGGTTCTCCGCCGCGCTTTTGGGGATCGCTAATCACAATAGAACCGTCGGGCTTGACTTCGTTGACCACCACATAGTGGCCTTTTCCTCGCCCGCTGTTGAGCTGACCCCGGCTTTGAATGGCAATATTGCTGGTCAATAAAATCACCTGCTCGCCTTTATCAAGGGCTTCTCGCATATGATCCAGAGCGGGATCTACGCGGGTGCTGGACAGGGTGAGTGAATCGCCTTTAATTTCCACACCTTCTTTTGCTCCCTGCTTTTCTACGGCCCGAATCACCTGAGGCACGGACAGGGCAAAAGCTCCTCTGCCGGAGCCTCTACGGCCGCCCACCATGCTGCGAATCTCGGAGAGTTTGGGCATGTCTAGCCCCAGGTTTTCGCCCACAATATGTGCCGAAGCGGGGCCACAATTGGCCTGGTTTTCTTTTTTGGTGCCCTGACTGGAGTCGTACTGCCAGATATGATTGAACATGCGTTTAATGCCGTCCACACCGTCTTTGGCCAGCTGAATGCCTGGCTGGATCACTTCATCGTTAATAAATTCCAGAGAGAGCTGGGTCTGGCGGGCCAGCTGGTCTCCCAGCGAAATGTCCAGAGCGTCGGCGGCTTCCTTTGAAAACTGCGCGATTTGCATTTTTTCGGCGTCAGCAGTGGCGCTGCCTCTGCCGTAAACGTCCACAATCTGAGCTTCTTCAGCATTTGCGCCGGTGATTTCGCGCATCCAGCTAATAAAGCCTTCTTCGCCCCGTACAATGAGTTCGTTGAGCAAGTCCTGTTCACCGGCATCGATTTTTCCATCTTTGAGAATGGCTTCTTTAATGGCCAGCGCATCTTCCACCGTTGGCGCCTGGGGATTTTTGACTTGTTTAACGGCGTTAAATACGTCGTCATTTAAATAGTGCACGCTGTGCTTGATTTGCATGGGAAAGCGATCCTTTACGCGGTTTGTACTGTATATCTTATAGCAAAGCAGAGGGTAAAGCTTGTGTTAAACCACTTTGGTCTTCTCTTGTACAAGGCTTTTAGAGACCGCTTCCGCCACACGAATGCCGTCCACCGCCGCCGATAAAATTCCGCCAGCATAACCCGCTCCCTCGCCGCAGGGGTAAAGGCCCCGGGTGTTCAGACTCTGGAAGGTGTCGTCCCGCTTGATGCGGATAGGAGAGGAGGTGCGGGTTTCCACGCCGGTGAGTACTGCATCGTGGCGGTCATAACCCTCAATTTTTTTAGCAAAGGCGGGAATGGCTTCCTGAATGGCTTCAATGACGTATTCAGGCATCACTTCGGCCAGATCGCCCAATTTAACACCGGGGGTATAAGAGGGAATCACATCACCAAAATCGCTAGAGGGTTGTCCTGCCAGAAAATCGCCGATTAACTGGCCCGGCGCTTCATAGTTTTTGCCTCCGGCCACAAAGGCCTTTTCTTCCAACTCCCGCTGCAATTCAATGCCTGCCAGGGGATTCTCTTTGCTGTAGTTGGGGTAGTCCTTTGGGGTAATGCCCACCACAATGCCACTGTTGGCGTTTCGTTCTTTGCGGGAGTACTGGCTCATGCCGTTGGTGACCACCCGTCCGGGTTCAGAGGCCGCGGCCACCACAGTGCCGCCGGGGCACATACAAAAACTGTACACGGACCGGCCGTTGCTGGCGTGATGCACCAGCTTGTAATCGGCAGATCCCAGCAGCTCGTGGCCCGCGTAAGGACCGTAGCGACTGCGGTCAATCATGCCCTGGGGGTGCTCAATACGAAAACCAATGGAAAAGGGCTTGGCTTCAATGTACACGCCTCGCTCGTGAAGGGTTTTAAAGGTGTCTCTGGCGCTGTGACCGGGAGCCAAAATCAGGTGGTCGGCCTCCACTTTTTCACCGTTTTCTAGCATGATGCCCCTGAGCTGACCGTCGTGAATGTCAAAGTCCGTGATTTTAGTTTCAAAGCGAATTTCGCCGCCCAGAGACTCAATTTCCGCACGAATTTTTTCCACCATGCTCACCAGGCGGAAGGTGCCAATGTGGGGTTTGCTCACATAGAGAATTTCTTCAGGGGCTCCCGCTTTGACAAATTCCTCCAACACTTTGCGACCGTAATGGTGGGGATCCTGAATACGGCTATACAGTTTTCCGTCAGAAAAGGTGCCCGCTCCACCTTCACCAAACTGTACGTTGGATTCCGGGTGCAGCACGTTTTTGCGCCACAGTTTAAAGGTGTCTTTGGTGCGCTCTCGTACCACCTTGCCCCGTTCAAAAATGATGGGCTTAAAACCCGCCTGGGCCAGAATGAGTCCTGCAAAAAAGCCTGCGGGGCCCATGCCAATCACCACGGGTCGTTTTTCAAAGCCCTCCGGCGCACGGGCCACAAATTTATAAGAGGTGTGAGGGGTTTTTAAAATATTGCGATCTTTTTTAAAGCGTTTTAACACCTCTGATGCTTTTTTGACCTTAGGGTTGAGTTCTACATCGAGCGTGTATACAAATAAAATGGCGTCCCGTTTGCGAGAGTCCACACCCCGGCGAAAAATATGGTAGTTTTTCAGGGCCTTTTTGGAGATTTTCAGGCGTTTGCAAATCGCCACGGTGAGGTCTTCTTCGGCGTGTTCTAAAGGGAGCTTGAGTTCCTGGATTCTTAACATACTGCTAGTTTAGCAAAATACGGCTATATCTCAATAGGTTTCAGGGCTTAATCAGCCCCCAACTGTACTTGCTGTTAAAAATTTCCAACTTTTTTTCAATGGCAAAATCCACCACGGCCTTCCGCACCGAAGGCCAGTTCCAATCGTCTCCACAGAGGATGCCCCCGGAATTGAGCAACGCATAGTACATGTCCATGTCAATAAACACCTCCAGGGTTTCATGAGAGGCGTCAATGTAGACCCAGTCTGGGGCCCAGTCAAACTTTTCTTTAAAAAAACCCAGAATGCGCGCTCCGTTCATGGAGGTTTGTGGCAGGGGCTGAATGTGGTCGGTCAAATCGGCCTTGATCACGTGGCTCAAAAAATGATCGTACAGTTGCGGGCGACCGTGTTTCATATGCAGCGCCTGGCGGGTGGGGTGGTCGGCATCTCGCAGCCAGTGCTCCACGGAGCCCAGCCAGGTGTCCACACAAATCAGTGTGAAGTCGTGCCAATTGAGGTATTTACGATAGTAGTGGGCTGCGGCAATGGCCGAATTTCCCAGCCAGGTGCCCACTTCTACCATCAGTTCCGGCTCCGGACAGCGGCGATAAACCTGGGTCAAAAAGGCTGCATCAAAGTGCCATTTGAGATTTTCCGGGTTTTCTAAGGGCTCAAAACCCGTGTAAGGGTCAGGCCACCGGGTTTGTTCGAGTAAAAAAGACCGCTTCATGGAGCGTCTACGCGCTGTGTGCCTTCTATGTCCAGCACCAGATCCAGCGGCGTGATGTCGTGGGTTTTCCACCTTTTAAAAAGGGCTTCTTTTTGCGCTACGGGCACCCAGGCCAGACCGCAATCTCCACCCCCGGCTCCCGAAAATTTGCCCGCTCCCCCCAGGGCTTCGGCTTCTTCTGCCAGTGCTTTTAGAGCGTTGGTTTCCGGGGGCTCAATCAGTCCCGTGTTCAAAATTTGCAAAAGCCGTCGCTGAGCAGAAATCTGATGCACAAAGGCCTCAGAAGAACCGGTCAACAGCGTTTCTTTGAGGGCCATGACGGCCATTTGCATTTGAAAACAAAAATCGTGAACCGCCTCAGGTTGTTCTTTTTTCCAGGCGTGGAAGTCTTCAATAAAGGCTTTGCTGCTGGCGCTTTGACCGGTCCAGCCAAAGTAAAGAGGGCCCATGGGCCATTTCAGGGATTCTAAATGAAGCAGCGGCCAGTCTTTTTTGATGAGGGCGTGCACCGATTCTGTGCGGGGAAGGGCATCTAAGTCCGGACGCACGTAAGCCGCCGCACTGCCATAGACGCAGCCAGCGATATCCGCGCCGCTGCCGGACCCCTGCACCTCGTGATGGGCCAGATAAGCCAGCTTAAAAAGGGTGGGGCGGTGCAGCGGCTGCCCGTAAAATTGAAGCAGGGCTGCCACAGTAGCCACGCAACAGGCGGCGCTGCTGCCCAGACCCAGTTTAATCTTTCCCTGCTGCAATTGAGAATTCAGGGTCAGGGTAAAGCCCCGCTGGTGGTTCTCTAAATGGTTGTCTAAGTGGTCGTCCAAATAGGCCAGCGTCCAGCGGCACGCGGCGGCACAAAAACGATAATATTCTGACACTTGTGCAGCATCAATGTCCCGAGGGTGTTCAAAGGAGGCGCTGGTGTCGTGCTGGCTAGTATCGTGCTGAAGGCTTCGCAGAGTGACGTTTTGGGTGGGTTCAGGATTGGGTTCAATAGTGGCATAAAAATAACGGTTGACCCCCAGCACCAGTGCTGAAGCTCCCGGCTCCAGAATGGCATACTCTCCGGCCAGCAGGAGTTTTCCCGGCACGCGAACGCGAATCACAGATCGATCCGGTGGGCCGCAGGGCCGGGTCGACACACAAAGGAATCCAGCACCTCAGGATGGTTGACCACCCGTTGAATCACCGCATCTGGTGTATCAGGAGGCAAGAGCACTTTTACATTGGGGCCTGCGTCCATGGTGAGGTAGCAGGGCAGGCCCTCCTGACGCAGTGCCCACACGTGATGGATTAAGGCTACTGTAGCAGGCTCCCAGTACAGCACCGCCGGTTGGGCTGCCAATGCGGTAGCGTGCATTTTGAGGGCGTTGTGTTCCATGAGAGTGCCCACTTTTTCAAAGTCCTGTGCCGCAATGCCCTGCTCCATCTCCGCTAAATTTTGCCCAATGCTGTCTAGCCAACCCCCATAGAGCGGAGAGGTGTCCACCGTGCGCTGCATGCCGTCTCCAGAGCCTATCTTTTTGTGGGCCGCCGTGAGCACCAGCACCACCATGATGGGTTTCCAGCTGCTGACAATGGGTCGGGCCAGGGAGTCAGAACCGTCTGTTTCACGGCCCGCGTGCCAGCGGGCAAACCCGCCGTACAAGGAACGTGAGGCGGAGCCAGAGCCCTGTCGTGCCAGCCGCGAGAGGTGTTCTGTAGGAAGGGATTGATCAGCGGCCAGGGTGGCTGCCAGCGTCAGTGCGGCAAAGGCACTGGCAGAACTGGCCAGACCGGCTCCGGTGGGGAAGTGGTTGACCGAGTCAATGGCCGCATGGTGAGCAATATGCAGTTCGCGGCGTAAAAAGTCCATAAATCCTTGAATGCGCTGACGCATGGGCTCAGGAGCAACTTCTCCGTTGAGTTTCAGGGTGTCCTGCTTTAAGTGAGGCTCATAGCTCACGGTGGTATCGGTATAGAGCTGATCCAGTGTCAAAGAAATACTGTCATTTTGTGGGGTTTTGAGCTTGCCGGAGCGTTTGCCCCAGTACTTGATCAGGGCTATATTGCTGTGGGCACGTACGGTGGTCATGTGTTGATTATA
The DNA here is from genome assembly GCA_964342365.1 of uncultured Candidatus Sericytochromatia bacterium. Taxonomy (GTDB): domain Bacteria; phylum Cyanobacteriota; class Sericytochromatia; order UBA7694; family UBA7694; genus CAXRDE01. Next base: position 7,251 of record CAYFGW010000061.1, on the reverse strand, counting down.
CAGGATCATAAGCCCTCTGCTTTGCGCTCACCCGAACTCTCTGATAAAATTAGAATGTTCAAATTAGAATGTTCAATTTGTGAACATCAAAGTTAGACGGGTATTATTAAAAACTATGGCAGCTAAAATATTAGTAGTAGACGATGCGGCATTTATGCGTATGATGATTCGTGACATTCTGGTCAAGAATGGTTACGAAGTTGCGGGTGAAGCAGCAAACGGTAATGAAGCGGTATTGAAGTATCAGGAGCTTCGCCCGGATGTGACCACCATGGACATTACAATGCCTGAAATGGATGGAATTACCGCCGTTCGTGAAATCCGAAAGGTAGACCCCAATGCCCGCATTATTATGTGTTCAGCCATGGGCCAACAGGCCATGGTTCTTGACGCTATCCAGGCGGGTGCACGGGACTTTATTGTGAAGCCTTTTCAAGAAGACCGCGTTATCGACGCCATTAAAAAGGTACTCCGATAAACATTGCTTTAAACAGCTCTGTGGCGCAGTCTCAATTGACTCACTTTTACAACGCAGAAAGCTTATTGCTGCTGGGTTTAAAACTGGCGTTGGTTATTGCTCTGATTTACGGCAGTGCCTACCTTTTAAAGCGCTACGGACAACTGCCCCTCCAAAAAAACTCGCCCCATCAGGATATTGTTTTGCTACACCGTCAGCGGCTTTCGCCCCAGGCGTATTTACAGTTGGTGGAAGTAGAAAACGAGCGCTTGCTTATCGCGGTGCAATCGGATCGAGTCACCCTGCTGAAAACGTATAAAATTCATGAAGAACATCGCTCCTGACACCTGGCAATTCCAGGTCAATTTACCCACGCCCAGCCAGGTGATTGTGGGTCCCGAATGTGTAACACAACCTGAATACTGGCCAGCCACTGATACCCCTCAGGCGGCCATGGTTTTTATTGACAAAGCCGTTCACCAGATTTTTCCGCAACTGGGCTCTCAAATACAAACAGCACTCACAGCCCGCGGCTGGCAGCCCCGCTTAAGACCTGTAGAAGCCTCTGAGCACCTCAAGGCCTTTGAGGCGGTTTATCCGCTCTATGGGGAGTTATTGGAAGCGGGACTTCGCCGTCAGTCTCTGGTAGTGGCCGTGGGGGGCGGTACCGTGGGCGATGCGATAGGCTTTCTGGCGGCCACCTATCTAAGAGGTTTGAACTGGGTCAATGTGCCCACCACGTTGCTGGCACAGGTGGACAGTTCTCTGGGGGGCAAAACGGGCGTTAACCATAGCCAGGGTAAAAATTTGGTGGGTGCCGTGCATCAGCCCCAGACCTTGCTTTGCGATCCGCAGTTACTGGGGGATTTGCCCCACCGCGATCGCGTCTCGGGCCTGGGGGAAATGCTCAAATATGGTCTGATTGCCAGCGAAGCCTTCTGGGAGCAGCTTTGTGCTCAGAAAACGGCCATTCTTGCAGGAGATGCTGCTCTCACGGAAGCCATTGCGCGGAGTTTGGAAATCAAGGCCGGTTATGTGGAGCAGGACGAACAAGATATAAAAGGCATTCGTGCAGCGCTGAATTTTGGACATACTTTTGCCCACGGTATTGAAGCCGCGGCAGGTTATGGGCAGATTCGGCACGGTGAAGCGGTGCTCATGGGCATGTATCTGGCCATTTTACTGTCCATGGAAGAAAAAATATTGCCCCATCTTCGTGGTGAAAACTGGTTGAAAACGTTACAAAGCGTTTCAGCGTTGGATATTTTGGAGTTTGTGGCGGGTTTGGATCAGCAGAAAATGCTGAAAGCCATGTCCAGAGACAAAAAGAACGAAACTGCGCAAACGCGAATTCTTTGCATTCAGGATTACGGGCAATTACTGCCCCGTGACTTTTCCGAGTCCCGTTTGCAATCTTTTCTTAAAACAGCCCTGAATCCCTGAAAACGGCTTTTTATGTGCAAAAATTACATCCTCTTGCTTTTCTTTGTGGGTCAGCGTCATAATAGCTAACATTGTTGATAAGTTAGAATTTTTTATGACTTTTTTATAGGATCTTATACCTATTTTATATAAGCGTTTTTAGAACGCGTGAGCCACCCGAAAAATCATCCCAAACAAGAGGAACCCAATGTTAATTTCATTGATTACTTTAGCCACGTTACAACTTCCCACAGAGATCACCGAAGCATCTATCCCCTACACGTCCGAAGTCCAGGAAGAACTGACCACCAACCAGATCGAAGAAATCTCCCTGAGCCACAGTCTCGCCCGTTTAGAAGATATGTTACGCCCTCCGACCCTTGATGAAGTCAGTCGGGGGGCTTTATTACAGAAAGAGCACACCGGCGAAGCGGTGACCGAAGTGAAAAAGCTCTTTGCGTCTTTAAATATTGACACCAGCGATAACGACCTTTTTGATGACTCCCTTGAAAGCGCCGTGGGCGACTTTCAGGAGAAATACGGCCTGGTGGCTCCCGATAGCCATTATCGCGGTAAGGTAGGTCCAAGCACGTTGTCCGCTCTCCGCTCTGCGGCCATGAACAACTATGATCCCGCTTTGGGGGAGCAACTGGCCCGTTACGCCCGCAATCATATCAGCGGCGGTCGCGGAAGTTGTTACCGTTATGTGGCCCGCGCCATTCACGCCACCACTTCTCCCTTTTTAAAAGGCTACCACGCGTATATGGCCGCTCCGCACCTGGCCCGTAGCCCTTACTTTGAAGAAATTGAGGTAGACACGGAAGAACTGGTGAATTTACCTGCCGGTGCCGTGGTGGTCTGGGGCAAAGGCAAGTCTCGTTCCGGGCACATTTCCATTGCCGACGGTCGCGGTAACGAAATTTCTGACCATGTGAGTCAGCAAATGCTCGCCCATTATGGCGGAGCTTCTCATCGGGTGTTCTTGCCTGTTTCTGATTCTTAAGTCAATTCTTAAGTTAAACGTTTACTCTTTAAAGTGTAGAAAGCATCTGGAAGCCGATAGCTTCGAGTTGCTTTCTTTCCATTTGAATATCCAGATAATTCTGTGTGAGGTCAATTTTCTGGATCTGTTGCTGGGTGGTCTCCAGTTGTGAGGTGAGCGACTGTTTCTGCTCGTTTAGACCGGATAAAGTGGAACTGTGGGTTTCAATCTCTTGACGTAGGTCCTGAATGTCAAGCTGTTCATTTTCACTGATGGACTGCATCTGCTTTTTAAAATTCACCATGAGCTGATCTTTTTTTACCATCAACTTTTTTAGTTTCAGGCTGCTCATTTCAGGATTTTCTTTGAGCTTTGCAATATGACGATCATAATCCTGCATTTCTTCTTTGATGAATGAGAGCTCTCTTCTGTTCTCAGAGCGTTCTTCAGGGGGCGGCATGGACACTATAAAGTCAAGTTTACGTTGCAAGTCGCTCAGTTTGGTTTCTGTGGTTTCTATTTGATAATTCACGCTTGATAGATCTTGTGCCTGACGATTGCGCTCCACAGACAAAAGGCTATTTTCACCGATGAGCACCTGTTTTTGACCCAGGATATTTTGTCTGTCTTGCTGGATTTTCTGAGACAATTCCCTGTAAGCTTCACCAGATTTTCCACTGAAGGCTTCGGCTTTCATGAGCATAGCCGCTTTTTTCATGGAGTTGTTCAGTTCACCGGTGATGGAGCTGAGTTGAGAAGTATCTGTGCCCATTTGGGATTGTCGAAGTTCCATCAGCTCACGGGCTTCGTTGGCACGTTCCTGTTGATGAGACAAAGCCACCTGATTCCGTTGCTGAAGTTGTACCTCAGGAGGCAGCATTAAAATGCCGGACATTTTCATTTGGCGGCTGAACTCATTTTGTTGGTGCTTTTGCAGCATTTTCAGCACCTCTTTGCTTTCCACAGTGACGTCATTGGACTGCTGTGTGTTAAATCCTGACAGCTTGACGGTGTTTTGCGGCATTTTTGACATATGCTGACGATAGTGACTGGTGATCTGCTGAGCACGGATCAATTGAGGGTTGATGCCTGAAATGGGGGGGAGCCTGGACGCGTTTTTTTGCATGACTTCAGGCGGCGTTTTATCTATTTGTTGCTGAATTTGCTGTTGTTCTTCCGGACTTCCCAGCGGTTTGGGCTTCGTGAGGGATTTTTTGAGAACGGGCGGTGTAGAGGGAGTGGGAGGAGTAGAATCTACCGTTTTTTGAACCGGTGAGGTCGTCGGTTCGGTGGTTTTGGTAACGGGGGTGTTGGTGACCGGGGTGGGCGGTAAGGGACGTGAGGTTTTAATGTTCATCAGGTGACGCCTTTTTTTCTAATGGTAAGATTTACACCCGCCTGTGTCAAATGATTTTGAAATTTAAAAGGGAATATACAACGTCTGCCCGGCCCGGAGGGCTTCAGGATGAGGGAGCACTTTCTGGTTGCGGGCCAAAATGGGTGTCCATTGCTGAGCGTTATGGTAATGCTTTTCCGCAATCCCTCCCAGGGTGTCCCCGGGCTGTACCGTATACTGCAAATGTCGTAGCAGTTTGGCACTCTTAAGTACCTCTTGAATACGTGAAATATATTTGCGCGTATGGGCCATTTCTTCAGGGGTCGGGGCATGCCCCAGATGATAAGCAGCAATGGTTCTGTCCCATTCGCCAAAGCCCAGATTCAGACTCCCGCGAATGTGATTATGGGTGGTGGCCAACAGCTGCATGCCAAAGGCAATATTGTACTCCATGTCTTCACGGGCTCTGGGAAAGGCCTGAGGATGGGCCTGGTCATTGATCTGCATGACGCCCCAGTCGCTGGACAGCGCCTGGCCCGTGGGTGCATAGTTGACGTTTTCCAGAGACGTATAGTCCTGCTCAGACTGCTGCCACATTTTCCAGCCGCCGCTCTCGTGACCGCTAATGCCGAGGGCCACTTCTTCAGGTACCCTATAACGACGGGCCAGACGCAGTACGCTGGCACGAATGACCGTGCTTTCAGAAAGGGCTTCGGCCCGGTATTTCTGAGACAGAATATCCAGTTGTTCTGCCCGAGAATAGTGGCTTAAATCACCGGGGTAAGTTTTGACGGGGCGTGTGTTAAATGCTGAAGTGACCGAATCAGATGCATTGGCCTGTGCCAAAGGCGCAAATCTTTGGGCAGAAGCCGCAAAAGTAGCCACGCCTGTGACGGCTATCGCAGAAATAATCCAGTGTTTAATTTTAAGCATACTTCTTTATACATGATCTACTATATAGATCTTGCTTAAATTAGCTTAGAGTTTCCTTAAAATTGTACCAGCCGTTCAAACACTGACACATCGTGCGCGGGCAATACGAGGGTATCGGGATCTTCAAAGGCCAGGTGTAATTTTTTTTGCACCTCACGGGCCTGTGCCATATCTTCGCTAACCCCGGCTACATTTCCGCTGGCACTCTGGACGGCATCAAAGGTGGCGTCTCCCACCATCAGCCAGCGTTTCTGACCTTCTTTTAAGCTCAATCCCACATGGCCCGGCGTATGCCCCGGTAGCGAAATAAAATGCAGTGCCCCGTCGGTGGTCAGGGCTTCAGATTCGGCAAAGGGTTCAGGAAAGTTCAGGAGTTCGGGGGAAAATCCTGCGGGCAGTCGACAGGTAAAAGCCCCCACATGACCCGGCCAGTTGCCGGAGCCCGTAGACACACGCGCGTGGGCTACATCTTTTAATCCGCCCACATGATCGGCGTGAAAATGGGTAATCAGGACCCGGTCAATCTGTTCAGGGGCCATACCAATCTCCTGAAGTCTCTCTTTTAACGTGTCCCCTGGCGGCACTGAAAAACGCAGGTTTCGGGTGTAAAAAAAGGCGGCGTTGGGATCGCAGTCATAGTAGTTTTTTTGTAAAATGGCTCGTTCCGGACCGGTATCCACCAGAAGGGTCATCTCCGGATGCACCACCACATAAGAAATAATGGGCATCCAGTCGGCCCATTCTCCAAAGAAAATGGCGGGCAGAACCCACCAGCTGGGCACCTTTAAGTCACGATGATTTTTTTTGACGTTGACCCAGCCGGTTCTCAGAGCATAGATGTGCGTGCCTCCGGGCGTTTTTGCCTGACTTACCGCCGGAAAGATTTCTGGTGAGGGGGCCTCAGGTGCTTTTGAGGATTGACAGCCGCAAACCCCCAGTAAAGTGGCCGTCATAAAAGCAGATAATTTTTTGAACATGTTGTTTCTCCTGTGGCTCGTAATCTGATTGAGTAATTTGAGTGTAAAATAACAATGAAATAACAATGTTATTTAAGTGCGTTTTCAGCATAATCTCTGACACAGGTTTCCCCCGTGCTATATTAAGCCCATGGGCAAAACAAACTGGCTTCACAAGTCCTCACCACCCTCACCACAAGATCCGCAGTATTTGAAATTGCGCCAGGCCGCAAGTCAGCTGATTCAAACGCAGGGCCTTGAAAAACTCACGGTGCGTCGGGTAGCAGAAGAAAGTGCTTGCAGCACCATGTTGGTGTATAAGCATTTTGGCAGCAAAAACGGGCTGCTCGACGCTTTGTTTGTGGAAGGCTTTGAACATCTGATTCAGATGCAAAACGAGCTGCGTGAAACCTCTGATCCTGCTGAGCTTTTAATGGCCCTTTGCACGGGCTATCGCCGTGTGGCTCTGGCCTATCCCCGGCACTACCAGATTATGACCCTGAATATTAACGATTACACCCCGTCTTCTGAGGCCGCTGTGTGGGCTAAGAACAGTCTTTCTTTTTTAGAAGAAGCCGCCGGGAGTTGGCTTAAAGCACAGCAAAAACCGACTTTAGCGCCCCCTGAGCTGGCCCATCAGCTTTTTGCCAGTTGTCACGGCTGGGTCAATCTGGAAATCAACGGTTTTTTGCCTCCCAACCTGGATGCAGAAAAAGCCTTGAAAACGCAAATTCAAAACTTATTAAAGGGGACTCTATGAAATCCTTACCCGTGAAACGCCTATGCGTACTGCTTATGCTGGCCTTACTAACGGGTCACACCGCAAACAGTCAACCTGTAAACCACCAAAAAGATCATGCTCTGCAGCGAGAGTTGATTCTGCGTGAGCGTCAGGACCAGTGGATTCGAGATAAATTTCCAAAAGCCGTTCCCACTTCGCCGGGCGCTGAATGGATAGCGCTGGTTAAAGAGCAAGACGCCATAGATCAAGACAATACTGATTTTCTTATCAGGGTTGTTAGCACACAAGGTTGGCCCACTTACTCTCTGGTGGGCAAAGAAGCTGCTTATGCGGCATTTGTGATGCTGCAACACGCGGAGCATGAGGTACAAAAAAAGTTGTTTCCTGCCCTTCAACAGGCCATTGCCCAAAAAGAAGCCCGGC
>CAYFGW010000060.1:0-21419 GCA_964342365.1 uncultured Candidatus Sericytochromatia bacterium | reverse complement strand
CTGGATCGCGGGGGGTTGGATCACGAAGGCGATCGCGCCTTCAATCTGGCTGAAAAATATCGTACGCCGGTGATCCTGCTATCAGATTGGGAAGAAGAAGACGAAGAGGGTGAAGAAATTCCTGACGCTTTCGTTGCGCGACTCTGGTTTGTGTGTCGCTATCTCTTCTCTGATGTGGTGTATTCCATTGGCTATCTTTTTGTAGACTTTTGGAAAGAAAGTTATCAGGTGCTCAAAGGCATTTCTTTTCCCGGTTCTCGTTGTGGGCACTGTGAACGAGATATTGCCTGGTACGATAACTTGCCTGTTCTGAGCTGGTTTTTTCTGGGCGGCCGCTGTCGCCACTGTCATGCCAGCTATAGTTTTCGCTACCCGATGGTGGAATTTTTGACGGGTTTGCTATTCGTTTACACCTATTTTGTATACCCGGATGCAAGTGATTTGTATTTTTGGTTGGCGGTGGTAAGCCTTGTATGGGCTGTCTTTTGGATCGATCTGGACACTCAGTTTGTTTTCAATGTGATGACATACCCAAGTATTTTGCTAGGGATCCTATATAATATGTCTAAAGACAGTTTAGGCTGGGCCCTTACCGGAGGTGCCATTGCCTGGGGATTCTTTGAAGGTGTCGCCCTGTTAAGCATTCTGTTCCTTAAAAAACAGGGAATGGGAGGCGGCGATATCAAACTGGCCGTCCTGATGGGACTGTGGCTGGGCCCTGAAAAACTGCTGGTTGCTCTGGCAATTGCTTTTGTTACCGGAAGTGTAGCTGGCATTGCGTTGATGATGAAAAAAGGAGAAAGTGAACCTTTTCCATTTGGACCCTTTCTGGTGTTGGGCATGTTGTTGTCCATGTCGGTTGGGGAACAACTGTGGACATGGTATATTGGTGAGTCAGTCTCGTGAGTCCTTACCGTTGTGAAACCCGAACTATAAAGCAGAACAAGAGGCTTTAAAGAATAAAATGAACTTATTTGGTCGCGAAATTAGTGTGAGCAGTGCAAAAAAGCTGTTCCGAAACCGTTTTTCCAAAGAACCCCCCATTGGTATCGATATTACCAATGAGTTCATTGTCGCTGCTGAGCTGGGCGAAGTGCAAAATCAGCCCGGGCAGTTTGAAATTCTGCGGTTAGCGCTCACTGAAACTCCTGAAGGTGCAGTAAGAGACGGCGAAATTGTCGATAGTACCCGCGTGGCCGAGGCCATCCGCACCTTTTTAGATGAAAATCAGTTCAAGTCGCAAAAAGTCATTACCGCTGTGTCCGGTCAGGCGGCGATTATTCGTCCCCGTATTAAGTTTCCGGCCATTCCCATTAAAGAACTACAAGAAGTCGTGATGCACGATGCCGAGCGTTATATTCCTTTCCCCATTCAGGACGTTTATATTGACTTTCAGGTGACCGGTACGGTGGAAGAAGACAATATGAGCAAGTATGACGTGCTGTTGGTCACGGCGCAAAAACAGCTTATTGACACTTATATTGAAACCTTTACCCAGGCCGACTTAAGTCTGGTGGCTGTAGACGTGGCCTCTTTTGCGGTCATGCGTTCCATTGAAGATCAACTGGCTCAGGATGAAGACGAAGAGCAGCAGCTTAATGTAGTGATTTTAATCCGGGGCGAAACCACTGATTTGAACGTGGTTCAAAACGGAGCGCCGCTGTTTTCCCGCAGTATTCCGTTAGGCAGTAGCACAATGATTGAAACCATTGCCAGCAATATGGGCCTTGAGCTGAAAGAAGCGATCAAGCTCTTTGATAAACTCGTGGTTCCCGTGGTGGGAGACGAAACCTTTGAAGATGCCATGGTAGAACAGGCCGCAGACGAAATTCGCTTTTTATTAAAAGACCTCACAGACGAAATTAATAAATCTATTGAATACTTCCATCAATCTCAGCAGGAATACATGCGTATTCAGCAGTTGATTCTTTCTGATCGCGGAGCAAAAATTAAAAATCTGGATCAGTATTTTGCACACAAACTGGGCATTGATGTAGAAATCAGTAACCCCATTCGCTCACTCTCCTTTGACGAAGCCACCTTCTCACCGGCTTATTTAAACGAGAACGCGCCTCTGTTTGCTACAGCGATTGGACTTGCACGGAGAGGAATTGAAGAAAATTGACACGCATCAATATTAACCTTCTCGGCATTGACCGAAAAGAAGCACTACAGCGTTCAGGCCTCGGTATTGATAAAGGCTGGGTAATTTGCGTCTTGCTGATTGCACTGGCGGGCATCCTCCTCTTTGGTGCCAATAAAACCTATGATCTCTGGATTGCAAACGCTGAAGAAACAAAAACTGAAAACGCGGCCATCATTGCTGCTCTCGATAAAAAAATCAAAACCATTAAAGACCTGGAAAAAGAGAAAGCAGATAAGGAAATGGAGGAAAAAATCCTCCGCTATGTCACCGGCGAAACCTATCGTTGGTCTTATCTTCTGCAAGAAATCCGGATGTTGATGCCTGTGGACGTCAAAATTGATCAGCTCAATTTCAATCAGTCTGGCGAATTTTCTTTACAAGGTTCCACCACCGATCACCGTTCGGTAGCTCTTTTCCTCGCCAATTTAAAGAATTCTAAAATGCTTGAAAGTATTAAACTCCAAAGCAGTGAAAAACCTTCTGCTGAAGAAGCCACTGTCTTTAGTATTACGTGCAAAATGAAAGCAGGTAGCTAAGATGGCCAATATAGAAGCATTCGGACTTTCCATCAATACCAGCAACCTGACGGAAAACCTCACTACCTTTCACAAAGTAGCGATTGGTGTTGTGGTTTTTCTCCTGATTCTTGTGGGCGGAGGCTACCAGATGGTTTACCCCAAGTATGAAGCTCTGGTGGTACTGGAAGAAGAGATAGCCAAACAAGAAGATGATATTAAGATCAAAGAGAAAAAAGTGGAAAATCTGAAGGTTCTCGAAGAAGAACTCAAAGAGATCAAGACCAGACTGGTACAACTTCGCCGCAAAATTCCCACCACGGCCAATGAATCTCCTCTTTTGTTAGATATTGAAGAAATTACGGAAAACAAAGCCCTTTATGGTAATAGTGCACTGTTAAAAACCTTCAAGCCCGGCGGTATTGTGGATTTCACCTTACCGGCTGAGCTTCAGGCTTCTGCCGATTCTCCTGCAGCCAAACAGCTGAAGCAACTGCCTGTGGAAATTCAGCTGGGACAAATGAACTACCCCGCATTGATTGAAATGCTACAAGATTTTGAAAACTATGAACGCACCCTGAGTATTGAAGGGCTTAATATTGAGCCCCAGGAAGATCCGCAGGCCGTTTATACGCCGGTAAATGTTTCCTTTACCTTAAAAGCCTTTTTGATTGGAGGGGCCAGCTAATGATTGCGCATGCAGTAACCCTTGCGGGCATGTTTGTCGCTGCAACTGCACTGATGTTGTATTCAAACAGTCTTCCCCCTGACGAGACTGGACCCATCATTGCAAACGGTACTCCGGAGCCTGTGGTCACCGCAACACCCGCTGTGAATGTTACACCGACGCCTGCTACTGGCACGCCTGCTGCCAGTGCGACTCCCGGTGCTAATCCCACGCCTAAAGCCACTCCAGAACCCACACCGACGCCTACCTCGAAACCCACAGAGGCACCTCTGTTGGCTTATAATATCGCGGCTAGCACGCCGCAGAGCGTTTTGCGCAAGGCACAAATGCATGCGGGGCGGGTGGATCCCTTTAAATCGGTATATCCCCCTAATCTGCCTGATTTTGAACCTGCCGTGAGTCCTGAGCAACTGGCGTTGCCTGACCTGACGTCTACAGCGCCCCCGTCGCTGCCGCCTGTGACACCACAAATTACGATCACAGGCCCAGAAGCCACGCCACCGCCCACACCGCTCACAGAAGGCCTGAAATTAAACGGTATTATGGATGGGGGTATTGACCCTGTAGCCATCATTGAGGCCAGGGGTGTCACCAATCTGTATCGTATTGGAGAAATTATTCCCCAGAAAAATGTCAAAGTTGTTGCCATCGATTATGAAAACGGTGAAGTCATCGTTTCTCGCGGGGCCCGTAGCGGAACCCTTTATCTCCCCAAACCCAAAGTCCCTAATTTTTAGGAGGAAAGACAGATGAAATTTTTAAAATTGAAACGTACAAGCGCCGCATTAATCGCTGCTTTAACCCTCATTCAAGCTTCTCCAGCTGCTTTTGCGGCGGATGCACGACAGGTGCTTAATCCTCCTGTAGCCGGTGCTGCTGATGCCCTCACCATTCGTAAGGCGTTTCGCCTGGAAAAAGATCCCATCATTAGTGTCAAGTATCGCAACACCCCTGTGGAACTTGTGATGCGGGCTCTGGTCCAGCGTGCAGGTTTAAATCTGGTGTTTATGGCCAATCAACCTGTTACCGGAGGGGCTAATAATACGCCTGCTCCAGCAGCGCCTGTAGCGGCTACCAGTGAAGAAGACGCTGCGTTGATGGAATTAGAGAGTCTGGCCAGCGGAAATTCTGTGCCTGATACAAGCACAGGGGCTCCTGGCATTGTCAGTACCTCCACCATGATGATTCCTTATATTGAACTGAACGATATTCCTTTGAGCGAAGCCTTTGCGCTGGTTCTGCGAATGAGTGGTTTGAGTGCTCGTCGTGTTTACAATTCCATTATTGTGAGTACCCCCGAAAAGATGGGGGAAATGGGTTTTGCTTCCCCTATTATTAAAACCTACACCGTTTACAATCAGGCGGCGACTCTGGCCGTGCAAATGGGTGGTCAGCAAGGCGCTGGCGGTGCTGGTGGTGCCGGCGGTGCCGGTGGTGCCATGATGGGCGGCGGCGGAGGTGCCGGTGGAGCTGGTGGAGCCGGTGGCATGATGGCCGGTGGTTTTTCTCCCATTATTCCTCAGTTGCAGGCGGTGTTCAAACGTCGCTCTCTGAACCCCGAGCCCGAACTTTTATTTGACCAGCGTACCGCTACCCTGATTGTCATCGGCAGCCAGGAAGCTATTGATATTGCTGACCAGCTGGTGCCGGTTTTAGATCGCGCTCTGCCACAGGTTAGTGTAGAAGTGAAAATGATTGAACTCACCGAAAGGGCCAGTAAAGAACTGGGCCTGAGTTATCAAATTGGTCAGGGTAGAACCGCAGCAGCCTTTAATAACAGCGGCATTTTGCCTGGTTCGAACCCCATTCCGCCTGCTGCGGACGGAGAGTCTCTGGTCACCTTCAGTACGTTGGATCGTCTCGCTCCCAATTTCAGCGCCCGTTTGAATGCTCTCATTCGAGACAGTCAGGCTCGTGTATTAACCAGCCCTCGTTTGACCATTCAGCACGGTATCCAGGCTATTTTTGATTCCACCACGGCTTACCCCATTATTAGTACCACGGCTACCGCCACCACGGTGACCCAGACCGTGGAAAGTATCAATATTGGTGAAAAGCTAACCATTACTCCTTTCATTGACCTGGAAAAAGCGGCTATTACCATGAAATTGGTGCCCGAAATTACCACCCGGGGTGAGCTTGTAAGCGCAGGTAACCAGACCATTCCTGAGCTCAATGTGCGGAAAGTGGACACTATTTTGACCGTCGAAGACGGTGAGTCCGTGGTCATTGGTGGCCTGATGCGTAAAGCGGACACCGAAGTACAAAACAAAATTCCGCTGCTCGGCGACATCCCGCTGCTCGGTGCACTCTTTTCAGATACGCAAACCTCTAATGAAAATGTAGAAATTTTGATTATGGTGACGCCCCGTATCTTAAAAATGAACTAGGAAGCATCAGGTATGGCACTGTTCTTTGTGGAAATTACGGGGGAAGATCGTATAGCGATCAATACCCGTATCCAAAACAATCAGCTTTCGGCCATTCGCGTCAAACGCCAGATTTATCAGCGTTCGGATCGCGTTGTCACTGATATTAAAGGGTTTGAACCCTTCAATACCGGTGAATGGCTCACGTTGGTAAAGTATGACAACTGGAAAGGCGAAGCGGTGAAAGACTCGCTTCGTCCCACTCCTGCCTCATTTTCTCCCCTGGGTATTCATGTGAAAGAAAACTGGGGGTTTCTTGATGTTTTCACCTTGCTGGACAAAATGTTTGCGGATCTCAAGGAAAAGTGGGAAACGGACTATATTAACTACGGTGGCCTGCCAGAAATGGAAGAACAGCGTAAAGAACACTTTCAGCGAAATCTACCCTTTGTAGCCCGTCTGGTGGGTTATGTGCTCAACGATTTCACTATTTTAGAACAGCTCCGCTTTGAGCAGGCCATTATGCCCATGCCTCAGCCGGGTCAGGACGACTGGCTTATTGAAGTGAACGCAGAAGCCATGAACCGTGTGGAAAAAGTCGCCCTCAGGGGACGCCTGAGTATTGAAAATCTGGGAACAGAACAAATCATCACCCATCATCCCAGGGCTGAGGGTGAAGACATCGTTTCCACCCAAAATATTCTTTAATGCTGACCTTTGTTCAGGGGGTTGGACATTTTGGTACCTTTATTGGTTTGACCCTTCAGGCTATGTTTCGCCCCCCGTTTTTCTGGAGAGAAACCCTTCGCGCCATGTATACTACAGGGTTTCAGTGTATTCTTCCGGTATTGGCCATTGTGGTGCCTACAGGTATGGTCACAGCATTGCAGGGCGTACAGGTTTTTGAAATGTTCGGTGCGCAGCGTTTGCTGAGCAGTTTGCTGGCAGAGGCCGTGTTTCGTGAATTAGCGCCCACACTGGTGAGTATTATGGTGGCTTCTCAGGCGGGAAGTGCTGTATCCGGCGAAATTGGTACCATGCGCGTTACTGAAGAAATCGATGCATTGGAAGTGATGGCCGTTGATCCCTTTCAATATGTTATTGTGCCCCGTTTGATTGCTCTTGTGGTGATGGTGCCTGTGATTAATGCCATTGCGAGTTTTGGCGGTATTTTTGGCGGCTACGTGGTGGCCATTGGCCTTAAGGGCCTGAACTCAGGTGTTTTTCTGGCCAATTTATTTAGTTTTACCAAAATGTCTCACATCTGGGGCGGCATGTTTAAGGCCTGTGTTTTTGGTTTGATTGTGGGACTCATGAGCTGTTATAAAGGCTATAATGTGCGGGGTGGCGCACTGGGGGTAGGGAAAGCTGCCAATACCACCGTGGTGCATTCTATTTTGATTATTGTTTGTGTCAACTACTTTCTCACTTCTGCACTGGTCACCCTGTTAGGATAACGCTATGAAAAAACGATGCTGGCTCTTCGGGCTAAGCTTAGGTCTAAGTCTTTGTTTGAGTGCCTGCCAACCGGCTCCCATTAAAAAGGCTGAACAGCTCATGGAAAAAGCCAGATATGCGCAGGCACAACAGTTCCTCGAAAATTATCTTTCTGGCGACGTCACGGATGCACTTTTGCGTGCACGAGCCAGTATTTTGCAAGCAGAGGCTACCTTTTATAACGAAGGTCCCCTGGCCGCACTGCCGCTGCTCCAGCAACTTCGTGAAGATAATAACAAAGACCTTCCTAATCTTCAGGCCCGTCTGCGAGAGCGTTTTGAAGCTTTGGATCAGCATATTGCGGGTACAAAAGAACAAACTGAAACCGTTCACCCCTGGTTTGAAGAGCGTATTCAGTGGAGTAACACACTTCGGAAAAAGGGCAAATCCCTGGAAGAAACCGCCGAAACCAGTGAGTCTCCTCTGATTCAGTCACTGGCGCGCTGGGAACTGGCCCGACTGGCTCCAGAGCGCTATGCCACGCTTTTAAAAGATTTCCCTGACAGTGCATTTCGTGCAGCGTGGTATCAGGGCTATTTTGATTATTTAAAAACTGATCAGGAAGACCAGGCCAAAAATGTGCTGGTGGACTGGAAAAATGAACTTAAAAAAGACAGTCCCCTGCGCTCGCAGGTGCTGCTTCTACAGGCCCAACTGCTCACTGACAAACAGCCCCGTGCTGCTCTCAATTACTACCGCGATTATCTCAAAAATAGCGATGATTATGTGAACGGTCGGGCCGCGATTTACGCGGTGCGCACTACTTTTGGTGACAAACTGACCCGTGGTGATCACGCCTTTTTGGCAGAAGCCGCTTACCAGCGTTATATGTATCAG
The DNA here is from genome assembly GCA_964342365.1 of uncultured Candidatus Sericytochromatia bacterium. GTDB lineage: Bacteria > Cyanobacteriota > Sericytochromatia > UBA7694 > UBA7694 > CAXRDE01. Next base: position 13,367 of record CAYFGW010000060.1, on the reverse strand, counting down.
ACCGCTTACAATGAGCTGAGTCAACTGAATGCCGGAAACGCCAAAGACTTGCTCAAGCAGGGAGAATATGCCCTGAAAGCCAAGTACTACAGCCAGGCCAATCAGCATTTTGAAGATTTGCGTCAGCGTTACCCGGGCACTGTGGAGGCCGGACTGGCCAGCGTCTATCTGGCCCAGGCCCAGCGGCGCAGAAAAGCTTACGGGGCCGCCATGAATCAACTTCAGGCGGTGTATATGGCTTATGGTAGCCAGCCTGAGGTAAAAGCTGCCGCTCTCTGGGAAGAGGGCATTATTTACGATTTACAAAATAATGATGCCAAACGGGCGCAGGTCTACCACGAACTGGTCAAGGTGAACCCCGAATTTGAAGACGCCATGCCCGCACTCTGGTACGCTATCTGGCACGATTTTTTGCAGGATGATTATGCCAGAGTGATTGAGACCCTGGAAAAAAATGCGCCCCATTACCAGGAACACGAGCTTAAAAGTCGTTTTGAGTACTGGTTGGCGCGGGCCTACGAGCAGACAGAATCCTTCGACAAAGCCAAAGCGCTTTATGAATCTCTGAGTCAAAACCCCCTGATGGATTATTATACCCACCGGGCCAGAGCCCGTTTGCAAGTGATTAAAAAAGGCGGTGACGACCAGTACGCCACGCTGCCCTATCAGGGGCTGAGTCTGAGCACTGAGCAGTCTCCCTTGCCCAAAACCAGCTATGCTCACGCTTTTGATCAGGCCGTTAAGGGCAACGAAAACGCTTTTTCACCGCTGATGGAACTGCATTATCTCGGGCAGTATGTGCCCTTTATGCAGCTGGCCGAACACCATCCCGAGCCCCGAATTCAGGTGCTTCACGGCTTACTCATGCAGCAGCAAAAGCGTTATTACGAGGCGGTGACGCGCTACCGGTATCTGGCCGCTAAAGACGATGCCTATTTGCCCGCTGCTTTTCCCCTGGCTTACTTTGAAACCCTTGAAAAAGAAGCCAAAAAATATGAGATGAATCCCTTTTTGCCTGCGGGACTCATCTGGCAAGAAAGCCAGTATAACCCCACTATCAAGTCCTGGGTGGGAGCCACGGGCTTAATGCAAATTATGCCCGCCACCGGGGCACAAATTGCCAAAGACTATCCTATCGAAGGTGAGTTTTCCCTTACCAATCCCATGGATAATATCAAAATGGGGGTCTGGTATCTGGACTCGCGCCACAAGGTGTTTGACGGCAACTCACTATTGGCTGTGGCCTCTTATAACGCGGGAGCGGGGCCGGTGAATCGCTGGCTCAAAGATTTTGGACACTTGCCCTTAGACGCGCTGGCGGAATCCATTACTTATCCTGAAACCCGCGGGTACGTCAAAAGGGTGTTTACGTCTTACTGGATTTATCAGCACCTGTATGGAAAGTAATTCAGCAGGATCTACACCAGTAGCAAAATCCGCTCGCGGTGCTCTTTTGGAATCAAACGATCTACATAGCCATAAATTTCTTTGCGGGTGTAGCGCATGGAAAAATGCATGAGCACAATGTATTTGCTTTTGATTTGATCCAGGTAAGGAATGATTTCTTTAATGTGCATATGCTTGCGGCTGGCGGCTTCGTCTAAATGATCGTCACTCAAAAAGGTGCATTCCGTTAACAGCACTTCGCTCTCTAAAATTTCGGGGTGCCAGTTAAACACTTCAATCGTAGAGTCGCCCACGTAGGTGATTTTAGGCAAATACACCGCCTCGGTGATTTCCGTGCCCTGCTTTTTCAAATTCACAATTTCATGCTGTGAGAGGCCGTGAAACTCACTTTTGAGCTTATTCCGCTGCTCAATCACCTGATACCCCACCGAGGGAATCCGGTGGTCTGTAGCAAACATGCGCATGGTGTGATTGCGCTTGAAGCTCACTTCCATGCCTGATTCTACAGGAATCAATTCGTAGTCTCGACGGGCCCATTCTACCGCAGCGTGAGCCGCGATCAGGGCTTCGGTTTGCTTCAGGGTTGCCGCCGGTACATAAATTTTGCCGGGGACCAGTTTGGCCAGATTGCGGTGGGCAATGTAATAAGTGAGTCCCAGGCTATGATCGCCGTGGAAGTGAGAAATAAATACCTGCGGCACGTTCACCAGACTCATGGGGCATTTGCCAATGTCAAAACAAATATTGAGTTCGTTAACGCGAACATAGGTTTCTACCGTGCTGCGAGAATAGCCCTCCAGGGTGTAGGGGCCACATTTTAATTCCATTATATTTCCTTGTTAACACGTTGTTGGGGGTATTTTAACAGCTTTGCTCCCCCAGCAAAAAGTAGACGCGCATTTCACCTTTGCCTTTAATCGGTACAAGACCTCTGGATTCCAATATAAAGTCGGTTTTCAGGCTATCGTACACCCGTTCACTTACCTGTATTTTACCCGCTACGCCGTGGGACTCCATGCGGGAGGCGGTATTGACCGTGTCCCCCCAGAGATCGTAAATAAACTTTTTGCGCCCAATCACTCCGGCCACCACCGGCCCCTGGTGAATCCCAATTCGCAGAGACAGAGGCTCTCCCAGTTCCCTGGCATAGGCTGCCAGACTGTCCTGGATGGCCAGAGCCAATCGTGCCACGCGCTGTGTATGATCCGGTTGGTGCTCCGGCAGACCCCCCGCCACCATGTACGCATCACCAATGGTTTTGATTTTTTCTAAGCCATGGTGTTCGGCGAGGCTATCAAACTCAGAAAAAATTCGATTTAAGCGCTGTAAGAGGGCGTTAGGAGAAAGCTGTGTGCTCATGGGCGTAAACCCCACGATGTCCGCAAAAAGCACCGTCACGTCTTCAAAGCCGTCTGCTAAAGGCTTGTGTTCGTCACGCAGACGATCGGCAATGGGAGCGGGCAGAATATTGAGCAACAACCGCTCCGACTTCTCCTGAGCAATGCGGGCTTCTCGGTCGTGATAAAAGTTGAGGCGACGGTAGCGTTCTGTTAAATAAGCGCCCCCAATGCCAATCAGAAGTCCCGCAAAATAATGGGGCAGATTATAGTGTCCTGTGGGGTTATAGACCACTTCCTGGAAAATGCCCAATAGCATAATACTGCCCCCGGTAACCATACGAAAACTCAGTCGCAAATCCAGGAGTCCAAACACTGCTGCCATACACAACAAGGCGGAGGGCAGCACGTAGCGACTGGCCAGGTCCAGGGGAAAAAAGCTAAACACCTGAAAAGAAGTGACCAGATAATAGGCGAAGGCGCAAATGCTCATGAGCACGTCCAGCCAACGAGAGAGCCGGAGTCGATCACAACCTATAAGAATAAGGGCGCAAATGCCAATACCAGCCAGTCGATAAGGCAGTAATGATGCAAAAAGATGTCCTTCTGTTAGTAAATCTGACAGAATGAACATCATTGTGGCCACCATGCCTACCCAGGCAGCAGTACGGTTAAATCGCTGTGCCTGATGCAGACGCTGCGCTAAATAGTCTTGCTCAAGGGAAGACTCACGAAAGCGCAGGGCCAGCAGTGGAAACAGTTTGTTCTCAGGCGTTGGCGTCAACGGTTTTTAGTGGAGTTTCGCCTTCGTAAAGATGGCAGGCTACGTACTGATCATTACCCACGTGTTGTAAAACGGGCTCTTCAGTTTTACAGCGATCCATGACTTCCCAGCAGCGGGTGTGGAAACGACAGCCTGAGGGCGGATTTACGGGGCTGGGGATATCCCCTTCTAATACAATTCGCTGGGCCCGTTCAGGACTGCGCATGAATTCAGGATCGGGTTCAGGTACTGCTGACATCAGGGCCTTGGTGTAGGGGTGTTTAGGGGCTGAGTAAAGGGCCTTGTTGCTGGCCAACTCCACCACCTTACCCAGATACATGACCGCCACGCGATCTGAAATATGGTTGACCGTACTCAGGTTGTGAGCAATAAAGATATAGGTCAGGCCAAATTCTGCCTGAAGATCGTTCAGCAGGTTGAGTACCTGTGCTTGTACGGATACGTCCAGAGCGGAAACCGGTTCGTCTGCAATAATCAGTTTGGGATTAAGGGCTAACGCACGGGCAATCCCGATACGCTGACGCTGTCCGCCCGAAAATTCGTGGGGAAAGCGCTCGGTATACGAAGGGTTGAGACCTACACAGTCGAGCAGTTCGCGCACCCGTTTTTTCAGTTCCTTGGAGCTGGAAAAGACCTTGTGAACGCGCAGGGGTTCTGCCACAATATCTCCCACGGTCATACGGGGGTCAAGAGAGGCATAAGGGTTCTGAAAAACCATTTGTACCTGCTTGCGCATGTCGCGCATTTCGGCCTTGTTCAAATTGATTAAATCTACCCCGTTAAAAACCACTTTACTGCCTGCATCGGGTTCAATAAGGCGCAGAATAAGACGGCCCGTGGTGGATTTTCCGCAGCCGGATTCCCCTACCATGCCGAGGGTCTCGCCTTCGCGCACAAAGAGGTCCAATCCGTTCACGGCCTGAACAGCTCCCACCTGTTTAGAAAAGAGGATACCTTTTTTAATGGGAAAGTGCTTCTTTAAGTTTTTGACTTCGAGTAAAACTTTACCGGTTTGTGTTTTCTTTTCTGACATTATGCGTCTGCTTTCCATTCTTCACGTTTGAGACAGCGGGCGAAATGATTTACACCCACCTGTTTGAGTTCGGGTTCCTGCTGGCGGCAAATATCCTCTGCTTCAGGGCAGCGGGCGGCAAAACTACAGCCTTTGGGTAATTTACTCAGGCTGGGAGGCTGTCCATCAATGGGATCCAGGCGCTCTTTGACGTCGTCCAGGCGCGGAATGGATTTTAGCAGGCCCAGGGTATAGGGGTGACTGGGAGTTTTGAATAGACTTACCACGTCCGTGGCTTCTACCACTTTGCCCGCGTACATGACGCACACAAAGTCGCACATTTCAGCAACCACGCCCAGATCGTGGGTAATAAAGAGCACACCCGCGTTTTCTTTTTCTTTGATTTCACGCATCAGATCCAGAATCTGGGCCTGAATGGTTACGTCCAGGGCGGTGGTGGGCTCGTCGGCAATCAGCAGTTCGGGTTCACAGGACAGCGCCATGGCAATAATCGCCCGTTGGCGCATCCCGCCAGAGAACTGGTGAGGAAACTCGTCCACCCGCTTTTCGGGGGAGGGAATGCCCACCTTGCGGAGCATAACAATGGCTTTTTCTTTGGCAGCCTTTTTGTCCAAGCCCTGGTGGAGCTGAATCGCTTCCATAATTTGCTCTCCCACGGTGAGCACCGGATTCAGAGATGTCATGGGATCCTGGGAGATGAGAGAAATACGGTTGCCGCGCACCTTACGCATTTCTTCTTCAGACAGTGAGAGCAGGTCTTTGCCCGCGAACAAGAGCTGTCCACGTACAATTTTGCCCTGAGGCTTGGGCACCAGACGTAAAATAGACATGGAGGTCATGCTTTTGCCACAGCCTGATTCACCTACCACGCCCACGACTTCGCCACGGCGCACTTCAAAGTCCACACCGTCCACGGCTTTGACAATTCCTTCTTCTGTGTGGAAATGGGTCGCCAGGTCGGTTACCTTGAGTAATACTTCTTCAGCCACAGAGGCCTCCTTCTTGATTCATCCTAATTATCATTATCCGGTTATGCTAAGGCATGATACCGGATTCAGCGGTAATTGTCCACGCTAAAAATAGGCGGTAAAGCCTACGTTTACGCCGTGAAACATGTCCTGTAAAGTCCGGTTCAAGGTCAGAGCCTGACCGGTTTGGGAGTTTTGTGCCGAGGTTTCACCCGCGGCGTTAAAAAAGTTAAAGCGATAGCCTGCATTAAAGGCCAGCGAGGGGTTAATAAACCAGCGGGTATTGAACTCACTCAAAATGCCCAGGCCGTCAGGCAGGGGATTGGGGGTTCGAGAATTGGGGATGTACACCAGTTTAAAGGTTGCCTCCCCCACGTCAAAAATGGGAGTTTTACCTTCCAGGCCCACACCTGCGCCGAAAAAAGGTGCGGCGGTGGTGAGCAGTAAGCTGTCGTATACGGTATTAAAATAAGACACATAGTGTCCTGAGAGGGTCAGGGTGTTTTTGTATTGATCATCATGCAAAACCGTTAGCTTGGCAAATTGAAAATCCATCATATAGGTCATGAGGCGCACGTTTTGCACCAGTTGATCCGCATAATCCAGAGAAAAACCCAGTCCAAAGACCGAGCCCAGAAAACCCAACCCCTGGGGGGTAAGAATCCCAAACCAATGGTCGCTGGTGATATTTAAAATCCCCAGCGAGGTTTTGGTGTTTACAAAAGAGTCCACACCACTGCCCTGAAAATTCTGATCAATGCTGTTATTGCCGTACCAGTAGCGCATGGTGAACTGTCCCTGATACTGACGGTTCCCGAAATCAATGCGAGTTTCTGGAAGTTCAGCGGCAAGGGCGCCCGAAGCTCCCGTCAAAAGGGTGCAAACAGAGAGCAAAAGCGCAATTAGTCGGGGCATGAGAACCATCCTTTAATATTCTACAACTTCAAAAGGCACGTGGGTCACCCGGGATAAATCAGCCCAGATGGACTCGTAGGCAGGGTGAGCCGAAACGTTCTTGGTTTTGTTGAGTACAGGTTTTACGCCTTTGAGGGCAGCCACAGACAGGGTATAGGTTTCCTGCTCTTTCAGGCGGTCTTTTCGGGCCGTAAAGGGATACTCAATCTGAGTGCTCTTGGTCCAGGCTTCCCACACCACGCGACGTTTGGCCCGGTTTCCAGCTTCAAGGGTCACATGGTAAATATCTGCGCCCGGTACGGATTCCCAGCCCATGCCGGGAACGGCGGGAATGGTGTTGCTGTCTTCACCTTCAATTTCGAGACGCCCGCTTACCGGCAAAAAGGTCGCTTTGAGCGCGTCATCTTCTTTGTCGAGATTGTACAGGTGATGATAGGTTATCCCCCCGTCTTTGTGGGTGGCGGTGAATTGCAAATGATAATACTGGTCCTGATTCAGCACCGGTAACTTCACCTGAAATTTTCGTGCGCCCGCAGGGGCTGATTTTGCGTTTGCATTGGCTCCACCCGCAGGGGTATTTCCGCTTGCCGCAGCCGAAGCACCGGGAGAGGGTGTCGGCTCCGTTTGATTGCCTGTGCTAATCAGACTTTTCTTTTCGGGTTCGGGGGCTCTGAAGGTTTTGGTGAGCAAATAGACTTCTTCAGGATGGGTCCCTTTCTCCGCATCCAGCGTCATGTATACATCCATGGACTTGAGGGTATAGTCAGCGGGAACGTCAATGGTGCCTGCCAGGGTGATTTGATCTACTACTGAACGTAAGGAGACAATCGGCGCAATTTTGACGTCTTCACTTTCTTCTGCTTTTTCGCCCGTGAAAAATTCACGCACCGCAGAAAAGACGTTGACTCCCCCTTCTTCTTCGGCTTCCTGGTTTTCTTCTGCGACAGAAGGCGTTACCGAGGGGGCCGGGTAAGGCTCAATAGGAGGAGAAATCAGCGGACTTTCAGCCGGGTCGGGTGCCTCCTCTGAGGGCGTATCTTCCGGTGTTTCTTCTTCACTTTTATAGGGAGAAACCACACTTTCTTCTTCGGCAGGTGAGCCAGAGGCTTCTGGCACGGGTTCTTTGAGGTTTTCCTGAATGTTTTTGATCAGGGTCTCTGTATCAGCGTCTTCAGGCGCTACGGACGCAGGAACCGAAGCGGGCCCATCTTCGTAAAGGGGATCATCGGCCTTGATGCTTTTATCGTTGACAATAATATTTTTTAATATTCCCATTTGTAGAATTTCTTCGTCAGCGTTTTGTACAAACGCCACAAAGCTACGGCGGCCAAAGGGGACCGCTAACAGGTTAAATTCACCAATGGTATTCGTCGTAGACGGAATTCCGATAGCCTCACCCATGGGAAAGGATGAGCTGACAAAAGCGTTGGGTACGGGGGTGTTGGTGGGCGAAAGCACGCTGCCAGACACATCCATCATGCGTTTATTGTCCAGCGGGATAAGGGGCAATTCCAGACGATTGGGATTAACTTCAGTGAGGGTCAGGCTGCGATAACCTTTTGCCGCCACGCTAATGACGTAGTCGCCTTCGGGCACGTCATTGATGAAAAATTTACCGCGGTTATTGCTGCGCGTTTCAAAAATATTGAACTTGGCTTCCCGGTTATTATTGCTGGGCAGTTGCGCCATGACGTAGGTTTCGGTAACTTCAATAGCCGCATTCTGGGCTTCGGGGTCTACCTCTTCGGAGGGCAGTGCCGGATCTGCGGGGCTGGCTGAGACTTCTGGTTCTTCGGGTTCTGTGGTGCCTTCCAGATTTCCGTTTTCGTCACCCTGAATGGTCAGCCCCCCCTCGGGAGTGTCTTCAGGAGAAGTTTCGGGAGATTCTTCAGGAGCACCCAGGGCTGAGGCTGCCGGGTCTACGGGGGTGGGTGAAGTGTTGGGGGAAGGTGAAGCACCACCCGCTGGTGTGGGCGTGGGGGTCAAACTGGGAAACGGGGTAGAAGAAGCCGTGGGCTGAGCCGGTACGGGTGTAGAGCGTGGGCTGTTATTACTGCTTGAATTATTGCTACCGGGGCTGGCGCTGGGGGATGGCGCTGAAAGTAAGTGCAAAACAATGTCTGCCTGATCAATCGGGCGTCGGGTGTTGGCATCAATAATAACGCCCGTCAGGCGCTGGGTTTTCAACACGGAAGCCTTCGCAGAGGGCTTGCTGGACAGGTTTGGAATATTACCGGAGGTGGGGTTCGGAGAGGTGCTATTGGAACTTCCGCAAGCGGCCAGAAAAACGCTGCTGGCAAGCATGTAAAGCACCGCAGTGCGTTGGATGGATACTTTCATGGAGACACTTTCCCAAAAATTTTTGGTATTATACCAGATTCGCCTGTCATGCCCGTTTTCACGCCGTGATAAAATAATCCAAGGAGGCACCCCCTATGCCCGATTCTTCATCCCCTTCCCTTAATCGCATTGGCGATTTATTGGTCAAAGAAGGTTTACTCACTCCCGATGCATTGAAAACGGCCCTGAAACACCAGTCAGAACTCAGCGAGTACAAGCCACTGGGGCGCGTTTGTGTAGACCTCAAACTGATTTCTAAAATGGATTTGCAGCGTTTTTTACGCAAACACCAGAAAAGTATTCATCTGGGCGATATTTTAATGAACATGGGTCTGATTACCCAGGCCCAGCTGAACCACGTGCTGGAACAGCAGAAAATTACGGCGCTGCGTTTTGGGACCCTGTTGGTGCAGTCTGAAATCATTTCCGAAGCCCAGCTGGTAGAGGCTCTCAGTCTGCAACTGGATTTGCCCCGTATTGTGCCAGCACCTGAGCTGGTGGACCAGCATTTGTTAGAAGGCTTAGACGAAAAATTTCTGCGCACTTATGAATGTCTTCCGATTCATAAGTATGAAAATCAGATGGTGGTGGTGATGTCAGATCCTCTCAATGGAGAGTTGATTCAACGGTTAATTGACGTCTTCAGGTGTAAAATCATGCCGTCTATTGCCACCTCAGCGGAAATTTTGGCCTGTATTAGTGCTTTATTTGATGCCGAATCCACCCGCAAAAATCATTTGCATATGGGCAATGATTTACTCAATATTACCCATCAACACCACCTTAACGAAGAAAAAGTCATGCCCATTGCGCAGTTTTTGATTCGCTCAGCGGTAGAAAGTCGGGCCACGGCACTGCACGTGGAGGCTCAGGAAAGCTTTTTGCGCATTCGCTATCGCGTGGACGGGGTGCTACAGCACAAAACTGACCTACCCTCCCGTATGGGACCCATGCTGGTGCAATGTATGAAAACGCCTTTTCGGGTGAAGCGAGAGAAGTTCTGGGAAGAGCGGATTGCCACTCAGATTGATAACACCAAAGTGGAATTGTCCATTTCCTTTTACCCGGGGCTCTGGGGCGAGAGTCTGGTGATGCATATTTCCCATCCCAAAGACGATTTTGTGGGGCTGGAGCATTTGAGTTTGTCGCCTTATTCCCTGAAGCGTCTCAAAGGTATTTTGTCCCGTTCGGGAGGAGCTGTGATTGCTGCCAGTCCCATTCGCGGAGGACGCACTACCTTACTGTACTCTTTTCTGGCCTATCTCAGTCAAAGCCAACGCAATATTTTGACACTCGAAGAATCTATTGAACATCAGCTGCCGGGTACCATTCAAAATCGCTATACGCCAGAATGCCCTGATAGTTACGAGGCCATGATTGAGGCCATGACGGATTATGATTCCGACGTGATGATGGTGAATCAGATTAAAAATGCGCAGGTGGCCCATCGTTTAAATGCAGCAGCATTGGTGGGTAAGAAAGTATTTTCAGCGCTCGCAGCGGGCGACAGCACTGCCGCCCTCTATCGTCTGATGGAAATGGAAGCAAAAACTTTACTGGCCACTCCTGTCCCTGTGGCTATTGTGGCGCAAAAACTGTTGCGAAAACTTTGTTTGCGCTGTCGTGAGTCGGTTCCACTCAACGTGTCTCAGCTTCAACTGCTGGGCATTTCACCCCACCAATCCGAAGAGCGGCGCGTGTATGAGGCCCGCGGGTGCGAAAGCTGTAATCACCAGGGGTATCAGGGAATGACGGCCCTGCACGAAATTTTTGAAATTCACGAAATGGATCGTAAAGCTATTCTCCAGGGAGAAACCGCTTCGGCCATTCGAGAAGGGGCCCGCAGAAATCAGCGGTTGATGTCCATGGCTGAAGATGGTTTATATAAAGCCATTGTGGGCATTACCACCATTGAAGAGGTGTATAAAACCGTGCTGCTTCACGAATCAGATGTTTTAACGCCCCGCTCTGCGGAAACCATCTATCAGATTTGCAATGGCCAGAGGCTGTTACAAACTGTTTAGAAATGAGCCGGACGGGAATCAAAACCGTCCGGTTTTACTTTGGACAGGGCTTCTTCTAAAGAGGTAATGCCCTGAACGACTTTTTCCATGGCATCCCAGTAAAGCGTGACCATGCCCTGTTTCACCGCCAGATGTTTTAGCGATTGCGCAGAGACGCCTGGTTCTGTAATGGCTGTGCGAATATTTTCGTCAGGAATAAGAAGTTCGTGAATACCCGTACGGCCTTTATAACCGGTGTTTAAACATTTATCGCAGCCCTTTGCCCGGTGCAATTGCAGGGGGGTGCCGGGAGCATATCCCAGTTGTTCATAGCCCACTGCATCGGGGGTGTAGGGCTCTTTACAGGCGTTACATAAGCAGCGCACCAGACGTTGGGCACAAATCATGATGACTGAGGGACTGATCATAAAGGGGGAAATTCCCATTTCAATGAAACGGGACAGGGTGGCGGCAGCATCGTTGGTGTGTAAAGTAGACAACAGCAGGTGGCCTGTCAGTGCAGCCTCCACGGCAATATGAGCGGTTTCATGATCGCGGATTTCTCCCACCAGAATCACGTCAGGATCCTGACGCAAATAGGCCCGCAGAGCCCGGGCAAAGCTCAGCCCAATTTCAGGCTGCACCTGTAATTGATTAATGTTAGGCAGGGTATATTCTATGGGGTCCTCAGCGGTTTGAATATTAATGTCCGGGTGATTGATTTCGTTCAGGGCTGAGTACAGGGTCATTGACTTACCGGAACCGGTGGGACCCACGTGCAGAATCATGCCGTAAGGGTTTTTCAGCAGTTCGCGGTAGCGTTTGAGATTGTAAGCGGAAAAGCCAAGAGCTTCTAAGGGCAGCATGCTTTTTTGTTTATCTAAAATCCGCATCACAATTTTTTCACCATAGTTCATGGGAGCGGTGGCTACCCGCAAATCGAAATCCAGTTGCTTACGATTAAATTGTTTATAAACAATACGCCCGTCCTGAGGCAGGCGGCGCTCTGCAATATCAAGCTGTGCCATGATTTTGAGGCGTGCTGCCAGGGGCTGAATCAAATTGGCGGGAGTGAGCTGGTGGTAGTCTCTCAGAACACCGTCCACACGGTAGCGCACTCTGACGGCGTCTTCCCGGGCTTCCAGGTGAATATCTGAAGCTTTGAGGTGATAGGCTTCTTCAATGAGTCTGTTGACCAGGCGGATCATGGGCGCGCTGGTGTAATCGTCCACTTCCACAGATTCGGTTTCAGGTGTTGCAGGGCCCGTGTACTGGCTATGGAGTTCGTCCATGAGATCTTCCATCTCATGGGTACGCTGGGCAAGAGTAGCTTGCTTGGGCTGAGGTGCCTTTTCTTCCTGCTGTTGTTGTAGTGGGATTTCTAAAAACAGTTGCTGAAGGACTCCGGGAATGGCTATAAAGCGAGGAGACTGACGGTAATTCATGAGTGCATCCTGCACCTCTATCTGGAACGGGTTACTCATCGCAAAGCTAAGTTCACCGCCTTCGTCGTTAAAAGGTACAACCCGGTATTTGCGGCAAAAGGGCATGGGCAAGATACCCAGGCGCAGTTGATCTGTTTCTACGTCCGTCAAAAAAGGCATGCCGGTATACGTGGAAATGAGTCCTGCGGTTTGTTCAGGCCGCGTGCCGTGGATTTCAAGACGCTCATAAAAACTGTCGGGCCTGAGTTCATTCACCAGCTCGGCGTCAAAATGGTCTTTGAGAAAATTACAGAAGCCGGCAAAGGTGTTTTGTCCGGTACGGGGCTGAAACTGATTTTTTGTAGCTATAGAGGGTTTAGCCAGGTCCGACTTTTGATCCGCAAAAAAGTCTTTGGGCACCAGATCTGCTGCCTCTGACGCGGATTCAAACATGGGCAAATCGGGCACACGGGGCTGGGTGGATACGGTTTTAACGTCTGTAGACGTTTCAGCCGCAGGAACGGGAGGAGAAACGGTTTCAAATAGAGACATGGAAGCAGCGGGAGTGGAAGCGGATTGTGCAGGGGGAGGTGTGGCAGGTGCAGGAGAGGGTTGAGAAACAAAACTGCTTTCCCACTGTTGCTGCACATCCAGGGCTTTGTTTACCTGTGCTAACAGAGCGTCGGGCTTAATGGGTTTGTTCATAAAACCCACGGCACCCATTTGGAAGGCCTGTAAACGGCTTTCTGCCTGTATACTCGCGGTAATCATAATCACAGGAATCAGTGCCAGTTGCGGATCTCCCTGGAGAGACTCACATACTTCGTAGCCGGACATGCCCGGCATTTCAATGTCCAGTAAAATCAAACGGGGTTCCAAACTACGTTGTCGCAACAGTTGGAGCGCTCGCTTACCGTCATTTAACGTGGATACCTCAAATCCGGCACTTTTCAGAATCGTTTTTAGAAGGGTGCTTAAATCGGTATCATCGTCAATGATCAGAACATCTACGGGCTGCATTGTGTTTGTCTTCCTTTGTTGGCTGCCCGTAGATTAACATGAAAAAGCTCAGAAGTGGGAGCTCCATGAGCCTGATGTGAAAACTCAAACACTTAAGGGGTTGCGGGTGCCTCTACCGCTGCGGGACCTTTAGGAG
>CAYFGW010000059.1:0-21444 GCA_964342365.1 uncultured Candidatus Sericytochromatia bacterium | reverse complement strand
CCTCCTCTTCAAAAGCTCCTGCTACAGCGTTAGCTTAGCGGGATGTTGTTTACGGTATGGGTAATCCTTCTGGTACTGAGCGGAGTTCTGATCTGGGCCTTGCTCCATGAACGCTCCATGCGAGATAAAGCGATAGGTGACCGCCACGGACCGGGCAGACCTGCCCGCACCCCCGTGCTCTCTCCCGAAGAAGAAGCTTTAGAAGCCCGCAAAACTGTTCTGGAAAGTCAATTACGTCAGAGCGTTCAAAAAGAACGTGCTTCTGATATTCATGAGGCCATTGAGCAACTTAAGGCTCCAGATATGTCCGCCCGCCTTGAGGCTCTGGACGCCCTGAACACCCTTTTGCAGCGCTCTCCCAACTGGGAGCAGTGGAATATTCTCAATATCTTGCAAACCCATCTTGAAAACACCTTTTCTGAGCCTGCTTTGGGCATCCTGGGTCCTGATTTTCCGGAAGATTTTTTAGGCTTGCTGACCGTTCTTTCTGAACGTCCCGAGGCCAGTTGGAAGCGTGCTTCTGGTACCCGGGAAAAATTACGTATTCGTTATCTACACACGCAATCTCTACGGCTTAAAGGGTTAAATCTTCGTGCCGCAGAAGTTAGTCACTGTGTTTTTAAAGATTGTGATGTTGAACAGTTAGACCTGTACGCGAGTACGGTGACAGATACCGCTTTTCAAGGGGGGAATTTGCGCAAGGCCAACGTGACGGGGGCAACTTTTAAACAATGTGACTTTACAGACTGTGACCTCAGGAAGACAGAATGGGTCAGCAGCACCGTGGAAAACTGCGATTTTTCAAACACCTGTTGGTCAGAAGCCCGGTTGCGTGGTGCAAGATTTCACAATTGTTCTTTTAAAGGCGCTGATTTACGTGATGCAAAAGGACTGACCCGCCAGCATTTGGAGCACTGTGAACTGGACAAAAACACCCGACTGCCTGCAGGTCTGAGTCATGGGCTAAAATAGCAACCATGAAAACTGAAACACTGATCGTGGGCGCAGGGCTCACCGGACTTACCTGTGCTCGTGCCTTACAAGAGCAGGGCAGAGACTTTTTACTGATTGAAGCAGACAGCACCCCGGGTGGGCGGGTAAAGACCTTTGAAAAATACGGCTTTTTGCTGGACAGGGGCTTTCAAATTTTTCTGGAAGGCTATCCGGAAGCCAGACGCTGGCTGGATTATGAAGCTCTGGATTTGCGGGCTTTTTACCCCGGAGCCATGATTATGCAATCCTCAAACAACGTGCTGTTGGGAGACCCTCTCAGAGAGCCCCGGGATATTTTTGCCACGGCGCTGGCCAGTGTAGGCTCACTGGCTGACAAACTTCGGGTGTTGGCGTTGCGCACTGAAACCCAGACCAAATCTTTAGAAACCCTGTGGCAAAAATCAGAAACCTCTACCTTGCAAGCCCTGCGGGAATGGGGATTTAGTGAAGGCTTTATTCAGCAGTTTTTTCGGCCGTTTCTGGGGGGCGTCTTTTTGGATCCCTCCCTTGAATCCAGTTCCCATTTGTTTTACTTTGTGATGAAAATGTTTGCGTCCGGGCGTTCCGTGATTCCCGCATTGGGGATGCAGCAAATCCCTGAGCAGATGGCGCGCTGGATCCCTGAGGAGCAATTGCATTATCGCTGTACCATGAAGGCTTTGCAAAAAGAGGGTGACGGTAGCAGTCATTGGCATCAGATAGAACTTGACCATGCCGGGGAATCGGTGATGTGCCAGGCACAAAACCTGGTGATCGCCACGGATGCTTTCCGCGCCGCAAAATTACTGCCGGGCAAGGTGCCTCCCCGTAAATTCTGGGCCAGTCGCACCCTTTATTTTGCCACGGATACCCCCTGTATCGATCGTCCCATTCTGATGCTAAACGGTGAGCAAAAAGGCCCGGTCAATAACCTGGTGGACTTATCTCTGGTCTCTGAACATTATGCACCTGAGGGGCAACATTTACTCAGCGCCACGGTGTTGGGAGATGCCCTGAAAATGCCCATCAAACCGCTGCTAAAAGCCGTGAGAGCACAAATGGCCACCTGGTTCAAAACGCCCTGCAAATGGGAACTGATTGAAGACATGTACTTGCCCTATAGCCTGCCGCAGCAATTGCCACCCCTGCTGTCCGGGGGAACACGCACTCCCCTTGCCTATAACGGCATTTACCTGGGGGGAGACTACACCGAAACCGGTTCCATCAACGGGGCCATGAAAGCCGGGCGTCGGCTGGCGCAAGCTTTAATCTCTTGAACGTTATTATTTTTTTACTGCATCTGTTCAGCACTCTGTTTATGACCGGGGTTATCTGGGTGATTCAGTTGGTGCATTACCCTCTCTTTGACGCGGTCAGCCCGGAGCAGTTTGTGAATTTTGAGATGCGCCACAGTTACTGGATTACCTGGGTGGTGCTGCCTCCGATGGTCACTGAATTGCTCACAGCCGGGATCCTGATTTGGCGTCCCCCTTCGTTTTTGTCTGTATGGAGTATCTGGGCCATGGCTGTGCTCACCGTGGGAACGTGGGCTTCCACTTTTTTTCTATCGGTGCCACAGCACCAGAAATTGACTCAGGGATTCGATGCGAACGCCCATGCGCTGCTGGTGCATACCAACTGGGTCAGAAATGTGTGCTGGACCTTACAATCGCTTTTGCTAATGTATGTGCTGTGGGGGCTTCTGTCGGAGCCATAAGCCCCACATTTTGTTTGACAAAACCTGCATAAAGCATTAATATGTATTCAATAATAAATTAATTTAACATCAAAATAAATGGAGTTATGTCTTAAATCATGAATTTCACAAAAAATATGAAACGCGCGTTGACTGCTTTTTCTACGCTGGCCTTATTCTTACCTGCGGGCCATGCCTTGGCAGACACGTACGAAATTGATCCCGTGCATTCTCATGCCCTGTTTAAAATCTTACATTTGAATACCGGTTACCAGTACGGTCGTTTCAAGGATATGCAGGGAACGGTGATTGTGGACGAAGCAAATCCCGCCAAAAGCAGTGTCAAGGTGACCCTGAAGACCAATAGCGTGGATACCAATAATAAAAAGCGGGATCAGCATTTAATGAGCCCCGATTTTTTCGATGCTCGCCAGTTTCCGGTATTAACCTTTGTGAGTACCGCCGTTAAAAAAACGGGAGTCAACACGTATCAGGTGGCAGGCAATTTGACTCTTCATGGTAAAACTAAGCCAGTTAGTTTTGTCTTTAAAAAGACCGGTGAAGGCAAGAATATGCAGGGAAAAACCATCTTAGGTGGCGAAGCCATTTTTGATATCAATCGTATGGATTTCGGCATCAATTACATGCCCAAAGGTTTGAGCAATAAAGTCACTCTGATGCTGGCCTTTGAAGGGGCCAAACAATAGCGATTGTCTACAGCATTTTAAATGCGCTGCTCTGGGTTTTTATCAGCAGTAGCGCGTTTTTTGTGTTGTCTGTTTTTGTGAACTGGCGCTGGCGCAATCTGTTGCTCGCTCTGGGATTGCTTACGGGTCTCTGGACCGGCTTTATCTTTGTGGCTCAGGAGAACTGGCCCTTGTTTCCTCCCGTGGATAGTAGCCTGTGGTGGGTGCACTTTCTGCCTTTGTTGGCCTTGTTCGCAGCTGTTAAAAGTAAAAGTCCTCCCCTTCGCATGGGCACAAATTTTTTTATGACACTTTGTAGCGGCATCTACCTGTATCTTTTGACCACCCCCATTCGTACTTACGAATGGTCTACCCTATACGCGATGGGGTTTTGTGGCGTTGTGGCTCTGGGCATGGGCTTACTGCCTGTGATATACGTCAGAACCTTGCCCGCACTGGCCCCCGCGAGCGCCTGGCCATTAACGATTCTGATTGCAGGATCAGGCAGTGCTTACCTCTTTCTGGTGGGAAGCAGCGCAAAACTCCAACAGTACGCTCTGTTTTTGGTCTTGCTACAGATATTACCTCTGTTGATTTTTCTGTGGAAGGCCTCTGATACGGAGCGGGAGCATTATCCTTCCGTGTTTGGGCTTTTCAGCAGTTGGTTTTTGCTGCATCTGTGGGTAAACAGTTTGCTATTCTCTTCTTTATCGGGCTGGGGAGTTCTTACCGTTCTGGCTTTGCTGTCTCCCCTTATGACTCGCCTGAATTTTATTAAACACCGGGGTGCGGTGGCAAAATTATGTGCTGTAGGATTATGTGCCCTGCTGTGCACCGCTCTGGGAATCGGAGCTGTGTTATTGACGCAAACACAGGCCGAAATCTATTATTAAAGGATATGAAAGGACACCGCTTATGTTTCAACGGCCTTTGCTGATCGCGCTTTTTTTCTTTTTGACCGCCTGTCAGGCGTTCTCGCCGCTTGCGCCTGGAAGTATTGATCCAGTCACAGGGCTACGCGTGAAGTCTACGGTTTCTCGCGGTGCTTTCAAGGTGCTGGTGGAGCCCTCCGAAAAGTTTGGAGAAGAGGTTCCCAATCAGCTCCGAGACATGGCGGCCGGTCTGGCTACCGCTTTAAACGATAAATACGTTTTTCCCAAGGGAGACGTCAACGCCGTCTTTATGGACTGCGGTTTTGCCAACGCCTTTTACAAGCCCGCCACTTCCACCATTGGTATGTGTTACGAAATGTACCGCACCTTGCAGCAGCGTTTTGATACCC
The DNA here is from genome assembly GCA_964342365.1 of uncultured Candidatus Sericytochromatia bacterium. GTDB lineage: Bacteria > Cyanobacteriota > Sericytochromatia > UBA7694 > UBA7694 > CAXRDE01. The sequence goes on along the minus strand of CAYFGW010000059.1, from coordinate 16,808 downwards.
AGGATAGTTTAGAGGTGTTTCGCTTTATTTTTCTGCATGAACTGGGACATGCTTTGATCGATCAGTTTGATTTGCCCGTTATTGGTGGTGAAGAAGATGCTGCCGATGCGCTGGCCACGGTGTTGCTCATTGAAGGCGGAGAAGCCTCCCGGGCCGCGGTTCTGGCAGGCGTTAACTTCTTTGATCTTTACCGTTCGGGCTTTTCTAACAACTGGGCGGCTGATCATGCGGTGGGGCCTCAGCGTATGTTCAATCTGGTGTGCTGGGGTGCCGGAGGCGAAGAAGGTGTCTTAGAAAACCGTACCATTCGTTCTCTATACCGTGAGGCGGTGCGCAGTGGCCGAGACTGTGCACGGGAATATCAGAAGCAGAGACAGTCCGTCAACGAGTTACTGAGCCCTTACGTCAAATCCTGAAAGACGTCAAATTCTGAAACTTCGTTTTTTTGCCATTTCCTGTGTTTGCTGGAGCCGTTCTAAAATTTCTTCAGGGTGCTCAAAGAGCAGCATATGTTTATACCGGGGCTGATTGGGTTTATCTCCAGTGACGTTATGAATGGCCATAAGTCGAATCTGATGGGAAAAGGTTTTGTAAATCGTGCTGTAGATTTCGGGATCTTTTTCTCCGCTGTCACCTATTAAAATGAACTGACGCTCCGGATAGCGCTGGAAAAGGGTCTGAAGCCGCTGTAGTTTATAGGTGGTGGAAGAAAAGATAGCGTCTGTGCCAGGGCCAATGCCCCAGTGTCTCAGGTCCATAGATCCTTCTGGAAACCCCCGGTGTTTCAAAAACGCCCGCAGGCGCTGGTGCAAATTAATCGGACTGCCGGACAAATAGTGAAAACCGTAACCCAGTTCACTGAGTTTGGCATAAACATTCGCCATGCCAGGAACGTCTGTGGCAGTCAGAGCATTGCCAAAGGCGAGCTTTTTGAGCATCGTTCTTTTACGGGTCACGTCGGTTTCTAAAATGGTGTCATCAATATCTGAAATCACACCACAAGAAACGGTTTGGGTGGGATAGATAAACACCTTGCCCACACCGGCCTCTCCAAAAAAGAGCCCCTGTCTGACCAGTTCCACTCTGACTTCATAAACCCCGGGCTTCAGAGGGGTTTCTAAATCCAGGGGAACGTCGAAAAGTCCCTCATCATCGGTTGTCACAGCATAATGATGGTTCTGAAAGGTCAGACGCAGTTCCAGGTCGGGAATTTCGTCACTCTCTATGGCGTTCCATGTGCGTCGAATATTCATCCACCAGGAGTCGGCGATTTCAAGCGGTTGGTCTGTGGATTTCTTTTCCAGAGCCCTTCCTTTCAGACTCACACGATCAGGCGTGCCACAGGTGTGATAAACGTCTAGCCTCACCGCCTGGGGGCGTGTATGTAAAAGGGGTTTTAAAAGGTAGTTTAAGGGTTTTGGAAAATAAACGGGCACTATAAAAATTCCTCCACCTTACGTTATCACAGCTTTTAAAAGACAGCGATTAAACAAAAATCAAAAAAACGTTAAAAAAAGAGGCTGGATCACATTTACATGTTCAAAATACCCCTGATATACTGAGTATCCACCTGCCGTGGTGGCGGAATTGGTAGACGCGCTAGATTCAGGTTCTAGTGTTCATTGTGAACGTGAGGGTTCGAGTCCCTCCTACGGTACTTATATTAAATTCCCCCTTTGACCTTTGAATACTAAAGTATTCAGAGGTTTTTTTGCGTTTTGATATCCGGGCAAAATTACGTTGTGCGCGGGTGAATAATACTAATGCCAACCCATTTTCCAACGCGTGGCATCTTTTAAGCTTTTGTAGTTAATGGTATACACGGTACGGGTCATGACGGCTTCGATTTCAATCATTTCTGAGGTTTTGTTCAGGCGTCGTTCTGCCCAGCCCACTACCAGATAATGCTTATAGGGGACTCCCGAGCGCTGCTGTTCGGCGGGCAGGGCCGTCCATTTGGAGCCAATGAGTTTGGCTTTTGAAAACTGATTGCGTTCCCACACTTAGTTAAAACCGTCAGGCTCCAACGACCCCGCAGGTGCATTGGCAGGACCTCGTCCGGGAAGACCCTTGAAAATGGGGAATCCGTCGGGGACGCCCTGATTACGCAGTTGCGCCTGATAACGGCGGTTCTGATTCTGCTGACGGTACCGTACGCCTTCTGCTGCGGCGGTGACGGCATTCTGAGCATTGGCGGACATACGGTAGGAAAAATCTTCCATGACCGACAGTAGCGTGGAAAAAATGACCGTAATGAGTAGTGCACCGGTGGTGGGCTTCATGGCGAAGTTCAGTTCCAGAATGTTAATTTGAGGAGCTACCCGGTTCATCATACCCAGGCCAAAATCCACCACAAAGATCACAATAATAATGGGGAGTGCAATTTGTACGCCCAGATCAAAAAGCTGTGAAGTGATTTTGATCAGTTCGCCCATGGCCATATTGGCTTCATAGGAAAAGGTGCCAATGGGCATAATTTCAAAGGTTTTAAAATAGGCTCTGAGCATAAATAAGTGGGCATAAGAAGAGATCAGAACGATCAGTGCCAGCTGATACATGAGTTTACCAATAACCGTGGTGCGAGCCTTGGTCTGGGGGTTGAACTGAGACACCATACTCAGGCCCACCTGAACGTCAATAATCTCTCCGCCCGCCTGAATCGCCAGCAAAATAACGCTGGCGGCAAAGCCAAAGAGCATACCCACCAAAAATTCCTGTATGAGCAATAAAATATACGGTAACAGTGTGGCGGGAAGTTCCGTGGGCAGGTTGGGGTTGCCCAGCAGATAGAAAAAAGATAGCCCCAGAGCAATGGCCACACGCACCATGCCCGGAACCGTATTGGTGCCTAAATAAGGGGCTTGAATGGTGAGGGCCATGGTGCGGGCCACCACGAGCATAAAAATAGGCACGTAATGTGCCAGGGTGAGAACAATATTATCCACTAGCGCCCCAGATAGGCGGGAAGGTTATTGAGCAGGTGTTTCATATACTGATCTAACGTGCTCAAGTGCCAGGGACTCACCAGCAGGAGCATGCTGAATACGCAAATAGTCTTGGGTACAAAACTCAGGGTTTGTTCCTGAACCTGCGTGACCGCCTGTAAAATACTCACCGTCAAACCCACCAGCATGGCGGTTAAAATCATGGGTAAGGACATCAGTACAATCAGCGTAACCGCTTCCTGACCCAGTGTAAGAATAAGTGACTGTGACATAGGTTAGATCCTGAAGCTCGTGACCAGTGCCTGAAGGATCAGGAACCAGCCGTTGGCTAAGGTAAATACGAGGACTTTAAAGGGCAGTGAAATGGTGACCGGCGATAACATCATCATCCCCAGAGCAAGTAGCGTATTGGCGACCACCAGGTCAATAATCAGGAAGGGTAAGAAAAGTACAAACCCCATTTTAAAGCCTGTGGTGAGTTCAGAGACCATAAAAGCAGGCACCACTACCTGTAAGGGCACATCAGAAGGACGACGGGGCTGCTTTTGATTGGCCAGACGAATAAAGAATCCCAGTTCTTGTTTGCTCGTATGCTTGAGCATAAAGGTCTTCAGGGGAGTAATTCCTCGCTCCACAGCTACTGATTGGGTAATTTTATTGTCCAGATAGGGCACAATGGCGTCATTGTTGATTTTATCCCACACCGGAGACATGGTGTAAAGGGTCAAAAAGATGGCCACACCCATTACCACCTGGTTGGGGGGATTGGTCTGGGTACCCATGGCGGTTCTTAAAAAGCTCAGTACAATCACGGTGCGAATAAAAGACGTGGTCATAATGAACAAGAAGGGCAGGATGGTAAGCATAGACATGAATACGATCAGCTGAAGCGGAGAACCCAGTTCAGACAGTTTCATGGGCTGACGCAAATCGACGGTGTCTAACAAATTGGTGGGATTAATAGGGGGCACGGGGGTGGTGGGCAGAGGGCCCGCTGTGGAGTTCTGAGCCAGAGCGGGCAAAACTTCCGCCATGCCAAGAAATAGCAGTCCCATGACTGCCACAAAAACGCTAATTTTAATCCATTTAAGATGTTTCATTTTGTGTCAAATAATCTGCAAACGCTCCAGGCGCCGCCTGTTCTTTTGATGGTTGAGGGGCATCCGGCACATGACCGGGGCCTTTTAACTGACCGAGGGCCTCAACTTGTGTATCTGTAGTGCCCACGAGCCAGTACTGGTCACCAAAGATACGAATCACGTAAATATTTTTTCTTGGCTCTAACATTTTTCGCTCAAGCACTTCTATATGAGTCGCTTCCTGACGGGAGGCGCTGTTCATAAAAATATTGCTCAAACCTGAAAGGGTATTGGAAGACGTAGGTACTGCACCGTTACGAGACTTCAGCTTTACCAGAACGTAGGCCAGGATTCCCATCAAAATAATGATGAAAATCATATTTTTCATGTAGCCTAAGTAGTCAAACTGAAAAGGTTCCATAGGCTTTAAGTATTAGTAACCGCCGTCGTCAAAACTGGTATCCATCATCATATCATCGCCCATGCCAGCATCCATTTCCTGGGTGCCCTGGGGTTTATGAACACGAGTAATTTTAACGCCGAAATTGTTGCCAATGACCACCACTTCACCTTGCGCAATTAGACGGCCGTTAACCAGCAGGTCTACGGGTTCGCCCGCAAGGCGATCCAGTTTAATCACGGAAGAGTCTTCCAGTTGAAGCACTTCTTTTAAAGGTAAGTTGGTGCGACCGAGTTCTACGGTCACGTCCATTTTTACATCTTTGACCAGTTCCAGGTTGCCCAGAACACCGGTGACTGCAGATGTAGGCAGGTCTCTAACAAGGGGCGCAAATTTAACGGGACTCACCGTCATTTTGCGGCTGGTTTTAGGGGTTTGTAAATCTCCCACGGGTGAATGCCTCCTCTGGCTCACGTAAACTTATATTTTAACTCCACTTCCGTTACCGTTCTGGTGTTGGAAGTTGGTATTGGACACTTGAACAGCCAGTGAGTCTTCAGACACAATGAGCTGTCCTTTTCCTTTGCGTACCCCGTTAAACAGGATATCGATTTCTTCGTCAGCGGGTTTATCCAGCAAGACGAGGGTTCCTTCTTTGAGGTTCAGCCACTCGGTGATGTCGAGAGTAGCCTGACCCAGTTCTGCAGAAACTTCCACAGGGACGTTACCCAGTTCACCGAAGGATTCATCGAGAGCTGAAGAAAGCTGTTTGCGATCCACAAGGCTCTGTTGGCGACCTTTGGGTTGGGTGATGAGTTCGCGGGTATCGATACCAAACACGCTTTCAAAATCACGTCCGAATTCTTCAATAATTTCAGAGGTGAGGTTGTCATCGTCCATGGCCAGTTCATCCATGAGGCGGTCGTTGGCCAGTTCTGTTTCTAATTCATCATCGGGAATAATCATGCCGGTGCTGAAGTTAACAATGGCAGGGTTAGGCAGGTTGCCACCCACCATCTGATCAGGAGATACAAAGCGACCGGTAGGCTTGATAACATATTGGTCAAGCACGTCAGATTCACTCACAGACAGACCCTGTGGAGACATTTTTGCCACCACCATAATAACTAGAGGCACCATCAGACCCGCAATGGTCAGGCCGTGGGTAAAGGCCAGATCGGGTACGTTAGACAGGCCGAAAGCCTGTAAGAGTGGACGTACATTGTCGTTGGCCAATAATCCTCTGAAGAAGAGGTTGAGCGGTAAAATGACCGCCAGTCCCAACAGGAAGCCTACGGAAGCACCGTAAAACAGTCCCATAAAGATGCGAGAGATAATATCTACAGGCTTAAGAATAGGCGCTTTGTTTTGCTTATCAGAAGTGACTTCAGCAGTTTCTACATTGAAAATTTCAAGGGTGGTTTCTGAAAATGGGGTGTCAAACTTGCGCAGTGCACCAAAGATAGCGCCGCCCAGTCCCACGATAAAGGCGTAACCCAGAGCCGCGCACAGCGCACCGCCCAAGAAAATCGAATTGATCAGTGGATCATCGTTGCGTAAGGGGCTTTCTGCTTCCGAAGCAGTACCGGGGGCCGGAGGAATAACGCCTTCAGGAATGTTGGTGACCACACCAGCAGCAGCAGCACCCGCTGCGGGCTTGTCCATGTATTGGTTATAGCTGGAACGGTTGGGGTCTGCACCCGCTGCCGCTACAGAACCACCGAGGGCGTTTTGCGCTTTATCAGCACTTGCACGTGACTGAGATGAGTAAATGATCTCTTCCTGGTTTTCTTCGCTCAGCATGGCCATCTGTTGAGAGGCCAGGGGTTTGCCGGACAGTGTGAAGGGGGTTCCGTTAGCCAGGGTGCTGATGTTCCAGAAGGTAAGGCCCAGTAACACCACAGAAATGGTCACCACTTCTGGCCAGAATTTAAAAAAGCTTCTGACGTTAAAGCTGACGGTGTAGCTGTGGAAATTTTTGAAAGAAAAGATAAGTTGGTAAATAGAGAAACCGAGTCCGATCACGAGGCCCAGGGTAAAGAGCCACATCATGGCGCTCAGACCCGCACGGGTAGCAAATAAAATCAGGAGCACTAGTGGGATAAAGCCCACCACGAGCATCATGCCATAGGCCAACATATTACGGCGAATACCGGGGCGTGAAAACAGCTTGTTTTGCTCGGGAGGAGGCTCGGGCGCTTCTTCAACGGTTTCTTCGGTTTCGGGATGTCCACCAAGTAAAGAAGCGGCAAAGGCTTCAGCAGCTTGTTCTTCTGCTTCTCGCTCTGCTTTGGCTGCTTCTAGAACATCTGAACCAAAGAGGTCGTCTTCTTCCTCATCGTATTCATCATCTTCGTATTCATATTCGTAATCGTCATCGTTCATTGCCATTTGCATTGGACGACGCAACAAGTCGTCCAGGGACGAATCATGCTGGTACATAGGTCACCAACTCTTTTCTCTCTTGTTATTCTACTATTTGAACCGCCAGATAGCGGCCGTCGGGGGTGGTTCCAGGAGACCCTTTCATTTCGGTCTCTTTGCCCACTTTGACGTTCAACGGAGCATCAATGGCTTGCTCCAGAATAATGAAGTCATTGAACTCCATGTTCTGAATGTCGGCAAAACTCATGCGCGTTTTTCCCAGTTCTACCACCACAGGTGTGGTGATATCATCCACCATGCCAATGCGATCCTGAACCTGTTCAAAATCGCCTTCTTCTACCATGCTTTCATTGACAGATTGCAAGACGTGATAGAGGGGGGCCAGGTACGGTTGGGGGAAAATCAGGGATGCTTTTTGAGGCTCACGGGCGATCATATTGACCTGAAACGTGATGGTGATGCAGGGGGTCTCTGTATTTAACCCCATTAACAGGTTACGAAACTCGTCAATGGTTGGGGTGTTAGGAAACGTGGCCAACTGCAAACTCAAAGGATGGTATTCTCCCCAGATGGTGGAAAAAGCTTCTGAGAATTGCTGAATGCGATTGTCAATCTGGCCCAGTTCAAATTCCGTGATTTCGTCTTCGGACTCGGGAGCAAGGTCAGCTCCGGCCTGACGAACCATGGAAATCACGGAGTCTTTTTCAATCACAAGGGCTACACCACCCACCAGAGATTCTCCAAACCCCAGTAAAGACCACACGGAGTCGCGGGGGTACTTTCTCAGGATTTTTTGAAAGGGATTCTGGTCAATGCTAATAACTTGCCAGGTGGCTGCTGAGGTGGGCTCAGCAGACAGAATTTCAGTGAGCGTTTGTGCTACACGATCGTGAATATAATACAGGGCTTTTAAATCCTCAGAAGTGAGAGGACGCGCGCTGGAAAAACGTAACGATTGCAGCGGATGATCCTTAGCCAAATGATTTTACCTCGCCATCAAAACAGGTGCTTCAGGTTGTTCTCAACCTACTGTTCTACAATTTAACATCAAATCGTGCGTTTAACAAACTTTTTATAAAGTTGTAGGGTTCGCATTGAACAGGGTGCGGTCATTCATAGCATACGTTAAACAGGTCATTTTTTAACGTAAATGAGTCACACATCAACGCAACACAACGGATTTGCCTTATAATTCTAACAATCTTAGCGGCTCAGTGGAGGCCCCGTGTTACATTTCTTTAAGAAAAACCCGTATTTTATGACTTTCCCCGCGCTTTTTTGCTGTTTTATGGTCTTGACCCTGCCTGCCCATGCCCTGAGCACGGCACAGGTGAACCAGATTTTAAATCAGGCAGGCCTGCCTCCCACCCATACTTCAGCCCGGATGGTATCCATGAAGACGGGTGAAACCCTCTACGAAAAAAATGCGAACCATTTGCTCATGCCCGCTTCCAATATGAAGGTGATTACCTCGGCGGCAGCTTTGCATTTACTGAAGCCGGAGTTTCGTTTTAAGACACAGTTTTTAAGCAGTGCCACGCTGCGCAATGGCGTGCTTAACGGGGACCTCTATCTCAAAGGGTACGGCGATCCGGTGCTCAACGATGAACGTCTGAACACCCTTGTGCAGGAACTGCGTTTTGCGGGGGTTCAACAAATCAGTGGCAATCTGATTGTGGACGACTCCTTCTTTGATGAGGAACGCACCGGCAGAGGTTGGAAAACCACCTATGGTGCTGCGGCCTATAGCGCCAAAATTTCGGCACTTTCTCTGAATTTAAACACCGTGGATGTACAGGTAAAACCCGGTGCGCCGGGCAGGCCGGCAAGTATTCGCCTTAAACCGGACAACACCTTTTTTGATATTGTCAATCAAACCCGTACTACCGCCGGACGCACCCGTTTAAAAATTACGCGCCAGTGGATCAAAGGGCGCAATCGCGTGGTGGTCTCTGGCAGCGTGTACAGTAGAGGACGTACCGAAAGCCAGCGCATTAATTTAGATAAGCCCGCGTTGTATGTGGGCAACGTGGCTCAAAAAATGTTTACCCGCGAGGGCATTGCCTTTGAAGGAAAGCTGAGTAAGGGCAAAACACCCGCGGGGGCCCGAATCCTGGCCACCACGCAATCTCCTCCTTTGAGAGACATTGTCAGTCAGCTCAACAAAGACAGCGTGAACTTAATTGCTGAAAATCTGCTCAAGTTTATGGGGGCTAATTTTGTGAGTGCGCCGGGAACCGCTGCCAAGGGAGCACAGGTTATTAAAGAGAAATTCCTCTATGCTCAGGTGGGGCTTTCGCCAGATCCCAAACTGGTCATTGCCGATGGCTCCGGGCTCTCTCCGCTGAATCGATTGACCACAAATACCCTGAGTCGGGTCCTGGAGTATATGTTTCAGCAGTTTGACGTGAGCGTGGATTTTATGGCTTCCATGCCCATTTCCGGAGTGGACGGCACCCTCAGAAAACGCATGAACACCCCCTTGTTGAAGCGGCGGGTGCGGGCCAAAACGGGTTATATAAACGGCGTTTCGGCGCTGTCTGGCTATGTGTACACCCAAAAAAATGAAGTGATCATCTTTTCCTTTTTGATGAATCACTTCAAAAGTTACGGAGCGGCCATTCAGGCCCAACACCGTCTGTGTGAGTTACTGGCCAAAAGCTGAGTGAGTTGTCGATAGATCTAATTATCGATATTGGCTCCCTGGTCAATCCAGCGGCCTAACAAGACCCGCTCTTCGTCTTTCATGCCGGTTTTATTCCCCAGAGGCATGGTTTTGGCATCCACTGCGCGGGCTTTGATTTGTGTGGCGTAGGCCTTGATGCGTTCAGGGGTATCAAACATGGCTCCCTGAGGCGCCACCTTGAAAATATCGTCTGTGGGCTTTTCAGCATGGCAAGACACACAGCGGTTTTGAATAATGGGCTGCACTTCTGAAAAACTCACGGTTTTCACTTCAGCGCCTGTGACACTGGCGTCTGCCTGAGGTGCTTTTGGCGGCGCTGTATAGAAGAACAGGCCAAAAGCGCCCGCCACGGCTGCTGTCAACGTAAAGCGGCTGAAAGGGGTTTTCACATTCATAAAATGGCGAATGCCCGCTCCCACCAGAATCATGCCCGCTAACACCGCCCAGTTGTAGGTGTTGCCGTAGGTGCTGGGAAAGTGATTGCTAATCATCATAAAGAGCACGGGCAGCGTCATATAGTTGTTGTGTACCGAACGCTGCTTGGCCCGCTCTCCTTTGGAGTAATCGGGAACTTCGTTGCGCTTGGTGGCGTCAATCATTTGCTGCTGGGCTGGCAGGATGCGCATCCATACATTGGTGACCATCAGTGTGCCAAACATGGCTCCAATATGAATAAACAGGGCCCGGCCACTCAAAATATAGCTCAGGCCGTAGGCCACTGCCATGGTCAGGCCAAAAGAGATAGCTGCTCCCACTTTGGGCTGGTCTTTAAAAGCTTTATTCCAGAGCAGATCGTAAACGATCCAGGCACAGGGCAGTAATAAGAGGCCAATGGCCATGATGGCGGGCTTGGGCAACGGCGCATCAGGGCGAATCAAATAGAGGGCGCCTCCCATGTAATACACCACGCCCAGTAAGAAGAAACCGGTAATAAAAGTGAAGGTGGCTTCCCACTTAAACCAGTGCAAATTATCGGGCACCCAGCCGGGCTTGATGAGGTATTTTTCCACCTGATAAAAACCGCCGCTGTGAACCATCCACAGCTCGCCACTCACATCTTCTTTTTCAGGAGGGGGAGATTCCAGATGGCTATCGAGCCACATAAAGAAAAAGGAACTTCCAATCCAGCTGATTCCAGCAATCAAATGCATCCAGCGAATGACCAGATTCAGCCATTCATTCATATGTCCAGACATAATTTCTACTCCTACGGGTAACTATTTCGGGTAACAACTCTTTATGCGTCGGGTTTATACAAAATTTGACGCAGGCGTTTTTCCGCCTGTTTCAGCTTGCGACACACGTCCATTTGGGACATGTCGAGCTGACGGGCAATGTTGGCCTGGGTCAAATCCTCAAAGTAACGCAATATCAACAGGTTTTGGTCGAGCTCAGACAATTGGCGAATACCTTCTTCAATAAAAATGCGGGTATCCATGCGCTGATGGAGTCCGCCTTTTTCATCGGGCAGGGTATCCATTAAGGTGCGAGATTCGTCACCTGCGCCACCGTAATACTGATCCAACCACATCATACGGGCTTTGCGAGCGTAATTCAGTGCGTCATCTACTTGTGCGGGCGTAATGCCTAAATGTTTGGCCACATCGTCGGGGGTAATTTCCCGCTTGAGTTGTTGTTTGAGTTTTTTTTGCGCCATTTGTACCCGATAGGTAAGTTCCTGAAGAGAGCGGGGACCCTTTAATAACTGTTGGCGATCCCGCAAATAATGGCGAATATGCCCGTTGACAAAGTGGGTGGCATAGGTTTTAAAAGACGCTTTCTGGTGCGGGTCAAAACGTTTGTGGGACTCAAGCAGGCCGATCATGCCCACCTGAATCAAATCTTCCACGGGATCTACGGTGCGGCGCGAAAGGGTATGTGCAATTTTGTAAACCAGGGGCGCATAATTTTTCACCACCTGTTCAGGGGATAGCTTTAAGATATCCTGCTTTTGTGACTTTGCCATTTGCTAAATGATACCGTAAAATCCGCGCCTTGGCGATACGGGCTCCCATTTCTCACACAAATTGATCCACCCCCGGTAAGCGCATATTCGGTTCCATACAGGCCAGTAAAAAGCAGGCCAGACCCGCATCACCGGTCCAGAGGCTGTAGCGGTAGTCCCCGTGCTCAGCAAAAGCCGCCTCTGACTGACGCAGAGCATGCATGGCAAATTGGCGCGCCCGCTGTAGCCAGTGAATGGGAGGTAAATAGGCCGGGAGGGACCTTTCTTGAAAACGCTGATGCAGATAAAGTAAGGCAAATCCGTTACCGTCTGTACCATGGCACAGCGCAACCCCTTTTTTAAGAGGCCCCGCCTCCAGAATACTGAGTCCGCCTTTGTACAGCCACACGTCCAGTTCAGGAATATCTGCCGGGTGCAGGCCACAAATCATGCCGGGTGCGCCGTGACACCATTGCAGCAACAGGCCCTTATGTCCGATGACCGCAGGCCAGTTCACGGGCCCGGCAGCCGTGCGTTCCAGGTTGTCCGCGTGGCTCAGAGCAAAGGTTTTAATACAACTCAGCGTCCGCTCCCGCAGCTGATTATACCGGGTATCGTCTAACAGGTTTTGCGCACGCCAGAGCCCGTAAATATTGCTCACCCAACCGTGCCCGGCACCTAGAAACACCCGCTTTTTGCCGTATAAATCCTGCTCCCAGAGCCAGGCTCCTTCCTGATCAAACCACTCCCAGGTGTCAAACAGCACCTCAATATGCTGCTGACATATTTCTCTCCAGTGAGAGCTGGCAGTGGCTTCCCACATAAACAATGCTGCCAGAAAAGTTCCCGGGGCTCCCCAGAGAATTTCGCGGGTAGGATGATGTAAATTCTGATGCACAATCTCTGTGAGGCGATTTTCGTAAGGGGTGTCTATCTCACCCGCGCGGGCCTGCAATAAGCACAAACGCGTCAAGATGGCACTTTCTCCCAGAAACCAGGAAGGCACACCTTCTCCCGTGTCCGGAGCTGCCCGATATGCTTTATAGATGTTGGTATAAATGTTAATAAAGTCTGCGTGCTTTTCAAAAAAGTGCAAATAGCGTTCCAGGGCCAGCCAGACACCCATAGCACCGTAGTAAAGACCGCTGGGCACAATCCCCTCGGCCTCGGATTCATCACGGGGGTGCAACGGGAATGCTCCGTTTTCTTGCCAGTGCTGTTGAGCACGATCTGCAAAGCGATGGAGCCAGTGTTTGACACGATCTTCGTCCCAGCGTTCAGCAGCAAGGGCTTCATGACGTTCCGGCTCAAATAGCGCCCTGGTCATTTATTCAATACGAGACAGGGTCAGCAATTGCGGTGGGGTACAGTCTGCCGGGTAATACATGCTCAATTTGAGATCGTAATCAATCCCTGGTGGTACGGTGATCAGAGCCATTTGCTGTGGCTCCTGACCATGTTGCAGCACGTGGTGCTTGACGATGGTGTGGGGCTGAGCGTATTCATCGACCCAGCTCAATTTACTGCTGCCCCTGAACATAACAGGTTTATTGGGGGGAAAAACAAAGGTGGATTCCTGTGCGTCTTGGGAAGTGGGGTGTGCCAACCCCACACTGTAGGTTTGGTAGTTTCCGGTACGGTTGTGTAAGGGAATATCTATATCGTAGCGGACACCATAATTGGCGTGGTTCTGGTAGGCCGTATCCGGATAACGGCGCAGCAATTCACCGCTCTGGTTTTGTGAGGTGCCCATGCGCTTGAGATACACCGCCGAAAAGGGGTAACCAATGGTTTCTCCCGCTTCCGGGCGACGAACCAGCATGTCGCCTTCAAACAGTTTGGCTTTCCAGGTGAGTCCCTGACTCACTCCCGCCACACGACCGTAGCGAAAAGCGCCTTTGGGTTTGGGGTCGCGCATGTAGTTGGTAGGGGCGCTTTCCCGCTTACCCGCCATTTTTCCACTATTGAGCAATGCCCGATAATCTTCTAAGGTGGGAGACACAAATTGTCCGTTGACCTTGTTTGCAAAGTAGGCCACGTGGGACACATAAACCGAAGCCGGACTGTTGAAGTACAGCAAAGTCGAGCGTCCGTTAATGGGCGGCAAGATGGCCACATCGGTGGGAACAGATAAACTTGAAATAAGCTGCGTGCTCCGGGGAGGAATAACGATGGTGCGCGGGCTGACCGGATCGGTATCCGTGAGTAATTCTGTGGTAACACGATCTCCGGGGCCTGCATAAACAGTGCCGTCGGGGTTGTTCATTAACCCGGGCCACTTTTTGAATAGCGCGTCTGGCTGACTCAGATAAGAAGCTCCGGATTCCAGCTGGAGTTTAACGGGAGTGGAATGGGGGTTGGACACCAGAGTTCCCAGATATAACAGGCGCTCACCGGGGGCCTTATCGCGGGCAATATGATGGCTGAATATGCCAAAACGCCCCTTAAAACCATAGTCTAAATAGGCCGGGCCTTTACCAGGCAGGGTAGACACAAGAATGCCCGCTTCTTCTACAATTTCAGGACTGTTGCTGTTGAGCATGGGAGATTGGTCAAGACCGCCCGGAAGTGGGTATACTTTGATCTTTTGTGTTGTTTTGACCTGTGCCGGAGTGGGCTCACTCTGGGCCAATGCAGGCGTGAGTGAAAAAGCGGTCAAACAAGCGGTGAGAAGGGCGGAGGTCAAATATTTCATGATGGGTTTCCTGATGTAGTGGAGTTAGAAAGAGATGAAGATAGATAAAACGGCAAAAATAATCATCATGGCAAAGGCAATACATAAAAATGAGCACCAGAAATTTAAAAAGAGCTCAATGACTTTGCCCATGTCGTCCAGTTTGAGATAAAATTTAGCCATCATGGCCAGAATGCCCGCCTGAATGCCGTAAAAAAACAGGCTGGAAAAAAAGCCCAGTCCTAGCGTGAAACCTGCTACCAGTACCAGTGCTGGCATAAACCAGCTCAGAATGGGTTTGAGTTCACTGGCTTTGACGTCTTCAAAAGCCATGTCTTTTGTGTTCTGCGTCCAGGCATCCACGGGAAAAATTAAATAATGCCAGAGTGACTTCTGTGATCCCGTGCCGTAGCCATAATTATATGTGTTGCTCATGGGCTTATTATAACATCTCAAAAGCTAATCAACACTTGCATTGTGCTACAATTGAGTCCAATCCAACTACACCAGCGACGGAAAGAAGCACATGTCTGATTCGAACACCATCACCGAAAACAAAGTCGACACTTACCTTGAAGAACTCCAGCTCATTCAGGGGCAGGGCAAAAAGAAAATTGCTTTAATTGGCAGTCGCCACGTTTCTTTTGCTCATCAGCAATTTATTGAAACCCTGGCCTACGCTCTGGCTCTGGAAGGCCATGAGATTATCACCAGTGGTGCCCCCGGTACCAATTTTGCAGTGATCAAGGGCGTTCAGCGCGCCAACCCTGACAAACTTACCGTCATTTTGCCCCAGACCATCGCTGAACAGCCGGACGAAAGTCGGGAGCAATTAGAAACCCTCAAAACCGTTTATGAGCATCCTGAGCGGGTAAATATGACCCTTTCTCAGGCTTCTGAGCTTTGCTATTCAGAAATTATTGGTAAATGCCAGCAGCTGGTGGGCTTTTTATATCACACCAGTTTGACCCTGAAGCAAACCATTCAGTACGCCAAAGAACAAAACAAAATGGTTACCGCCTTTTATCTCGATTAAAGGCTAAATATGAATGGGTAAACTTCTTCGTACCCTTGCCGTACTCATTGCTCTGACCACCGTGGGGCTTGTGGGGGCAGGGGCGTATATTTTTTATGAACTCACCCCTCCGGCCAACGCCCGTGAATCCGTCTATTTGATTCGTCCGGGTACAGGACTGGGGCAGGTGGTGTTGGACCTGAAACAGAAAAACGTGATTAAAAACGCTCAGGCCAGTCGTATTTACGCGCGCCTCAGAGGTTGGCATAATCAAATTAAAACGGGCTATTACCGTTTTGAAGCGGGACTGCCGGCCACCACCGTGCTCGAAAAAATAGCCACCGGGCAGACCACCAAAATACCCTATACCATTCCTGAGGGTTACCGCATTGATCAGGCGGCCAAACAACTGGATCAGTACAACCTTTCCTCAGAACGCTATATGTCCTTGGCGGGAAACACGGCTCCTCGCTGGCTGGAAAAGTATCCTTTTTTAAAAGGGACTTCCGCTGAAAAAAGCCTTGAGGGTTATTTGTTTCCTGATACTTACTATCTCAGCGCTTCTGAAGAAGAACTTATTGACGCTCAACTGCGGCGTTTTAAAGACGTGATTATGCCTCTCTGGCAGGAGCGTCCCGCTAACCATCCGCTGAATCTGGACGAAACCCTGAAGCTGGCTTCTGTGGTGGAGTTAGAAGGACTCTTAGATCGGGAACTGCCCATTATTGCGGGGGTGTTTTTGCACCGTTTGCGCATCAATATGCCCCTTCAGTCGGATCCCACCACAGAATATGCCCTCGGCTGGCATCAGGGAGCCAAAGGACTGTCCCTGGAAGACATTAAAATCGATTCACCGTATAATACCTACAGGTATAAAGGGCTCACGCCGACTCCCATCGGCAATCCGGGCAAGGCGGCCATTAAAGCTGTACTCTACCCCAAAACCACCCCTTACTTATACTTTGTGGCACGGGGAGACGGCACCCACGCGTTCTCCGCCACCTATGCAGAACACTTGCAAGCCATTCGCCGGATTCAAGCCGGGGGACGCTAAGCAAAAAAGGATAAAGGCTCATGGGCGAAGTAAAATTAAGCAATATTATTAAACGTTTTGACAAAACTGAGGTCATTAAGAACCTGTCTTTGCACATTAAAGACGGCGAGTTTTTGGTGCTGGTGGGAGGCAGTGGTTGTGGGAAGTCCACCACACTTCGGCTCATTGCGGGCTTAGAAACCGTCACCGAAGGACAGATTGTGATTGGCGATAAGGATGTGACCGATGTTCCCCCCAAGGGTCGCGATATTGCCATGGTGTTTCAAAATTATGCTCTTTATCCCCATATGACCGTTTACGATAATATTGCCTTTGGTCTCAAGCTGCGTAAAATGCCCAAAGCCGAAATCAAGAAAAAAGTAGAAGAAGCCGCAGAAATGCTGGATATCAAGCCCTACCTGAAGCGCAAGCCCAAGGAGCTTTCAGGCGGTCAGCGGCAGCGGGTGGCTCTGGGACGCGCCATCGTCAGAGACGCCCAGGTGTTCCTCATGGACGAGCCCCTGTCTAACTTAGATGCCAAATTACGGATGCAAACCCGTACCGAAATCAAGCGTCTGCAAAAAAAACTCGGCATTACCACCGTTTATGTGACCCACGATCAGGTAGAGGCCATGACCATGGGAGA
>CAYFGW010000058.1:0-21456 GCA_964342365.1 uncultured Candidatus Sericytochromatia bacterium | reverse complement strand
TGCGCCACGGGCGGTTTTACGGTCGTAAGCCACCGCTTCAATTTTGCCATTTTTAATGAGCGTCAGGGGTTTTCTGGGTTGACCTTCTGGATCAAAACCGGGACCCGCCACTTCATGAGCAAAGGGGTCGTCAATGAGGGTAATGCGGGGATCAAAGAGGGTCTGGCCCATTTTTCCAGCGGTAAAGGTGCGCTTTTCTTCGTAGGCTTTGCCGCCAAACCCCAGATAGTTCAGAAACTCAATAAGCTCAATGACCGCTGTAGGTGCCAGTACCACCGTATAGGCGCCGGGCTCCGTTTCTCCGGGGTTTTGTGCCAGGAGTGCTTTGTCCATGGCGTCAAAGGCCAGCTTTTCCACGTCAATTTCAGCAAAATTGTGGCTGTGGTACTCAGCCCAGGCGGAACCCTGATGTTCTGCCATGGCGGTATAGGTAAAACGAGCTTCTGTCCAGGCCTGATAGGCAAAGTGTTTGCGAGAGTTCATCACAGAGAGCATGTTGTCGCCGTTGACGAGCATGCCTGCGGAGGTGAGCGAACGCTCACGGGAGGTTTCTAAAATCGGGGCCAGCCGCTCTGCTTTTTCGTGAGGGGTGTAGGCAATCGTGGGCTTGTGATAAATTTCCGGGCGCTCCGGTACGTCCTGGGGGGCAATGACCGAGGTCCATTCGGTATCGGGTTTGCTGTGTTTGGCGGCGGTAGTGGCATTATCTACTACTTTTTTGAGGTTTTCACCGTCAAAAATATTGCCAGAAGCCACACCCACCTGTTGACCAAAGGCCACTCTCACCGTGAGATTGTATTCTTTCTGGGCACCGTTTTGCGAAATGTAGTTGTTGGTAAAGCGGGTAGAAAAGGTTTTTCCGCCCTTTAAAATCACTTCGGTTTCGTCAGCGCCGGAATATTCAATGGCCGATGAGAGGATTTCTTCTGCTTTTTGTTTACTGAGCATAACCAATGCCTACTTTCACATTATTAAAGCGGGCATAGGACACGCCGTGTCCCACCCGGGCCACCTGCATAGGTTGACCTTTCCCACAGTTGGGAGTGCCCCAGACATCGTAGTGACTTTCGTTGGCAATGGCGTCACAACTTCGCCAGAATTGGGGGGTCGTGCCCGTATAGGTGGGATTCTTAACAATACCCGTGATTTTACCTTTTTCAATACGCCAGCCAATTTCAGCCCCAAACTGAAAGTTCAGGCGCTTATCGTCAATGGACCAACTGCGGTTGTCTTTGATCAGAATGCCGTCTTCGGTGGTGCCAATCATTTCGTCCAATTCATGATCGCCGGGCAGCAAATTAATATTGGTCATGCGCACAATGGGAGTGTGGTTCCAGCCTTCAGCCCGCATGGTGCCGTTAGATTCCATTCCAAAGGCTTCGGCGGTTTCTCGGCCCATTAGATAACCCACAAACTGACCGTTGCGAATAATATCTGAACACTGAGCGGGTGTGCCCTCATCATCATAGCCAAAGGAGCCGAGCCCTCCTGGAACGGTGGCATCTGCCACAATATTGACAATGTCAGAACCATACTTAAAGTTATTGAGCTTATCACGGGTTAAAAAGCTGGTGCCCGCAAAATCGGCTTCATGGCCAAGGACCCGGTCAAATTCCACAGGGTGTCCACAGGATTCGTGCACCTGGAGTGCCAGCTGAGATCCGCCGAGGATAATGGTCTTCTCGCCCGCAGGACACGCAGGTGCAGACAGGAGTTCTACAGCTTCTTCAGCAATTTGCTGGGCATTGTCTTTGAGATTCAGTAGCGGGATCAGTTCGTAGCCTGCAGATTTAAACTGTCCGCCAAAAGGAGCGGGGAAAGAGCGGGTTTGAACGTCGGTTTCTGAAACCGCTGTGGCCGAAAAACCAGCGCCGGTTTGAATAATTTCTTGCTCAATTTCAGAGCCTTCACTGTTTACCAGAATCTGCCATTCTTTCGAAAAGTCCATGCCCGCGTCACTCAGTGCCACGCCTTTGGTGTTTCTCAAAATAGACTCAATATCAAAGAGGGTGTCCAGTTTTTCTTCTAAGGAGACGCTGAAAGGATCTTTTTCACAGGGAGACTTCCAGGTAGTGATAATGGGCTTGCGTTTGGCCAGCACCACGGGAGCATGATAAAGGTGAGCAGAATCTCTGGCCAGAGAAATGGCGCGCTGCACGGCGATTTCGATTTTCTTTTTTTTGAGATCGGGGTTGGCGGCAAAGCCCCAGGCACCGTTGACCAGTACGCGAATGCCCATGCCCATCTCCGTGTGTTGGCGAATGCCTTCCACGTTTCCGTTACGCACGGTGACAACCTCTCGCTGGAGGCGAATTACCCGCGCATCGGCGTAGCTGGCTCCCTGTTGTAGAGCCGTATCAATAGCCAGTCTGGCCAGATCTTTTTCGTTCATGGCGTCCTCATGTTGATCATAGTGTTTGCATTGTATCAGCTTACGCTTCCAGACAGGCGGCTACTCCAAAATGGTCTGAGACAAACTCTCCTCTGAGGGGTTCATCAAAAATGCGTTGGCGTGAGCGCAAGGACAAATGGCGATAAAACAAGTAATCGATGCGCTGTTTCTCAGAGCGGGCCAGCGGATTTTCCGGGCGGTGTACCGTATACTGGCCTTCTGCCTCTGCAAACACGTCACAAAAACCCTGTTCCATCATGTTTTGATAAGCACGGGAGTTGGGGTAAAAGTTAAAATCCCCGCCCAGAATCGTGGGCATATCGGGGGGCAGGAGCGCAAAAAGGTCTTTTAAATTACTGTCTCGCAGGCGGTGTCCCCGCTCATGCTCGCCGGACTGAAAATGGGTATTAAGAATAAACATCGAGGTGGTAGGGGTTTTGAGTTTTCCGTAGTACAGGCCTTTTTTTGCCAGCTGATCTGGCCAGCCGGATTTTGTGAAGACCTGAAATTGCAGCGTGATGGGATATTTGGAGAGTACCATTAGCCCAGAGTCCTGTCTGAGTAAGGTGCCGGTGTGGGTGTGGGCCACAAAGGGGAACAGCTGCCGCACGTTTTCAGAGAGCACCTGCTGCCGGGCTTCTTTATGAAAAACCTCTTGTAAAAACACCAGGTCATAAGGAGCAAGGTTTTCAAGGATTCGCTCCATGCGTTCTCTGACGCGATAGCCCAGAGGAGTAGGCAGGCACCAGGTGTTTAAAGTCATCACATTTAGCATTTGATCCTCACTGGGGTTTTGTACTTAAATGAAAGAAGGGGTTTATCATGTATACTATGCTATATCTAATTTCAAAGAGAGATTTGCTGAATGTCTGATTCCGTGTCAGAAAACGCGCAAAAAACGGCTCCCACCGAAGTGGAATTGATTATTCCCATGTTGCAAGACATGGAGCTTACCGCCACCCAGACCGCCAGTTCTATCGCGCAGCATATGAAATTTGACGAAGACCGGATTGATGAAGTCAAAATGGCTCTCATTGAAGCGATTATCAATGCGTTTGAACACAGTCAAAGTCCTGATAGAAAAGTAAGGATTAAGTTTGTCATTGCCGAAGAAAATCTGACGGTAATCATTCAGGATCACGGACAGGGGTTTGACCTGGAAACCATTGAAAAGCCAGAAATTGGCAAAAAATTGCATGACTCATATAAACGGGGTTGGGGCCTGATGCTCATTGAAAACCTGATGGATACGGTCTTTATTGAAACCAATCCAGACGGGACAACCCTGGTCATGTCAAAGAACAGGATTTAACAAACCGAGAAAACGTGTATAGACAAATCGGAGGCAACATTGTCAGACAGTTTTAACTTAACCGTAGAAGAACACACAGATTACGCCATTATTCGCACCGAAGGTTACGTCAACAATCTCGGGGGTGAAAAAATTGGTGAAGCTGCAGATAAATTGATAGAAGAAGGTGTGCACCGCCTGGTTTTGAATTTTGAGAAATCGAACGTGGTGAACAGTATCGGCATTTCTATTCTGATTGAAGTGATAGAAAAAATTGTGGATATTGATGGCAGAATTGCCTTTTGCTATCTCACAAAAACCATTGAAAAAACCTTTAATATTATGGGCCTCACGCAGTACGCTGACATTTACGCCACTGAAGCTGAAGCCGTTGAGAATATGGCCTGAATATGGATCAAAACAAACGCCCACCCAAAAAGGGCCCTTTTTCACGACAGCCTTCATTGAACCGTCAGCGTGGACAAACCGGGCGTTTGCCGTCTCTGGGAACAGGTAATTTACCGCCTCAGGGTAATCCTCCTCAGCGCCCTGGAGGGCAACCTCCCCCGCGGCCTGGCGCGCAGCGCCCTCAGGCGGGTGCTCAGCGTTCTCAGCTCGAAAATGGAGATAGCCTTCAGGTTTCAGGTCAGGTAGGACCCGCACGCAAAGAACCTCCACCGGTTATTACGCAAAATCTTGGTGGTGAAAAACTGGGTCCAGGTATTGCTAAAGTAAGCACCCTGGAAGACGGTGCCAAGGTGGTGCGTTACACGCAGCCTCAGAAACTCACGCGCTTACTCAAAGATGCCAAAGCCAATATTGGCGGTGAAGACTCTCGTTTTTATGGCAAGGGGTGGGTGATCGGTGATCAAATTGCCAAAATTGCCGCAGACGGTATGTCTGTGATTTATTATCCGCAGGACATTTCTGACCTGGTCAGAGATTTACTGGGTCCTGACTCAGAAACAATATAGCCATGGAATTAAAGCATAAACTTGACCTGGGTAATATTACCCTTGAAAATTTTCTTGAAGAATTTGATCGTGTGGAAATGGAGCGCCTGCTCTACACGCTGTCTTCGCTCCACGATATCGGTGAAGAAATTACCTCCAACGATACGCCCGATATTAAAGCTTCCATGGCCAATTTATTGCGCATGATGATGGGAACGGTGCTGTGTACCAAAGCCTCTGTTCTCCTCTATGCCAAATACAAGTATGCCCTGGAGTCGGTGGTTATTCGCAATATGGACACCAGCTTTTATTTGCGCTTAAATCCCAAAGAGTTGTCCCAGTGGGGGGATCACAAATATCCCATGCGTCTGGACGAACTCAAAGAAAACCTGCCGGGGTTTTATGAAGCACATCATGAAAAACTATCTCAGTCTGGTACACAGTTGCTCGTGCCCCTGATTGTAAAAGAATCTCTTGTGGGCTGCCTCCTGGTGGGGGACAAGCTTCAGGGTGAACCCTACACGCCCACAGACATGATTTTACTGGCCATGATTGCTCGCCAGGTGAGTATTGATATTTACAAATTTGTGCTCATGAACGATCTCAAGCAAACCAGCGATAAATTGCGCAAGCAAAAAGCAGAGTTGGTAGAAGCCAATATGGGCGTGCAAAAAATGTCCGAAGTGAGCATGCGCTTTATTTCTATCCTGGACGAAACCAAGCTCTTTTACGCCATTATGGACGAAATGTTGTCTTCTACTTCTGCTAGCAAGGGCGTTATTTTGAAGGTAGATCACGCACAGGATTCTCTGTCGGTGATGTGTTGTAAAAACACAGAGCCTTTTTCACAGCGCACCCTGCTTCCTTATCGGGCCTATGAGAGTCTGGTGAAAACCATTGAGTCCGGTGAACCGCATATTTGTATGCTGGAAGAAGGGCGCATCTGGCAGGTGGAAGCCCGTTACGCCCTCTTTGTGCCCATTGTAAACAAACATGGTGCCGAAGAAGACTACGTCAGCTATGTGCTGGCAGTGTTTGACAAAGAAAAGCGCGGCGGCGGCTATATTACTTTTAATGAGCGGGACGAGGCCATTCTGGTATCCTTTGCCAATTATGCTTCCATCCTAATTGAAAACGTACGCAACTACGAGCTCGCCACCAAAGACAGCATGACCCATTTGTACGTGCGGCGTTTCTTTGATCAGCGGCTGAGCGATCAGATTCAAAAATCCAGTCAGTTCAATACGGTGTTTTCTCTACTCATTATGGATATTGACCACTTTAAGCACGTTAACGATACCTTTGGTCACTCCATCGGGGATCAGGTCATCAAGTTGGTGGCCGCCACCATTCAGCGCAATATTCGCACAGAATTAGACATTCCCGGTCGCTACGGTGGTGAAGAATTTGTGTTGCTTATGCCTGACGCGGATAGCGAACGGGCTTCCATGGTCGCCGAGCGAATTCGTCAGGCCATTGAAGAAACGGACGTATCGCATCTGGTGACGGGTCGCAATATTACGGTGAGTGTAGGGGTAGCTACCTTCCCTCAGCACGGTACCAAACCCAAGCAACTCATGGAGTCTGCTGATATTGCCCTCTACCGTTCCAAAGGTGGTGGGCGCAATCGCGTCACCGTCTGTGATGCTGAAGATTTGTAAGGGCTATGTCGGTTACCTCTAATATTCAGCAATCTATTGAGCAATTGCGGAGTGAGCTGCATCAGCATAATTATGCCTATTACGTGCTAGAACAGCCTACCCTTGACGATGCCCAGTACGATCAACTCTACCGTAAGCTGGTAGAGTTAGAGACCGCCCACCCTGAACTCATTACTTCCGATTCACCCACCCAGCGTGTGGGCGCCAAACTGGACGGCCGCTTGCCAGTCGTGACCCATGAGTATCCCCTTTACAGTCTCGATAACGCTTTTGACCGCCAGGAGCTAGAGGATTTTCACGAGCGGGTGGTGAAACTTACCGGAGAAACCCGGATTGAATATGCCGTGGAGCTGAAAATTGACGGTCTCGCAGTGACGTTGACCTATGTCAACGGACAACTCCAACTGGGAGCCACTCGCGGAGATGGGGTACAGGGTGAAGATATTACCCCCAACTTGCGCACCATTCGTTCACTGCCTCTGCGTCTGCGAAACGCCGGTGACGTGCCCGACAATCTGAATGTTACCGGAGAGGCGTTTATGCCTCAGGCCTCTTTTGAGGCTTTGAATGCCCGCCGTGAGGCCGCCGATGAAAAATTATTTGCCAATCCCCGTAATGCGGCCTCGGGCTCGATTCGTCAATTAGATCCCGGTATTACCGCCCGACGCCAACTGGATATTTTTGTGTACAGCGGGCGTTTGTCCGCAGAAAGTCACAGCGATACTTTAAATAAGTTGCACACCCTGGGTTTTAAGGTGAGTCCGTATTTAAAAGTGTGTCAGAACATGGACGAAGTGTGGGAAACCTGCCAGGCCTGGTACGCCGAAGCCGGCGATTTGCCCTTTGCCATTGATGGCATAGTGGTGAAGGTGAACGCTTTACATTTGCAAAATATGTTGGGTTATACGGCCAAAACGCCGCGCTGGGCCATTGCGTATAAATTTCCCGCAGAGCAATCCATTACACGGGTAAAGGGAATTACCTTGCAAGTGGGCCGCACCGGTGCTGTTACACCCGTGGCGGAATTAGAACCCGTCTTTTTAGCGGGCACACAAGTTATGCGCGCCACATTACACAATCAGCAGGAACTCCAGCGCAAAGATGTGCGTATTGGAGATTACGTACTGGTGCAAAAAGCGGGCGAAATTATTCCTGAAGTGGTACAGTCGGTACCCGAACGACGCACGGGCAGTGAGAGTGTTTTTACGTATCCGTCTGAGTGTCCCGTATGTACTGAACCCCTGACTCCCGATGAAGATGGGCCGATTATTCGCTGTTTGAATCCCTTCTGTGCCGCGCGGGTGCGGGGCAATCTGATTCACTTTGCGTCCCGTAAAGCTATGGATATCGACGGACTGGGTGAGGCCCTGATTGATCAACTGATGCAGGAGCGGAACCTGAAAACCCCCGCTGAGCTGTTTACGCTGACCGTTTCAGATCTCATGGGACTGGAGCGCATGGGGCAAAAATCCAGCGAAAATCTGGTGCGCGAACTTCAAAAGAAAAAGCAAAATGTAGATCTGGCCCGCTTTCTGCACGCTCTGGGCATTCGTCATGTGGGTCTGGGTAATGCCAAACTGCTGGTAAAACATTACCCCACTCTTGAAGCCTTACAAGGAGCTAGTACCCCTGATTTTGAGGCGATTAAAGGCGTTGGGCCACAAATTGCGGAGTCGGTAGTGGCCTATTTTAACCAGCCTGAGACCCACGCACTTCTCCAGCAATTCTTAGAGGCTGGCATGACCTTTGCTGCCCCGGTTGCTCCGGTAAAACACGGTGGAGCCCTGGCCGATAAAAGCTTTGTGCTCACAGGAACCCTCAGTATGTCTCGCTCAGAAGCGGCTAAAAAGATTGAATCCTGCGGTGGGCGTGTCAAGGGTACTATTTCAAAGCAAATAGATTATGTTATTGTAGGAGACAAACCCGGTAGCAAAGCAGCCAAAGCTGAAAAGCTGGGACTCTCACTACTCAATGAAGCCGAATTTCTGGCGCTGTTGGATCAAAATTAAAACAAAGAGGTTTTTCACATGGAAGCCATTATGGCCCTGGGCCCCAAAGCCCTCTCATTTTACGCATCAATCGTCCTTTATGCGGCCTGTGTTCTTTACGCGCTGGTGCTCATTGTGCCTCGCCTCGGAGGCGGTGGGGGCGGTCGTTCCAACCTGCTGAAGAAAAAGCCTTCTCAATACAGCATGGACGACATTTTTGAACTCAGCGCCATGGCCGATGAATACGAAATGGCTCAGGAACCTTATTCTGCTCAGTATATGGCGGATCTGGCCCTGCAAATTGCGGAGCAGTATGAACTGAGCGACACCGAAAAAGAAAGCCTGCGTATTGCTGCCCTGCTCCATGATGTGGGTCAAATTGAAGAATATGACTTTATTCAGGAAGAAAGAGCCCTGCGTCACGGTGAGCGTCAGGAGTTAGAAGACCACCCCATCTGGGGCTATCAACGTCTCAAAGAAATGGGGCCAGAATATGAAACGGCGGCCTTGTGGGTTCGCTGGTCTCACGAACACTGGGACGGTACCGGCTATCCTGACGGCATTCAGGGCGATCACATTCCTGTGCCTGCTCGCATTTTGAGTTTGTGTGACGCCTACTGTGCCATGATGCAAGATCGCCCCTATCGTGCCGCACTTTCGCAAGAAGAGACCATTGCAGAACTCAGACGTTACGCGGGGATCAAGTATGATCCGCAGATGGTGCAACTCTTCGGGGTAGAAGAAAGTCAGACAACTGCTCTGGAAGTGGTTTAAAAACTTAACCTCTCTCTGTTAAAAATTAACCAAAGCATAACCCCAAAATGTCTTGATATTAACCTCGTGATCTTATAATGAACATAAGAAACGAGGTTATTTTTCATGGTACAAGCAGTCGGTGGTTCCAACCCCCATTATGGTTATGCCCCAACCGCTCAGGGTGCACCTCCTCCTCAGCAGGCGGGTTATGCACCTCACAATGCGTATCAAACGGACAGTTACGCCGGTGGGCAATATGCGCGCGGCAACGTCAGCATGGCGGCCAGTGGCTCCATTTCTTCTATCGTTTCTGACCCTGCGGCTTCCCGTCGCTTTTCCATGTTTATGATTAACTCTCCCGACCGCTTACTAAAAGTGGGCGCTGGCTTTGGGGCCGTGGGACGCGGTTTCTTGAACTTGCTGGCAGGGAATGTGCCTCTGTTTACCTCTTCAGCTAAGAGTGCTGAAATTTCGGGCAATGTGCGTCTCTGGTTAAGTTCTGCAGACCTGATGCGTACAGGCGCTAACGCAAATCACGCCTTGCTCTTGCAAGATGTGGGTATCTGGAATGCGCAGGATCTTGCGGTGTACTACAACCCGGCAGATCAGGCTGTGCTCTCACAGCGTATGGCGGGAGCTGCCGCAGCCCGTGGGATTACCGATGTACCCAGTCCTGCGATGGTGGGTGGTTTTGTGCAAACGGCTGCTCAGGTCACCCATTACAGTTACTAAACTCATTACAGCTACTAAGTGCCATAAAAAACCGGCTAAAATTCCGCCCTTATGCTGGGTTTGCTCTCTCCATCCATGCCATAATCATTTCAAAACAACGGTATATATCTCCGTTTTTTTGGAAAGCAGGCCCCATGACTTTATCGACTTCTGATCCCGGCGAAAACGTTGAATTGATTACATTTGACTCCCAGAGGGATAACGCTACGGATCACACGACGGACAGCAACCCAGATAGCAGCACAGATACCTCCACGGCAAATCTTGAAAATCACGGCTCCTCTGGTGAAGAAACTGCCACTGATGACGATATTACCTTACCCCTACCCACAGAAACGACCCCGGAAGAAAGTGCTGAAATTCAGCCCGTTATCCTTGAGCAACTCGCGCACAGCGATGATGATTTGCCCACGAAGCCCATTGTTCCTGCAGAAACCGTCAAAGAAGCTTACGGTTTACAGGAAGACATGCGAAAAGAAGAAATCAAAGCCTATGTGGAAGAATATGCGGAGCCTGAAACTGTGTCTCTTGAGCCTCTTCCACAGGATTAATTCTGTCTCATAGAAAAGCCCCGCATAATAGCGGGGCTTTTTGTAAATTGCCTATTGGGTTATATGTATTCTGTTACAAAGCTCTACTCTGTGACAAAAGATACCGTGCTATAAGAATAGCGGTAGCCTTGCGCAAAATTAGAGGGACCCGGGTTCAGCAGTTGGGTGCTAAACCCACCGTCGGTGCTCAGAATATTAAAGGTGCCAATGTCGAAGTCTGTGGCAGACAATTGCAGACGGTAACTTTCGCCGCCTTTGAGTGCAGAAGGGTGTTCTGAACCAAAGTTGGGATAGTTCACGCTATTGGAGAGGGTGTAGGCTTCCCAGCGGAAGTCTTCCGCAGTTTCTCCCTGAAGATCCAGTTGGTACGAATTCACGTTGGACTGGGTATTCCAGGAGATGGTGGGCGTGGTGTCAGAGATGGAAAACTGGGTTTGATCCAGATTAGAGAAATCGGTTTGTCCTCCTACCTGATTGAACACAGGCGTGGGCAAGAATTCTCGCTGGATGCTGCTGCCAATTTGTAAGTTAGGAACCACAATATCGCTGCCTCTGAGAGAAGTGCCCGTGTGAGCCGCCACGGTAAAGGACGTATTTGGCAGACGGGGAACACGAATGGTCTGATTCATACGGTTAGAGGTCTGGTCATTGTATTTTGCCACCAGCACTTTTCCACCGTTGGGCAGATTCATATACACGTGCACCACCAGACCTTCTTCATCGGTGCCGGGCAGGCTAGAGATATCGACTTTGAGTTCTCCAAAAGCTTCGGGGCTCACCAGATTGTCAAAAGAAAGCAATAGGTTGGTGCTATCGAGGGGCACAAAGTTTTCGTCTTCAGCACCTGAGTTGTCAGGGCTGGGGGTGGGTACAGGCTGCGGAGGATCCAGAGGCACATTGACCGTAGGGCTATAGCCATACTGACTGATGACCGATAATTTTCCGATGTCTTCCATCACGTGAGCAAACAGAGAGCCCGTGGTGTTTGACCGGTCGGAAAGGGTACGAACGCTCATACTAAAGCGCCCGGTTTTCTGGTCAGGAATAGCAGCATTAGAAACGGACTGTCTGCCATCGGTAAAGACCACCAGCGGACGCTTGCCGTTCTGGGCCAGATTGACCACAGAACCCTCTACGGTGAAGGCCTGTTGGCTATAGGATAGCCGCTCGTTAAGGGGGTTCAGATGAATGTCGCGATTCACCCCTGGTGGCACATTTGTGACGGTGGAGGCTGCAAAGTCTTCTGAAGCCGCAGAAATACGTAACGCTGTGTCAAACTCCTGTGTGGTTTCGTAAAAACCTTCGGAGTCGGTGGTGAGCGTCAAGCTGTCATCGATTTTGACAATAGCTCCTGCCAGGGGCTGATATTGACGGCTGACGGGATCAAAGCCCAGTACGCGACCTTTTACCAGTGAGCTTACAATGGGTTGGGTGGTGGTCAGATTGCCGTTGGCCTGAATAATGGGCAACGGATTAAAGCCAATCTGATTGTCAATATTGGGGCTGACGTCAGCCAGAAAAGGAGTAGCGGTGGCTGAGGGTAGCGGGCCATCAATGGCTGGATTGCTGGATGACACCGGCAAAAACGGGCCTACAGAAGCCGTGGGTAAAACCAATGGTGTCTCCGTATTGGCGCCGGGCTGTGGTAAAAATATAGGCAATGAAGAAGACACTGCCGCAGGTTCGGTAATCACCTGCCCGTCTGAAGGAGCAGCTGCATTATCGCGCGTGTTTACCAGAAAGGGAACGGTACAGCCTACCGTTGTCGCCAGCCCTAGGGCTAGCACGATCCATTGAGAAGGTCTATTTTTCATTACCATGCCACATCCTTGTGTAATTTATAAGCCACCCCGTTGCCGCCACCAAAGAGTGCAAAGTTTGATGTTCCCAGTAAGACGGGCTGGGTTTCTGCCCGGTTAGAAATGCGTCCCTGCGCATCCGGCGAAAGAATGGGGAACACGTCATTCAGGCGTTCAGCATTGCTTTCAAGAGGAAGCAGCACGCGGTTCATGAAAATACCGGTTTTGCGGCTGGGATCCGCGTCCACCGTCATGAGTTTATCGTTGTTAATCACCAGGGGACGAGAGCGAGACAACGCTGTGAGCGCCTGATTGCTCTGATCCAGGCGACCCGCTTGTAAAATCAGGTAGTCTGCGCTGCTGGCAAAGGCACTGTCGGAGCCGTAGTTCAACTCAAATAAGGTATTGCCGTGCTGTACGTAAGCTTCCTGACCGTTACCTCTCAAAACGGGGTTTGAGAGGATATTACCTGAAGAGAACTTTTGAGAGGGTACTACTCGACCATAGGCCTCAGACTGAGGTTTGATAATCTCCAGCACATCTCCATTCTGGGGAGCGTCTTTCAGGGCTGAAATCAGGCGAACGCGGCGTGCGCCGGTGTTAACCTGAGCCACCACGCCGTATTCATAACGTCCGTGAACGCTATTGTCCCGTCGAGTCAGACGCACGTTTTGTCCGACCGCAAAGTCCTTCACGTCTGCCAGTTCAAATTCGATGGTGGAGTTGGTGGTGCCCACCACTTCGTTATACAGTTTTTCAAAGGGCACGAAGTTATCTATAGCTAACTGTGCGTCAATAGCGGTGCGTAAAGCTGTGCCGGGAACGGTAACCTGAGTCACCAGTTCGTCGTCTCCTCCATCATTTCCAGCGGAAATGCGTTCAATACCCGCATATTTTGTGGTAGCACTGCTGTCACAATCCGGGTTGGTACTGCTACAAATACGTGCAATGGGCTGTCCAGCCAAATTAGGGAAACGTAAATAGTCGCCGGGTTGGAGTCCGACATTTCTACCGATGATGAACTGAGACACCGGATCTGCACCTACCGGGGTAGCTGTGGGGGTCGGAGTGGGAGTTGCGTCTGCGGAAGGGAAGGGCGTAGGCCGCACTACAAAGTTGGCCAATGTTACTCTTTCTGCACCGATCAAAAGAGGACTTGGGCTCGGAGACTCAATGGGAAAGAGGCCGTCTCCTTTGAGGGTTGCGGTGCGATCTTCGCTTAACTCGTCGATTTCTCCGTATAAATTCCCGGTTGCGCTTTCAATACGCAAAAAGTCACCGGATTGAAAACCAAAAGACTGAGACAGCTTCACATCTGTTTCAGAAGGTTCTTCTCCGCGGTCTACTTCCGTGGTGATAGCAGGGCGAATGTTGTGATTGGGTCCCTGTATCTGAGTAATAGCCAGAGGAACAAGTTCATTTAATTCTAATAAAGGACTTTGGGCGGCGAGAGCCATTGCGCCGGTGCTGGTATCACTGAGTCTCAGTTTGTACAAATAAGAACCGCAGGTGGTCAGTCCCACGTCTTGTGCGGTATCGATAGCAAAAGCGCTCATGACCTGACAGCCTTCGCTGCGAACGGTGTCGCTGAGGTCGAGATCCGAGACGGTAGCTCCCGTATCACGATTGAGCTTATACACTTTACCTTCTTCAGAACCCAGATAAATGTGCTGGTTGGTCACCACTGGCGATGCGCTAAAGCGACCGGATAAGGCACTGCTTACGGGTTTAACATTGAAAACTTCCGTGAAATTGGTGCCGTCAAAATCGTAGCGATATACCCGTCCTTTGTAAGAGGCCAGGTAAATTCGGCTATTGGCACCATCGGTAAGAGCAAAGGGCGAGTTATTCTGAAATTCGCTTTCCGGAATGTCTACAAAACCGGCGACCAGACCGGTGTTGGGGTTTACGGCATATAGACGCCCTGTGTCGCTGATGGCGTAAAGGAAGTTTTGTCCGGCAGCCTGTGCCACTGCGGGTGAAGTACCTACAAAACTGCCGTTCTCATGGAGAGAAAGCTGCCACTGGATTTGACCATTTTCTTGCAGGGCAAAGAAGTTTGTGGAGCTGTCGCTGGCCGTCAGAAAGTAAGCGGTTTGGCCGATCAAGGCCGGCGTATTGGGAAGGTAAGAGATGTCGGTGGAACCCGGTAAATTCTTAGCAAACTCGTTTGCAAATCCTCCGGAGCGAGTGGCTGGCTTGGGCTGACGTTCTACCGCGGGCAGGGTAAAAGAGGGCTTGATGGCGTCAGCAAAACCCTGAGTGGAAAAACTGGAACTGTCCACGATGCGGTCACTGGACCAGTCCACAATTTCGGGGTACTGGGCTTTTTCCGTAGGAATGCTGACCGGACTATCAGCCACAGCGTTGTTGGCGGGAGGCGCCACTTGCACTGTGTTTTGTGACGTGGGGCCGTCGGGAAGGGGAACTGCTCGTGGGGTGGAAAGTTGATTCCCGGCACAACCGATCAGGGCAAGACTTAAGCTTAAACCGACTGATGCCACGAGGGGTTTAACGGGGAAACGTGTTGAAGCAACCATACTTTTAGATACACCGTTACCTTTTAAGAATAGAGAGTGCGAGTCAAATCACAGGTTTGATGACTTTTTTATGTCTTCATCTTATCATGCCAGATTCTCTTGCGTCTACTCAACTTTAGGCAGATTAAAACCTGTGCTAAAAACGCTGAAAGCCAGATAAAAAGGGCGTGATACAGGCTCCTGAGCAGATGACCAAAAACCACTTTGACATAAAAATCATACACAAATATGTCAAAAAAGCCCTAGAATAAGGCTCCTTTTTTAACGGACTATTAATCATAAAAAAACAAATCGACCTTGTCTTAAACTATTTTTAATAAAATAGTTCGAACACTTCAGTCCGGGACCTGTGTTAGTATGGGCATGACAGATTTGCTGTGTAACTCAGGATTTCAGGGTTTTGAGCCTAACTTTTTATGAAAGTTGAAGCCTGCTTCTGATGTGGCCGTATACCTCTGCGTTGAGGAAACCTTAAACATGAGAGGGGCTTCTGTAGTTGAGCATATTGTACTCAACAACTTCTGACCTGAGCTCTGCACAGCGTTCTGTTAACCTAAGATTATGCTAAACACGCGTTTTTTTCTTCAAACCCCTGAACATACTCATCGTGCCGGCTTCTGGCTGGGCCAACATTGTGTTCCCCCATTATTTATCGGTTTAAACGGCAATCTCGGGGCCGGTAAAACCGCGTTAAGTCAGGGATTTGCCCGTGGACTTGGTATTACTGAGCGCGTCACCAGCCCCACTTACAATCTGCTCAGCGTTTACGAGGGACCACGGGGCATGCTTTACCACCTCGATATTTACCGTTTGCAAAGTATAGAAGCGGTATTTGATTTAGATCTTGAGTCAGCCCTTGATACTCCTTCTATTATTTTGATGGAGTGGAAAAATAAGTTTGACGGGTGGGAACTGGGTATGCCTGAACTGGACATTACGCTAGAACATGCAGAGACGGGCCGCTGGATAACCCTGAAAAGCCCGCATTTGCCCCCACATTTTGCAGCGTCTCTTCAGGAGGCTCTATAAATGTGGGAATCACACTATCATCAGGGACAGAGTCATCTGGCCAATCAGGAGCCTGAACTGGCCATTTTGCATTTTCAAAGCGCTCTGGCAGAACACGAAGACGAAACCCTTCATGCAGCGTTAATCGAGAGTTATATGGCCGCGGCCCTTTATGACGAGGCTTTGCAGCATTTGCAGGAACTGGTGAAAAACGCGCCGCGTACCCTACTCTACGCCAGTTTATTGGGTGACGTTTATATGGCTCAGCACAGCTATTTACAAGCGCAGCATATCTATACCCAGGCCCTGTATCAGGACCCCCGTCACTTAATGCTTTTACAGCGGTCCGCCCGGGCCGCACTGGCGACACAGGACCATGAGTTGGCACTGGCCCAAACCCGAAAAGCGCTGTCTCAAACCCCAGAAGATCTTGAGCTGCGTTTGTTATTGGCAGATATTTACCAGCAACAGAAAGAGTACAAGCAGGCGGCTAGCGTTTACGAAGCGCTTTACGCGGAATTTCCCGAACGCACGGACATTCTGATTCAGTGGTTTCAGAGCCAGGCGGTAGACGATCCCGGGCAGGCCATTCAGTTATTGATCGAGCTGGCACGTCGTTATCCGGCCTTGAAAGGTCAGTTAGCGGTACACGCGGCCAGTTTATTGCGCAGTGCCGGAGACATTGAGGAAGCCCGAAAGAGTCTGGAAGTGGCGTTGGCAGATCCCTTTCTCCTGGATAAAGAAGCGTACCGCCATTTACATACCTTGCTGCACGCTAATATTCCCGCTTCCACTCAGTCTATTGAAGCTTACGCTGAACGGGTGCATCAATGGGCAGAAGCACTTCAGTCTGTAGAGCAGCCCCTGGTGGACAGTGATTACGAAAACTTGAACCCCTATCTCAATCTTTGGAGCGTCCTGGCTTTTCAGCCGTATCTCAATATCGATCCGCTCCCCATTCGCCGTGCGTTTGGCGCGTATTTTCAGAGTGTTTTGCCAGAGACGGACACCGTTTCCCCGCCCGCCCGTGAAAAAAAACGCCTGGTCTTTGTACTCAATAATAACTCTCCGGCTCACCACCTTATGCGCGGTCTGTTGATTCACTGGCCTGACTCCTGGGAGGTGCATGTATGCTATACCCCTTCGGCTCATAGAAGCTACGGGGTAGCGGAGGCTATCGAGGCTGCACGTCCTGAATTTCAGTCGGTGTTTCTGCCGGAATCACCCGGTGAAGCGCTCAGGCAAATGGCCAATCTTCGGGCGGACGTGCTGTTTTTTAGCGAAGTTCATACGGATCAGAATCTGCAAAGTTTTCTGGCGGCTCATCGCCTGGCCCCTGTTCAGGTCACTTCCTGGTTGTCTTCAGGCACCACGGGTTTGTCTACCATTGACTATTATCTTTCTACGACGGCCCTTGAGCAAAAAGGAGCGCAAAAATTCTACAGTGAAAAGCTGGTGCTATTAGATGAGCTGCCCACTTATTTTTACAAGCCCTCCGCCCCTCGCACTGTGCCACCCCGCTCAGATTACGGTTTGCCAGACACAGGACGCCTGTACTTATGTCCGCAACTGATGTTTAAGCTGCACCCGGATTTTGACCAGACCCTGGCAGAAATTCTGGAAACAGACCCCGAAGGCCAGCTTATTTTGATGGCGAGACCGGCGACTCCTAAATTGCAGCAATTGCTCCTGGAGCGCTTTGAATCCAGCTTTCCTCATCTGATGCCTCGCATCTGGTTTATGCCCATGATGGAACCTGAGGATCTCTGGGGTTTGATGCAATTGTCTGATGTGATGCTGGACCCCTTTTATTTTGGCGGCGGGACCACCTCTTATGAGGCGCTGGCCCTCGGCGTGCCCATTATTACCTGGCCCGGTGAGCGCCTGCACGGGCGCATGACCTACGGTTTTTATCAGACCATTGGCGAGCTGTCAGCCGTGGCCATGAGTCCTGAAGACTATGTGGAAAAAGCGGTCTATTTTGCCACCCATCCAGAAGCCAATCAACAGCTGCGCGAACGGATTCTTGCCCATAACCATCGTCTTTTTGAGCAGTCTTCTGCGGTACACCATCTGTCAGAAACCCTGTTTAAACTGAGCTAGCGCCTGTAGTTGAGGTTTGCGGACTTGAAATAAAAAATAAAGCTTGTATAATTATTTCTATGAGAAAGTACACGCTTTTTGCTGTGGGGATAGTTTTGACGGTGACGCTTTTTCTGCCTGCTGCCCGGGCAGCCGAACAGCTCTTTGGTCAACCCCCGCCACCGCCTGATTTTCCCCACTACCTTTGCGATGAGCAGCGTCCCCTCAAAGAAATTTTGCTGAAGCGCTGGGCGCCTTACGAATTTCCCCTCAAAATTTATTTACCTGTGCCCCCTCCCGGTCTATCCTCAAATCCCATTATGCACCGCCGCGCGGTGGAAATGGCGCTATTGTCCTGGCAACGGGTCTGGCCACGGCTTAGCTATACGTTTGTAGACAAGCCCGTCAAAAACGGGGTGGAATTTCTCTGGTTTAATCACGTTAAGCACGGTCAGGGAAACGTGTGGGGAAGCGCTTATTTGCCGAATTATTATCGCACCCCTCAAAAGAAAGTGCTCCACTGGAGTAAGGTCAATCTGGCCACCCGTGCGCATCGGGGCTCGGCGCTTTATCGCAATCAGGTGATCGAACTCAGCTTCAGAGAAATGCGAGATCTGGCCATTCATGAAATCGGTCACGCTCTGGGTTTGCCCCACAGCAAGGACGGAAACGATGTGATGGGCGGTGGGAATCAGTTTCTGGTCACACAGCTGAATATGCGGAATATTTCCAGGCGTGATGTCACAACGTTGAACCTTATTTACAACTTGCCTTACAGTGCCCGCCAGCACCCCTGTCCGGGGCAGCGCTTTGAATAACGTTCTGCAAGCTGCTTCATGAGGCGCGATCGGGCATTTTTGCCGGTCTGACCTTGCCTTTGCGCACGGATTTTTTACGGGCCGCTTTTTTTGTGGCGGACTGAGACCCTGTGGGGGCTACTTCTGGTGTGTCTGCCACAGGCTCCGGTATTTTTTGAAATTCTTCTGTTTTGGGTTTTTCCGGTTCGGGAGGTGCTTCTAGTACCGCCATTTCCGGTATGTCCACGTCTGGATCGAGGGTTTCTGTGTCCAGTTCTTCTTCGGGACGGGCCAGCAGGGTCAGCTTACGCAGTTGTTCTTGTGACCAGGCACGCTGTCCTTCTAAATACTGTAAGTAACCCACGTACTCCGTGTGCTGACGCTCCCACCTGGAATACTCGTTGGAGGCTGCTTTGACGTCTTTTTGCATAAAGCGGGCCAACACCTCACCACGGGCAGCGTCAAAGCGGGTGGGCTGTTCGGGTTTCTCTTTGTTATCGTATTGGAAAAAGGGCTTGAGATTTTTGAGTTCATAATGCTGCGACAAAAAGGCGTACATGTCTTCCATGGGTTTCCCTTCAAGATCCGTGTACAGGGCAGCAATATTCGAAAACACAATATAACCCAGAAACAGTCCGATCAGCCAACCGCCCCAGATGCCTGACACAAAACCCACAAAGGTGAGCCCCACCAGAGCTCCCATACCGCCCACCAGCGCGTTGGTGGATCGCTGGGCGTAGTAATTGATTTGTTGCTGGGTGCTTTTAAAGGCTTCCATACGCTGCCGGGTTTCTTCCATGCGGGGCTGACAGGGAGCCAGCTTTTTTTCGG
The DNA here is from genome assembly GCA_964342365.1 of uncultured Candidatus Sericytochromatia bacterium. Lineage (GTDB taxonomy): Bacteria > Cyanobacteriota > Sericytochromatia > UBA7694 > UBA7694 > CAXRDE01. The sequence goes on along the minus strand of CAYFGW010000058.1, from coordinate 2,075 downwards.
TATCTTTGCGGCGGGTTTGTAATTCATTCATGCGGGTTTCAAAAAAGCCCGCGTACTTTTGATACAGACGTTCTCGTTCTTCTATTAACTGTTCCGGCATTTCTACCCATTCCTGGTAGGTTTCGCGACTGTTGATCTCTTTTTGCAGTTCTTCGTAGCGGTGTTGATCCAACAAAAAGACGTCGGAAAGCTCATCTTCTGCGGACCAGGCCTGCATCAGCAAAAAAATCTGCTGCACCTTGTCGTACTCTTCACGGGCTTTTGTCTCCGCATGACGCAGCAGGGCCGCCTGAAGTTTCTGGGTTTCCTCCCGCACGTGGTTGAGGCTGCGGTCAGCATCTATTTTATGAAACATGTCCGGATTTTTGAGAATAGAACGCTGCACCTGATCTAGACGCACAATGGCATGGCGTTTATCCGTCAGATCACGAACGTTGACGGGAAGCTTTTCTTCTGATTCCGAGGGTTTCAAGGGTTGGGTGGCCATATGGCTGATTGTAACACAGCTTTTTGGGGTATATGTTATGCTTTGCGCGGAGTCTTCGGCAGATTCTATGATCAGTATAAAAGGTGGTATCTATGGTGAGAGCGCTTTATCCCGGTTCTTTTGATCCGATAACCAAGGGGCATTTAGATATTATGGAACGTGCCTGTCACCTTTTTGATGAACTGGTGGTGGCTGTCTCTAACAATGTCAGTAAAAACTGTGTGTTCAACGTGGACGAGCGCATGAACATGATTCGAGAAAGCGGCAAGCATCTGAGTAATCTAAAGGTAACCAGTTGCAGTGAGTTGACCGCTGATTTTGCCAAAAAAGAAAAGGCTCAGGTGATTATTCGGGGACTGCGCGCGGTGTCAGATTTTGATGTGGAACTCAAAATGGCACTCATGAATAAGCATCTGAATCAGGATCTCGAAACCGTCTTTTTAATGACCCGTGAACAATTTTTATTCATTAACTCCAGTTTGATTCGTGAAATTGCACGTTTTAAAGGAAATTTTGAAGAATTTGTCCCTCCATATGTTGTCGAATGCCTCAGAAAAAAATATAATGAAGATATAAGCAACACTTAAAGAGATTTTAATTATGACCGCATCGCAAGAATCTAATGCCGTAAACAACGCTCTGGCGCTCATTGACCGCCTGGAAGCGCTGGTGGTCAACAGCACGCATATTCCCATGACCTCACGGGTCATTCTGGACGAGGAAGATCTTTTTGAGTTGTTGGATTATCTGAGAGAATATTTGCCTCAGGAAATTCAGCAGGCGCAAAACATTATTCAAAATCAAGCTACCATTTTGCAAGAGGCCCGAGACACGGCTGAGAAAATGGTGAGTAAAACCAAAGAACGCACCCGCCAGTTTTTACAAGAACATGAACTGGTGCAGCAGGCGCAAAAAATGGCGGACGAAACCCGCCGCGTGGTGGCCACTGAAACTGAAAAGCAGCGTTATGAAGCGGATAAATATTCAGAACAGGTGTTAGCAGAGCTGGAGCAAAAAATTAATCGGGCTCTCACACGCGTCAAAAGTGGCCGTAGCAATTTAAATCAGACCATGACTGAAACCGCTCAGAAACTGGGCTTATAACGCTTGCCCGCTCCCCGTCGCCCCAAACCCATTCCCGGTCGTCAACCCAGAGCTATTCCTGGCCGAACACGGGCCGGAACTCCTGCTGTAACCTCTTCTCGTTACAGCAGCTTATGTATTGACGGGGATCGTTTTGTGGCCGACAAAAAATACGGTAAAGCCCTCAAAATATATGAGCAAGCCCATAAAGAAGCACCTACCGGCGATATAAGAGCTCTTAAGGGGTTATGTAAATGCCACCGTAAGCTGGCCCGTAGAGCCCTGAAAAAAGAGGACTTTGAACGGGTACAAACGCTCCTGGAAACCATGATAGAACTTCCTCAGGTAAAGCCCTTACTAAAGGGAAAAGACTATCAGGTACTGGCGGAAGCCTATCTGGAAAATGGCAGGCTGGAGGATGCCTACGCAGCCATTGGCAAAGCCTTAGAAGTCAAGCCAGAGTTGGCGGAGTCTATTCACGGCTTGCAAAAGCGTCTGCAAGCTG
>CAYFGW010000057.1:0-21471 GCA_964342365.1 uncultured Candidatus Sericytochromatia bacterium | reverse complement strand
AATCCTGAAAGAAGTGCCCGTATCATGGTTTATTTTTTACGGAAGAAGCGTTGTGGAGCTTCTTTTAAACCAAAGTTTTTCATAATGCCTTCACAATCTGCATCATCGGGGGAAGACATACAGCCCGCAGCGGTTTCTTCCTGATTGGTGTCAATATTGCTTTCTGCCAGCAACTGACCCAGATCTGCCACCAGCGTATCGCTGTTTACGTCAAAATCTTCTATGGTAATTTCGGCGATATTGGGGTTGGCACAATTGCCTTTATGCTCGTCACCATGATCATGGCCCGCATGAGATACTTTCAAATTTCCTTCTGTGGACTCAGTGGCTTCGACGGCTTCACAGGCGGTGCTGCCCAGGTGAATAAAATACCCCTGAGGCATGCCGGTGGTGGTCATATCCAGTCGGGCAAACTTATGACCAAAACGCCAGGTCCAGAACATGGAGGTCAGGTTCAGGGGAGACTCTGCGGCATTGGGATCGCCGTGGTTCATGGCGGTGGGAACCCCCAACTTGAATTTAATGCCGGTGTATTCTCCTGCAGGAGCCATCCCTTTAATTTCCATATTCATATCGGGGTTGCCGTCACAACTGCCGGTCTTGTCTTCGAAGTCCAACAGGGCAATGTTTTGCAATTGCCATTTGCCGTCTTGCTCTAATTGCATGGGTACGGCTTCTCCGTCGGCCCGAATCAGGGTCACATCATGCACATAAAAGCGAAAATCTTTGGGAGTTAAGGTCGAGTTGGTAGTACCTACATTATTGAAAGAGGTGCCGCAGGAAAAATCCTGATCGTTGACCGCAGCGGCAAATTGAACGCGCATGGGCTGCATGTCCGCCATCATATCGGTGGCGGCGGGAACGCCGCAGCTAGTGAGTGTTGAGATCATTAAAAGGGAAAGTGCAACATATTTTTTCATGATAAAGTCCTGAAATTTTTAACTTTGATGTATAGCTTCAGTTTAATAAGGGGTGCTTCTTACACACAACGGGATTTTGCTGCAACACCTTGTTGCGGTTTCTCTCTAACTGCGGTTTTCGCTTTATGCTGCAAGGGGTAGAACGTTATACTGGAACCTTATGCAACGCTATTTTATTCCTCCCCTTCAGGCCCGGGACGAAGTGACGGATCAACTGGCCTGGCTGGTGCTGATTCAGTGGTTTTTGTATGCTGGACAACTCGGTGTACTGGCATTGGGAACTGCTTTACTTTTTATTCCCTCTGGCTTTGCACCAGGGCTCATGCTGAGTGCGGTATTTTTACTGGGTATGAATACTCTGACCTGTCGTTATCTGCATACAAAGGTATACGCCCGCGCCACACAAGAACACCGTGAGGTATTATTACTTGCACTGTTATTGCTTAATCTGGTGCAGTTTTTGTTTGTGCTGGGACTGACCCAGGGCTTGCAAAACCCCTTTTACCCGCTGTTATTTGTGTATGTCACACTGAGCGCTGTTTTGCTGCCACCTCAGTATGGCTGGGCCTATTTGATCGTGGCCGCCGCGGGTATTTATATGATGAATCCCGTGGTGTACGTTTTCAACGCTCAGAATACCTATGTGCGCACCTCGGCTCTGGTGAGCTGGGGTATTCAAATGGGGGTGGTGCTGGCCACCTGGTTTATTGCCGCCGGTGTTTCTCAGCGTCGCGTGCAGTACCAGCGTCGTTGGGAGCAGCTCAAGCACCAGCAAGATCGCCTGCAAAAGGTGCATTTGCTGGGGGCGCTGGGAGCGGGAATGGCTCATGAATTTGCCACCCCCTTAAATACCCTGCGGCTGCGCTTAGATCGTCTGCGGCGAAAAGTGCCAGAATCTCTGCTTGACGATGTAAACGCAGCCAATCAGGCCCTTACGCGCAGTGAGCAAAAACTCAGAGCACTAGCGGCTCTGCCCACCCGCGAAGAATTGGAAAATTTAATTCCCCTTGATCCTGTACAGGTGCTTTTGCCCCTCTGGCAGCGGTGGCAGCGTCAGCATCCCGATATTCACTGGGAACTGGACAATCAATGGCCTGAAACCCGCTTGCTCAAGGTGCCGGAGCTTTTACTCAAACAGGGTCTTGATAATCTGATTCGCAATGCGGTGAAAGCCCTTGAACGCTCAGAAACCCCTAATCCCGCTATCTCTTTGCAATTGCGCTGCACACAGCAGCACTTTTGTTTGACCCTGCAAGACACCGGTCCCGGCTGGCCAGAGCAGATTTTAAAGCACTTTGGCGAACCCTTTGTGACCACCTATCGTGATGGAACGGGCCTGGGCCTTTACACGGTATATATGCTGGCCCAGAGTATGTCTGGCGAACTGACCCTTTCTCAAAACACCCCCACAGGAGCTTGTGCCACCTTATGTCTACCGTAAATGAAACCCCCGGATCTGCCCCCAGTTTGCTGCTCGTGGATGACGATCTGAACTTCAGGGAAAGTCTGCGTCTGGAATTCAGCGACCGGGGCTACGATGTGTGGGAAGCGGGAAGTGCTGAAGAGGTCAAGGAACTTGTGAGCTTTCAGTCCTTTCGCTTTGCGCTGCTGGATTTGCGCTTGTGCAGTGAAAGTGGCCTGGACATTTTGCCCCTGCTGCTTCAGCATTCTCCCGACTGTCGGGCGGTGATGCTCACCGGCTACGGCAGCATTGCCACCGCTGTGGAAGCCGTGAAGCGAGGCGCTGTGAACTATCTGACCAAGCCGGTGCCCATTGAACGGATTGAAAAAGCCCTCTGGATGGAACTCAAAGAGGGAGATAGCGAAGCCGAGCAGGGGCAGCCCGATGAACCTATTGAAAGTCTGGAACGGCACGAGCAGGAGTACTTAGAATACGTGCTTTTACAATGCCAGGGAAATATTTCTCAGGCCGCCCGCTGGCTGGGGATTCACCGTCAGAGTTTGCAGCGAAAGCTGAAACGGATTGGATTGCGCTAACACGCGGAATCATTTTGAAAATCTAGTGGTATCATGATCAAAAAAGGAAAATACCATGTTCAAATCCATTCGCTCCCTTTCTGTACTCGCTCTTTCCCTGAGCTGTGTTCTGGCCCTCAGCGCCTGTCCTTCAGAAGATACCAAAACTCAGGACGACAGCACCCAGACCAAAGTACCGGCCAATACCGACGCTGATCACCCTGAAGAAAAAACCGCGGCCAGCGACATGCCTCCCGCCACCGACAACCTGCCTCAGGGTGTGAATATTTTGAGCCCGGCAGACGGAGAAAAGGTCAAGTCGCCCGTGAAAGTCATTATGCAGGTCCAGGGCATGGAAGTAGAGCCTGCCGGGGAAGTGACCCCCAATGGTGGACACCATCACCTGATTATTGATGGTGAAGGCGTTCCTCAGGGGAACGTGGTGCCCAGTGACGACACCCATATTCACTTCGGTAAGGGCCAGACGGAGGCTGAAGTTGAGCTAGCGCCAGGAACTCATACCCTGACCTTACAATTTGCCAACGGCGTACACATGTCTTACGGCAAAGACATGGCAGAAACGATTACGATTGAAGTGGTTGAATAATCCCTGAGGTGGTGCTGTGTTCCAGCAGATTGACGTCCGGGCGAATCAGATATTGGCTCGGACGCCCGTTGAGGGCAGCATAACTTTCCACATACACTTCCACCTGAGGAAACTGGTCACGGTGCCTTTTTCCCAGTTCGTGGGCATACTGTAAAATCATATCCGGCTGGGTGCTCATCATACGTTGTTGAAAAGGAGTCAGATCGCTGCCTTTTTCTACCCAGAACCGTCCGCTCACGGGATCCTTTACCGTAAACTCTACCCAGCCGGTTTTTTCAATCAGCATCACGTTCCAGGCAAAGCGAAAACCTTCCTCGGTCCACAACACGTTGCCGGGGTAAAGATGATGACGCAAGGGCAGGATTAGCTGCACCGTAAAAAACAAGGTCAGCATCACAGAGAGTATCAAAGAAAGCCCTTTTTGTGAGGGGGAATAGTCGCTCTTGATGACATTTTCTGAGGAAGGCGTATTATCAAAGCTGCCAAAATATCTTTTTAACACCTGCAACGGCCATTCTGGTTCAAAAAAGAGCAGGGCCAGGAACATCATGAGCCAGGGAAATAAGCCAATGGGAAACAACAGGGCGGTAAGTCCGTGAAACACCACCACCAGTCCGTAGGCCCAGGGTCGCGAGCGTCGGTGCCACAGAAAAAATACGATTACCAGATCAAACAGCATGCCGGCCCAGGCCATGGCCCAGGCGGTGGCGGGAATGTTAAAAATCCATCCCATGGGAAACTGACCGCTCAGGGCGGGGAGCCAGCGGCGTAGCGGTTCGGCTCGCCATAACCAGTCTCCGTTGAGTTTGGCTAGCCCCGCAAAAATATAGATCAGGGCCACCTGCCCGCGAAGGACCCGCAACGGCCAGCGCGGTAAAGACTGGGGTGTGCTAAAACCCACGGGCCAGGCATATGCTTTGTCTAAGGGTAATAAACACATCAAAAAAGCGATGACACTCATGGCGTAGTAATGATTCAGATAGGGGGTTTTATCAATGAGTTCCAGGTAGCTAAACCCCAGAAAAAACAGCAAGCAGGCACTGCGATAATGCCAGCCCACGGCAATGGCCAGACTACACAAACATAGAACACCGATATGAGCATAAAGGGTCCAGGAGGGAAGTCCGTAATGGGTCCAGGGCTTGATCCACTCCAGTCCCTCATAGCTAAAAAAGAAGGTGGGCTCCACGTAGTAGGCCTGTACCCAGCCCCGTGCCACAAAGCGCAGCAGGCCAAAAAGCATAATCAGGCCAAATCCCGCGCGAAAAAACGCCAGAGAAGCTCCTGAAATCACGACGTCTTTGGTGGCGTTAGTCTCCGTCATTATCGGTGAAGTTCACCGTCTGATTGAGGGCATTGGCCATGTCTACTTTTACGTACCGCAACAGGGTTTTTACCGATTCAAAACTGGTTTTGACAGCCTCAGGGTTATTTTTCAGGGCCTGTTTGAGAGAGGGGCGCAGGGCTTCAAGATCTTGTTTGACCTGAACGAGTTGTGCTGCTACTTTTTCCTGTACCGGACGATGTCCCAATGCCACCAGATATTCAGAGGTCTGGGGAGCGTTCTGAATTTGAAAGCCTTCCAGGCGATAGCTTTTCTCAAAACCTTTGAGCGCTGCTTCAATCAGTTCCAGCGAGTAGTCACTATCGGGGGCTTCAAGGCCTTCTGTACCCAGTGTGGTGCCCAGGAGACCGGCAGGATCGCCCAGGCGCTTGTTTTTGATGTTTTCTAAGACCAGCACCCACTGATTTAACTGCATATTCTGGGCATTGGCACTGGTCAAAAAATTCTGACCGTAGTCTCCCTGCCAGGCCGTTTGCAGACGCTCAGCCTGCTGAACCAGATCCGCAGTGAGTGCTTTCAGGTATGTGCGCCCGCGCTCGCCGCGCTCATTCCGTTGGGAAAGGGTTTCGGCCTGTCCAAAGGCTAAAAATTCCACGGCGGGCAGGCCCTTACGACTGGTGCCCATTTTATTGACGTTCACAGGGTCAGAACCTGTGAGAACGCCTTCCAGGTGATTCAAACGGCGAGGCCAGAAGGAGATGTTCTGACGAATGCGCTGTTCTGTAGCGGGGCCAAATTGATAAGCTTCTGTTTCTACCCAGGCGGTGCTGGCTTTTTTCCAGGCAGCCTGAGTGGTTTCACGGGCAGAGGCACTGTCAGGATTTTGTTTCCATTGGCCTGCCGCAAGATCCAGTTCCTGAGCAGCCACTAAAAAATCTCCGTAACCGGGAGTAATCACCTGCTGGTAAACGGTTTGGGTGACCTGTTCAGGGGTCATATTAACGGGAATAAAGCTACGGCCCAGTAGATCCAGAGTGGTTTGAGAGCAGCCTGCTGCTAATCCTGTGCCCAGAGAGACACAGAGGCTGAAAAGGGTTAGTGCTTTTTTTGAGGTCATTTTCATAAAGACTCCAGGAAGGCAATCAAAGCCTCACGTTCAGATAGAGATAAATTCTTGAAGGCATTTTGCGAAGCCTGAGCTTCTCCACCGTGCCACAGCACCGCTTCAGTGAGGTTGCGGGCTCGCCCGTCATGAAGAAAACGGGTGTGTCCATTGACGGTTTCAATCAGACCAATACCCCAGAGAGGGGGGGTTCGCCATTCCTGTCCGGTGGCTTCAAAGTCAGGCCGTTGATCTGCCAGGCCGGGCCCCATATCGTGGAGCAGTAAGTCGGTATAGGGGCGAATCGTGTCAGTACCTTCTGGGGTGTTGAGGGTATAACCCGGCGTGTGACATTTCTGACACTGGAGCTGATTAAACAGCGCTTCCCCCTGTTCTACGGCGGGAGCATTCACGTCACGTCGGGCCGGTACCGCCAGCTTTTGCACATAAAAGGTAACGCGTTCGAGTAAACGATCGGAGAGCTCTGGTTCTCCACCGTGAGGCACGGGGCCTTCGTAGGCTTTTTCATGGACCTGTTGTTGTGAAGGGGTGGTGTCGTCATGGGGAAATAGCGAGGTGGTAATACCCAGATCGCCGTTGAAAGCTCCTGCTACCTGCTGCTTAACAGTGGGCTGATTGGCTTTCCAACCAAAACGGCCGAGGGTGTTTTGTTGAGCCAGCACGTTCCAGACACGATTGGGGCGCCCGGATATGCCGTCGCCGTTGGTATCTTCTGGATCTGCCTGAGACATAATATCTGATTCTGCAATTTGCTCCAGCAATCCCAGTCCCACCAGTTGCGGAGACTGTCGCACAGAAAACTGTAGTGCTTCGCCGGTAATGGGAAGGGTAAATTGCGGTTTTTGCAGGGTGTAGGTGGTGCCGTCGGTGTAGGTGCCCGTTTGCGACTGCCATTGGATTTGAATTTGACCTTCGCCTTCAAGTTTAGGCAAGGCAAAGGGGTGTAGCTGACCGCCCAGTTCAGGGTGGCTGTCGGTACCTATTTCGCTCAGTCTTACCAGGAGTGCCTGAGCCGGCTCCGTGGCCTCATCATTCAAAAAGGGATTGCTGCGACCGTCTTTTCCATGGCAGGCGGCACAGGAACGGGCGTTGAACAAGGGACCCAGGCCATCTCGGGCCACCGTGGAAGCAGGGGCTGCGATCCAGTTCTGGTCAAAAAGGGATTCTCCGGTGAAAAAGTGCGTGCGCTCCGTGAGCTCGGTACCGGGAATGCGGTGGCTAAAGGCTTCTCGGGTCCTGTCAAACACCGTTGCTTTTCCACCGCTCAGGATGCGGGCATCCACTGTGGGTGCCTCTGCGGGCTCAGCGGTAACCGGTTGAGGTAACTCAGTTTGACAAGCGCTCAGAGCAAAGAACAGTAAAAAAGCAACGGGGTATTTCATCATCTGATTATAAGTCGGTGTTGACGGTAATGCCCAGAGCTTGTCCGGCTTCTACAATCAAACGTCCCTGATTTTGAAGTTCGTTGATGGCGGCAGTAATGCGTGCGTTGCCTTCGGTGTTTTCAGGGCGAATTTCCTGGTCAAAGGGATCCTGAATAGCGGCCGTTAACGCTAAACTTTCTGCGCTACTGGCTTTTAAGCGAGCGGCGAGATCTGCGTCAATGGTTTCAATCAGGGCAATTAAACCCGTGCCTTCGTTGACAGTACCGTCAGTGGCCGTATATTTGCCCATTAAAACGTTTTCAATGCTGCGGGCGTTGTACAGAATGTCGTTGCGGGTATTGTCTGAAAAACAAGAGTGTTCTTCTTCGCGATCGCCAATATCGAGGGGGGTGGCCATGCGCTCGGCAGATAATTCACTGGCGCTCAGCGTGCCAATACCTTTTAAGGCTTTGCCCACGGCTTCATTCACGTCAAGTGCTAAGAAGCTTTTGCGGTAATTGTCCTGACCTGGTGCCCAGGCATCTACCATGGACTGTAAGTCGCTCACGAGTAAGTCAGTGGCTGCTTTGAGGTATTGACCGCGGCGGTCAGCGTTGGTGGCGGTGGTGTAGTCCGTGAAAGGACGCTGACCTGCGCCAGGACCTTCACTTAAATCCTGTCCCCACAGTAAAAACTCAATGGCGTGATAGCCGGTGGAGATGTTTTTATCTCCGCCTGCTTCATTCAGGCTGATAAGCAGATCCGTATTGATTTCGGGGTATTGAGCCGTTTGATTAACGATGCCCGCATCGGCATTTCCTTCTACGTAGTCCACATAGACTTCGTCCAGAGGCCAGGCGTTGAGCTGACCTTCAGGGCCATTTTCGTCATCAATAGGGCCGTCGTAAAAGCGGAAACCCTCGGTCTGGCCATAAGGTTCACGGGCCACCAGCCAGGCTGATTTAGCGGCTTCGAGTTTTGCGGCGTCGGGAGCTGACAGAAAGGCGTCAATGGCGGTTTGCATTTCCACAGCTTTGGTGTGGGAATCCAGATAATTGGCGTGAACATTGGTGGCGTACTGGGTTAAAAAGGCCTGTTTTAAATCTTCAGAGGTAGCGTTATCGGTAACAGCGGGAGCTGGCGTGGTGCCGGTAGCAGGGTTGGTAGCAGGCTGACATGCGTTGAGTAGAGAAAGGGTCATGGCGACTGCGAATAAGCGACGAATCATAGATAAGGAATATCCTTCCGGGTTTTTTGACTATGTTAAAGGGTAAGGGGCCTTGAAGATGTGTGTCAATAAGAAAAGTTTTATCTGCTTTTTTAAGTTAGTAAATAAAATGATGAATAAGTATTTTTTGAGCGGAATAAATGTCAAAAATTCAATGAAAAATAGATTGCGCTAAAAGATGATTTTTTAGCCAGTGAATATAAAAATAAAAACTAAACCTCAGGTGTTTTTTTGAAAAAAAGCGATAAAAAGATATTTTTTCAACGGAGTTTTTGTTTTTGATTCCCGTTTGTTAGTGCATCTGGTGTAAAATAAAGCGTAAACCACAATAAGGAATGGCCTCCATGTTAAAACCTCTTGTTTCTCTTTCCCTTACCGCTCTATTGTTTGCCCCAACCCTATTTGCTTCCTCTGCACAGGCTGCTGATAAGATTTTCGGTGAGCGTCCCGTGCTCAAAAAAGGCACCGTCAAAATCTCTCAGGTCTTAGATAACCCCGATAAATACGTGGGAAAAACAATTCAGGTACAGGGCATTGTGATGGACGTTTGCCCCATGCGCGGTTGCTGGATGAAGGTGAAGTCCGACCGCAAAAAGGAAAATCTTTTTATTAAGGTGAGAGACGGTGAAATGGTATTTCCCATGTCTGCTCGCGGCAAACATACGGTGATCAAAGGCAAACTGATGAAAAAAGTGATGCCCAAAAAGGACGTCATTGAAATTGAAAAAGCCCGGGCCAAAAAGGCGGGAAAACCCTTTGATCCCAAAAGCGTAAAAGGTCCTCGCACCAGCTATATGTTTCAACCTATAGGTGTGGTTATTCAGGATAAATAATGCCCCCGAAAAAGAAGAAGCGTCCCCTCAAATACTACAATATTCTCCTCCATCGCTATCTGGGGTACTTCTTTGCGGGTACTACCGTGATTTATGCGGTGTCTGGCCTGGCGGTAAATCATATTGAAGACTGGAATCCCAATTACAGCATTACCCATACCTCAGGTCAAATTCCGCCCTTAAAAGATCCTGAAAACATCAGCGCAACGGAAGCGCGTTCCCTCTTTACGCAGTTCGGCATTGAAAAAGATTTTCAGCCAGACAATGTGTTTTACCCGGATGACCAAAATCTGGAAATTTTGATTAACAGTCACGAAAAAATTACGCTGAATGTCACCACCGGTACGGCGGATTTTGAAAAGACCTCCCGTCGCCCGGTGCTGCACTTGTTTAACTTTTTACACTTGAACAGCGGTAAAAAACTCTGGACCCTTTATGCAGACGTGTATGCGGTGGCTTTGCTCCTGCTTGCTCTGACCGGTCTCTTTATGAAAAAGGGTAAAAAGGGTCTGTGGGGCGAAGCCGGCATTTGGACGGTAGCAGGGATGGTGCTCCCCGTCTTTTTAATCTGGCTGTACTATAGCTGGGTTTAGCCTGAGTTGGCTTTAGCCTGTACCCCCCATTTTCACCCACAACATTCATTAAAAAAGCTCCGAATAACAGTTTCGGAGCTTTTTTAAATGTTTGAAGTTTTGAGAATACTAACGAGAGATATTCAGCACCACGTCAATATTTTGCAGGGCCACCGAGATGACTTTAGCAATAGCGGCGTACATTTTTTGTGCCAATGCCAGTTCGGGGGTAGAAGCCGTGAGAGAAGCGTTAGAGGCTTCTAATGCGTTGGGGATAATTCGCCCGGAGCCCTGAAAGCCTGCGGTGGCGTTGTCGTAATTGCCCACAAAGTCAGGTTGGGCAACTCGGCCGGCTACAGGTGCAAGTAGGCTGTTGGCGCCCGTTTCCTGGAAAATAGTGGCTCCATACCGCGAAAACTCCAGCTGTAGCTGTGGATTCGGGAAGGTAGCAATGGCAATATTGTTCAGAGACAGTTGATCGTTGACTACGTCCGGACTGATGGCCCCCCCCCCGGCGTTGTCTAGGTCAATAACGCTTTCGTTGTTGACGACACCGTCACCGTTACGATCTGCTACTACAAACAGGCCGTCGTTATTGACGAGACGGCCGTTGGTGTCAAAGTGAAATTCTCCGTCGAAGGTGTAATAATAAGAAGCATCCGCGGTGGGCACGCCGGTTGCTCCATCCACTTCACTTACCAGGATAAACATACCGGGAGTGGAAGTGGTGCGCTGAATTGCCAGGTGGGTAAAGGAGGTGGAGGCCACGACCGCTCCCTGAGAGTAATCCACTTTGGTCTGAGCAATGCCTAAGCTTTGTTCAGCCACATTGATGCCCAGTCTGGGGGCCACAATGGGGCGATCCGAAGATGTGGTTCCGCCTCCAAATTTTACGTTACTGGCTTTAAAACCCACGCGGCCGGTACCGGCCATATTCGCGTTGATGGTGGCTGTCCATGTGTCAATGGATCGTAATGAAGCAATGGCTGAGAAACTGAGGTCACCGAGTCCCATAGAGATAGGCTCCTTATTTAAAAAATATCAATGAGTGATGGGCACAATTATGCTTGTTAGAATCTTATAAACAAAAATGAAGCATCTGGCCTGATTTAATCTAATTATAATACAAAACCCCTCACGTTTAATATAAAGTATACTTACTTAACAAAAACTTTAAGGTTCGTACGCTATGTCTCTTCTTCGTGCCGCAGGATTGATCGCTGCACTCTCTCTGATCAGTAAGGTGGTGGGGTTATTTCGTGATCAGGTGATTGCCTATTATTGTGGTCTGTCCTCGGTAACCGATGCCTATCAGGTAGCTACACTCATCCCCATCCAATTTGCGCTGGTCATGCTGGGCGGGCTCAACGGGCCTTTTCATTCTGCAGTAGTATCCACCCTGACCCGATTTTTTAAATCTGATGAGCCACGGGTTTACGGAAGGGTTTTGTCCACTGCCATTGTCCTGAGTTTTTTGACCACCAGCGTGCTGGCAGCCCTGCTCTTTGTATTTGCCCCTCAAATTATCGGGCTTTGGAAAGATCTACACCCCGATACGGCAGCTCTGGCGGTTTTACAATTGCGCATTATGGCGCCCGCTTTTGTGGTGTCCGGGTTGATTGGTATTTTCTACGGTATTTTGAGCATTAAAAACACCTTTATTACTCCCAGTCTGAGTCCGATTATGGCCAGTCTTGGCGTGATTGGTGCACTGGTTTTGTTTGCGGGGCCAGAACCCGAGTCTCTGGCCCGTTGTATGGCCTGGGGAACCCTTATTGGTGCGGTGATGCAACTGATCCTGCAATTGTTACCACTCCTGGGCTTCTTTAAAACCATGCACGTGGAAATTCGTTTAAAAGATCCTGAATTTCACAACTTTTTGAACCTGCTGCTCCCCGCCATGCTCTCCTCTACCATTGGTCAGGTGAACGTGTTTATTATTCAGTTTTTTGCGGGGGGCTTACAAAAAGGCGGAATTGGAGCCTTCCGGTTTGGTAACCTGCTGATCCAATTACCGCTGGGCATTCTGCTCACAGCACTTCTGGTACCCTTGTTGCCTTTACTCAGTGCTGCTGTGGTTCCAGGAAAAGGGTTTGAGGCTCTCAAGGCGCGCTTTAATCAGGGCCTGCGACCCATTTTAATGCTAACGGTGCCCATTACCATTTTGCTCATTTGTTTTGGCCACTTTGCGATTGTTCTCCTGTTTCAGCGGGGTAAGTTTGATGCGGCGGCCTCCTGGCTCACGTATGAAGTGCTGCTGTTTTTATCGTTGAGCGTTACGGTTTACGCCATTCGGGACCTGTTGATACGCGTTTTTTATGCGCTGGGCGACTCCAAGACACCGTTTTTGAGCAGTTTTGTCACTATTGCGGCTATGTTTGGCGGTTGTTGGCTACTGGTACCTCTGCTGGATGTCGGAGGGGTGGCGCTGGCGTCTTCTCTGGCGGCAGGCCTGAACTTTCTAGTGCTTTACGTGATTTTACGTCGCCGACTCGGCGGGCTGATTGAAGCAGAAACCCGTCAGCATTTGCTTAAGATTTTTGGCGCAGCGCTACCCATGGCTTTACTGGGCGGCTACAGTTTTTTTGCGCTGGAGCGTATTCTTGTGAGTAACAAATGGCAGGCCATTTTTCAGGCCATTGTTTATAGTGCGCTGCTGGGTCTGTTCTATCTCTTATTGCTCTATTTGTTTAAGGATAAAGAAATTCTGCAATTGAGCCATACGCTTCGGCGTCGCATCAAACGCTAAACGCTGTTATAATGAGGCATAAATTTCAACGAAGGACTTCATCTATGAAACGCTGGCTAAAAAAACTGTCTTCTCTCTCTTTACTTGTTGCTCTGGGCACGTTTACGCCCAATCCTATGACCACCTTACCGGCCAGCGCCCAGCAAACCACCCCCAATATTGTTATTCCTCTGGGACAGGCGATTACCTTCAATGTGCCTGACGGCATTTCTACCATTGTGGTGGGCAGCTCTGAAATTGCCACAGCCACTATTTCTCCGGTAAACCCCAAGTTGGCTATTTTGACTGCCAAAAAAACGGGGATCACCAATGTGCTGGTGTGGACCAATCGCAGTAGCACTCCCATTAACTATGTGGTGGAAGTTTCCGATAACTACCGCAGTGAGCAAATCGCGGTCAAAGTAAAAGTTCTTGAAATTGAAAACAACAACGATGGTAATCTGGGCGTGGACTGGTCTGATTCCATCTCCTTTTCAGAGGCTACCCCCAATGCACCTTTTCGCTTTGGTCTGCCGATTCGCAACGATGTACTGAGTGCTCGTATTGACATGTTGATTAACGATCGCAGAGCCCGTCTTCTGGCGGAACCTACCCTTGTGTTACTGAATGGCAAAGAGGGTGAATTTCTGTCCGGGGGTGAAGTGCCACTGATTATTACTGACCGGGATCGGATCAACGTACAGTGGCGTGAGTTCGGGATTAATATGAAGGTCAAAGCCAAAATTGAAGGCAGCGCAAAAATTCAGATGGAGCTCAAACCCGAAGTCAGTGATATTGACCGGGCCAATAGCATCACTATTGCCAATCAGCTGCAGGGTGGTTCTTTTGTAGTGCCAGCCTTTAAAACCCGTCGTGCAGAAAGCACGTTGCAGGTGGAAAACAATCAGTCGATTGTGATCGCTGGTTTGCTCCGCACTGACAAACAAGAAGTGATTCAAAAATTACCCTTGCTCGGAGATATCCCCGTTATCGGCTGGCTCTTCCAAACTGTCAATTTCCAGGAGCGAAACTCTGAGCTGGTGTTTATTGTGACACCTACCATTGTCAGAGATCCTAACTTCAAGCCCGAAGCCGATTACGCAAAGGATGCCGAGGTAAGAGTTAACCCATAGTGTTGCCTCTGTTTTATCTGTTTTGTATTGCTGCGCTGGTTTGTTTGACCTACTTACAAACCAGCCGCTCTATCTATATGCGCAGTCTGGGACTGTTTTTGCTATTGGGTATTGGCCTGCTTTATGGTGCCCAGCGTCCTGAATTTCCCGTGGCGTTGGTTGCTATTATGGCCGTGTGCGTGGCGGTGGGTTTTCTTTCAGATCTGTACTCGGCAACCTTAAGAACCTGGTATTTCCGGGTGTCTGAACAGGTGATCTGGGGCATGATTATTGGTAGTATGGTTGGGGTTTTCTTTTTGCCCATGGCCCCTTCCCTGCTTATTTTCTTTATGGGAGCCTGGATCGGAGCCATGTTTGGTTATTTCCGTTCCAACAGGGGGTTTTCCTTTGGGCAAATGCTGCGGACTTGCACCAGCTCTATCACCGGTTCCTTTGGTATGAGTTTGAAACTGCTCATGGGCATGGAAATGGTGTACTGGTTTTTATTCTTTTCTACTTCTCGTCCCCTCGGTTAACGCGGGTTAACAGGATCAGTCCTCGAATACGTTCACTTGCAATCCCTGAGGCGTCATTCGATTCTCCATCAGGGTAGCTCCTGTGGATTCCAGGGCCGCAGCCACGGCGGATTTATCTCCGGGTTCACATAAAGTGAGCAGACATCCGCCACCACCCGCTCCGCAAATTTTATTGGCTTTGGCTCCTGCTGCATTGGCCGCTGCAATCATTTTATCAATCTGGGGAGTGGTTACCCCCTCCGCCAATGCCTGACGATTTTTCCACTCCTGATTCAGCAATTGATAAACCTGCTCTAAGTCAGCCTTTTTGAGGGCCTGATACAGTGCTGCGGAAGTGGCTTGAATAGCTTTCAAGCTTTTCCGGGTTTCACCACTGTTGTCAATATAGCGCTTCATCATATTCCAGTTATTGGTGCCCGAAAAATGGCTTTCGCCCGTAAAGCTCAGCACCAGACCCTCATTGAGAGTGGTGTACATATCTGTGGGCAAATGAATATGTTCCCGCTGAACCCCCGCCTGATCAAAGTGAATGGCTTGTAGCCCACCGTACAGGGCCGCATAATAGTCTTGTTTCCCCGTGGGAATATCCAGCACCCAGGCCTCCAGATCCGCTGCCCGATGAATCAATTGTTCTCCCTGTGGATACACGGCGTTCCACTGATTAAGTGCGCCGCTTAGAGCAATCAGCAAAGCCGAAGAGGCGCCCAGGCCAGAGCCCTTGGGGGCCTGATTGAAAGAGCGTATATTGAGTCCTTGCTCTGGCAGGTAGGCTTTTAACCCCTGCACCAGCAGGCGGAAGTCTGAATCGTCGGCTTTGCCTGCCAGTAAATCCTCACGGGAGACCCTGAGTTCTGTACCAAAATCCACGGACTCAAAATAGAAGTCAGAGTCTTCACGAGGAGTAAGGTCCACCTGACTATAAAGGTCAATGGCGGCGTTCAGGGTGTATCCCCCCTCTAGAAAAATATACAGAGGGTAAATATCCAGAGTGCCTCCGGCCAGATCAATGCGGTTGGGGGTGCGGGCAGAAATTTTCACGGGTGCAAATCCTTTAATTGAGCGAGTATTTTGGGAACCTCTAAAATAGTAGAGGTGGTAGCGTCAGGGGTTTCTTCGGGAGTTTCCGGCACAATACCCAGACATTCTCCCTGCTGAATCCACAGGGTAAAACAGCCCAGTTGATTGCCAGCCAGAATTTCGTTGGTAATGCGATCGCCAATAACGGCCAATTGTTCAGGCTTCAGATCGTAATCTTTGCAGAGAGATTTCAGAGCATGAAGTTTGGCCTGCTCCTGATGCAAAGGCGCGTAAAGCACGTCTTTAAACAGGGGGGCAAGGTTCAGAGCTTTGACCTTACGTTGCTGGGCTGCGGGAATACCTGACGTGAGCAAAAAAAGCGTATAGTCGTTAGCTAGATTGAGGAGCATCTCAGGCACGCCGGGAAAAGGCTCAAGGCGCTCAAAATCCGGATTGAAGTAAGTATCTATACCGGCCTGGATAACTTGTTTTTCGTGGCAGCCGTAGTACTCTGCTAGCAGGGCATTGATTTCTGCCCGGGGATGGGCTTCGATGAGTTCCCAGCGTTTTTTAACCAACGCTTCCAGCGGCACGTCCAGTCCTGCCTTTTGCATGGAAAGACACGCCTGACGGTGAGCTTCGGGAATCAGTGTCCCAAAGGTGTCCATCAGCGTGTCATCAAGATCAAAAACAAGGGCCTGAATGTCAGGCCGGGATGTTGTCATTGCTTAGAAAGGAGGGAGTTCGTCGTCATCAAGGGCAAACTCATCATTGTAGTTGCTGGACGGTTTTTGCTGTTGAGGAGGAGCTGAGTTGTAATTGCCGCCGCCACCATAGTTGCCACCACCGCCACCATAGCCGCCGGATTCTTGCTGTTGACGTTCCTGTCGAGCGGAGCGAGACTCCAGCATTTGGAAGTTCTCACCGTGCACAAAATATTTCTGGCGACGCTGTCCGTCTTGTTCCCAGTTGTCCACACGTACCGAACCCGACACGCTGATAAGGTCTCCTTTTTTCACGAATTCACTTAAGCGTTCGGCATTTTTATTCCAAAACTGGCAAGAAATCCAGTCCGTCACGTTATTTCCTGAAGCATCTTTTCCAGGGCGATTGACCGCCAGACGCACTTCAGCTACCATAGAGCCACTTTGCAATTTACGCACGTCTTCTGCCACATTATTGCCCGCACGTCCAATAAGGACTACCTGATTATTTGCAGTCATTTTACTAACCTCGTTTTCCTAAATGTCTATGCATCTCCGTCTTCATCGTCCGTTTGGCGACTCTTACGAAAAGCGCGAATATCTGTGATTTGAGGAGGTTCTGCGGGGGGCTCAGGCGCTTCCTCGACCTCTGGTTGAGGGGTTGCTTGTGAAGGGAGTGAAAACCCTTTGCCTGTAGCGGTAATCAGCGAATTTTCTACCATTTTGGCAAACTGAAAAAAGTCGTCCCGAGAAAAATAAAGGGCTGCTTGATAGGCGTTGACCACCACTTTATTTTCACTCTGGACTTCCCAAATGGTTCCAAAGTCGCATTCTCCAAGTGTTTTAAAGTCGTCTGCATCCATACTGCGTTTGGCTCCTTCAATACCAAGTCCCGATTATACTCCTCAAACAATAGTATTCAAGTGTATACTATTGTATCATATATGGTTTGAATGTACAATCTTTTCAGAACTTGTGACTATGGGCCCCAATCACTGACATATTGCCAGTTTTGGCCCCACACATCATAACATAAGTTGTCAGGTTTTCAATTTCTCTTTCAGGTTGATTCCCGCCGCTTCAAAGCCTTCTCTTACTTTCTGATAGTCCGAATCGCTGGCATTGACGTAGCCATCAAACTTATATAACTTTTGAACGAGTGCCTTGCCTTCGGGGGATTCTGTGAAGTCAATCAGGGTTTTGCGCAGGCGTTCGGTGAGTTCTGGCGGGTAATCGCCCCGTACCGAAATGGTATCGGAAGGAATGGGCGCAGTATAAGTCAGTACCCGAATCTGTTTGTAATCCTCAGGCTCAAGAAAACGTTTCCAGGCATTGGAATTGCCCTGATCGTCATCCGCATAGGTGGCTCCTGCATCCACTTTTTTATTCAGTACCGATAGAATCGTAGAGTCGTGGCTTCCTGAATAAATAAACTTTTCCAGATCCGACTCCGGGTTAATACCGTTTTCCAGCATGAGTTTACGGGCAAAAATGTGGCCGGAAGTGGATATGGGATCGCCAAAAGAAAAGCGTTTTCCCTTAAGATCCTCAATGGTTTTAATCTCACTGTCGTCCCGCACAATGATGGCGCCATAGTAGTTGGCATTGTTATTGCGTTGAGATTTTAAAATGACTTTGACGTCTGCTTCCTGTTTGGCCAGGACGTAGGCAGCAGGGCTCAAAAAGGCCACATCTAACTGATTGTTTTTGAAAGCTTCTACCACGCCGGTATAATCTGCGGCAACCGTGGGTCTAACTTCCATATTCATGCCTTGTTCGATCACATCAATCAGGGGCTGCATATCTTTGAGAAGTTCTTCGCCGGTTTCAAAGGGCACCATGCCCAGACGGAGTACTTCAGGCTGCTGTGTTTCTTCGGTATTACAGCTCATTAAAAGTAACACCAGAGTCAGACAAAATCCTATCCACCGTTTGTAATTCATCGCGATGTCTCCCAAAAGATTTTCGACAGGTTCAGTCTAACAGATCACACACAGAGCATTGTTCGAATCCGATGTTTTAATTGTCCAGATGCATAAGGGAGCAGCAGAACATCCTGGAAGGCCTTTAATTCATCAAAGGCATCACTTTCTACATCTTCTTCTCCGGCCAGGTATAACCATGCACGAGCGGGTACGGTATCGGCAAGATGGTGGGCTGAAAAGGGAGAAATCACCAGCATATGGGGCAAGATCTGATCAGGAGTATCACAGTGGGTCACCTGAAGATCTTCCAAGGCGTGAAAGATACGTTCTGACTCTAAGGACGACACTTTGTAGAGACCTACCTGTGCTTCAGGGGCGTACGTGGTATGAGCTTCAGCAGAATACAGAGGCAAAAAGATTTGAAAGCGGGTGCCTTTCTCACTGGACTCGAGATTTACCCAGCCTTCGGCTTCTTTGACAATCCTGTAAATGAGCGTCAGGCCGAGACCCGTACCGCGCTCCTTGGATTTGGTGGTGAAAAAAGGTTCAAAAATACGGGGCTTGACGTGTTCAGGAATGCCGGGGCCCGTGTCCTGCACCTCCAAACACACATAATTTCCCGGTGGCCGCGTGCCAAATTGTTCATCTTCGTGAGACACGCTGAAGCGGTGAGTGTGTGTATATACGTCAATACGCCCTGTGGTGTCCATAGCATCTCTGGCATTGGTGAGCAAGTTCAGCACAATTTGTTCTACCTGGGTTCGGTTCATGAACACCCGGGCCGGTTCCTGGAGCTTATAGTGCAGGGTGATATTGACACCAATAATCTGTTGGTACAGATCTCGCTGCGCCTTCAGCAGAGTATTGAGATCCACCAGACTGGACTCAGCACTTTCTTTGCGACTGAGCATGAGGAGCTGGCGGGTCAGGTTTTGGGCCTTTTCACAGGTGAAACGCAGAGCGTGATTGAGCTCTCTGGCTGTGGTGGGAAGATCTTCTTGCGCCATGAGCTCTGCATAGCCCGTCAGGGCGGTGAGTATATTATTGAAATCGTGGGCAATACCACTGGCCGAAATACCCACAGCCTCCATTTTTTGAGCCTGTCTGAGCAAGGCTTCGCTTTCTTGTAGAGCTTTCTGCATGCGCTTCTGCTCACTCAGGTCTGTGGCAAAAAAAACGATTTGCTGCACTTTTCCTGCGAGATCAAAAATCGGTGCATAGGTAATTCTATAGGCAATAAACTTACCGTCAGGTGCGTAAATTTCCCGTTCTTTTTCCACGGTTTTTCCCTGAAGCACTTCCTTAAAGGAGTTTTCAAAGTCTTCAATACGATCTTTTTGCACATAGTTTTGAAAGGGCTCACCGGGGAACATGGGGTGACCAAAACGTTGAATTGCAGCCCCGTTGGCTCCCTGATTAAAAGACACTACACGGGCCCGGGTATCCAGAATAGTAATCATCTGTGGCCCTGCTGCTCCATAAAGGGTTTTAATCTGGCTCTCCAGAATCCGACGCTGCTGCAGAGCGGGCCCTGATTCAGGAGTTAAGTATCCCAGGATGCGATCTATGTGTCCATATAAAAGCAATTGTGCCACACGTTGTGATGCGCGTAGCGTGACTTCTAAATCTAAATAATCCAGAGTATCCTGCTGGCGAGATATCCAGAACAAAAGCTGTTCTCTAACACGATCAGGGTTTTGAAAAATGTCATAAAAATCAGCGGGGACATCGCCCACAAGGGATATAAAAGAAGGACTTACGCTTTGCCAGTTCGCTTTCAGATCCAGTGTAAAACTGTAGCGGGGAAAATCGGGTAGGCTGGCTGGAACATCCATTTAATGCTTGTGCTCCTGATGACTGACCACGGGCCAGCGGGGTTTGACAGCCAGGGGCTCGTGAGCGTTGGCGTCCTGACGATAATATGCGCAGGCGGCAATCATGGCGGCATTGTCCGTACACAAACTCAGGGGGGGCATAAACACCTGCAGATTTTTCTCAGCGGCAAGGGTGTCCAGCTGTGCACGCAGATAAGAATTGGCAGAGACGCCTCCGGTAATAGAAAGGGCTTTAACAGGGTGATTTTTAAGATACCGTCGAATTTTCTGAATCAGGCTTCCCACGGCGGCCCGCTGAAAACTCGCGCAAATATCCGCCACGGGAATAGGTTCGCCCGTTTTTTCCAGCCGTTGCAGGGTATACAGCACCGCGGTCTTAAGCCCGGAAAAGCTAAAGTCATCGTCGTGGGGCAAGCTGATAGGAAAATCAAACGCTTTGGGATTACCGGTTTTTGCCAGGCGATCAATTTCGGGGCCTCCGGGATAGGGCAAATCCAGTAAGCGGGCCACCTTATCAAAGGCCTCGCCCACGGCATCATCACGGCTTTCGCCGAGCAATACATAATCTCCGTGACCGCGCATTTCAATCATCTGAGTATGCCCGCCGGATACCAGCAATACCAGCAGCGGGAACGTGATGCTGTCTCCAAAGGCCAGAAAGTTGGCGTAAATGTGCCCCTCCAGATGATTCACACCAATGAGCGGCTTATTTAATAGCCATGAAAGTGTCCGTGCAGTGGCCAATCCCACCACCAGCGCTCCAGAAAGCCCGGGGCCCTGTGTTACCGATACGGCGTCAATATCTGACCACTGCAGCTGCGCTTTTTCAAGAGCCACCTGCAAAAGCGGATGCATGGCTTCTAGATGTTGTCGCGAGGCCAGTTCTGGTACAACACCGCCGTAAGCGCGGTGGGCCTCAATCTGAGAACGAATTTCGTGAGACAGGATATCTTTACCGTCCCGGACAATAGCCACTGCGGTTTCATCACAACTGGATTCAATACTTAAAATATTCATACATTACTCACGGTGGGGGCAAATTTCTTTTAACGGGACGAAACTGGCTCAGCTGTTGTCGATTCAGGGGCTCACGGGAGGCGGGATCATAGAGAGATTCGCGAGTTGATTCTCGATAGGGGGGCTCTGTGGATTCCTCCAACGGAGCATTAGCGGGAGCAGTTTCAGACCGAGGTGCGGTTTGAGAGGCTTCCAGGGCAGATTGAAAATTAGCGGGGGGAGCACTTTGAGTCGCCTGGGGTGCCGCCGGAGTGCGGGGGGGGGCAGTGACCGCTTTTTGGGGAGGCAAGTACGCTTTGAGCAAGGTTTCCACATAGTGTGCGTGGTGTTGCCCTTCTAAAAGCAAAACGCCCTGGATCAGTAAACTTTCGTAGCGTCCGTGAACCCGTTCTAAATGACGAATTTTCTGCTGAAGGGGTAAGAACAGAACGCCATAACCCAACAAGCCCAGACACAAAGGCAAACCGATGCCTGCCATGTAAAAGGGTAAATTGGGGGCGGCAATAACGTGGGATCGCGCCACGCCCATGGCCGCAGCCGCTGCACCCAGAGCAATGCTCACCCGGCCGAGAAATTGAAGTGCGCTGGCGCCCTGACGGTAGACTTCCAGTCGCTGTTCCCGGTGGTGGATCAAGGTTTCTTTTAACAGTTCACGGGGGTAACCCGCCACCAGAAAATCAAGACCGAG
>CAYFGW010000056.1:0-21655 GCA_964342365.1 uncultured Candidatus Sericytochromatia bacterium | reverse complement strand
CATAAAGAACCGCTGGTGTGTAATGCAATAAATCTTCGCACCGGCGGTTTTTTATACGAGGCCTTTTGCTGAAGCGGCTAGCTTAAGGTTGATAAGCTGATTCAGTGAAACACCTTGTTGAGAAGCTTCTATAGATAGTTGGCGATGTAAAGATTCAGGCATACGCAGGTTGAGTTTACCACTGTAGTTCCTCGTACTAAAAGGTTCTGGAATGGTCTCATTGTTTTCTTCCAGGTCTTTCAAAACAGCTTTAAGTAGGGTTTTGATCTCAGCCAGAGCTTCTTCCTGTGTTTCTCCATGAGCCATCAATGATTCAAATTCGGCTGCTCTGGCCAGATAACACTGATCCTCTTGCGACCAAAGTACTGAAATCATATAGTGCTCGACACTGTGATTTGATTTTGTTTTCATCTGTTTGACCCTTCTAATTTTCTCAGGGCTTGAAGTACTTGTTTCACCTGATACGGCTTTGGTTTGCCCTTTGCTCCTTTGCCCATCTGGATATTTATTCTGGGATCTCCGGGCCAAGGCGTTTTGAAAATATGATGACTTCCCGAAATTCTGGGTTTCCCAAAAAAATGTTCACAGATGTTCAAAAGTTTGCTGAAGCGTATATTTTGCTGGTTTGACTCAAGTTCTACAATGATTTCATGTAATGGCTTCATGTCTTTATAGTACCACTGACAGTACCGTAAAGATAGTTTTTTGTTTCTTCATTATGGTTGCTGTAATGCATTCAACTGGAATACTTTACAGCAACCATAACGGCTTGAAGAGCTCCCCTTTGTCAAGACACGAAATCACGCAACTTTAGTTCCCTGCTCTGACGATGAAGAAAAATCTCCAGACATAAAGAAATTGAACCAAATTTTTTTACTAGAACAGGGCAGAATAAAGCCGCATGCAGGGCAGTTAAATACAGGCTTTAAAAAACGGTGATTTGTTATCCGCCTTCTTTATATAAACCAAAATCTGTTATGTACAAAAATGGAGCTTTGTATGTTGCGGTTTCTATGAATCATGCGATCAGGAAAATAGAGGACGGCGCGGTGACTACGTTAGCAGGAAATGGTGTCGCAAACGATACTACAGGCCGTTTTTCTGAAACTACATTTGATACACCAGAATTTATCGTATCTGGTGGTACTTTTAAGGGGCGCTCAACAGCGAAAAATACCCCATGCGCAAATAAATAGCACGTGGCCCCGGCTTCAGGGTTTTTCGGCCGTGGAGCGAGCGGCGGTTGTCCACCACCAGCAAATCCCCTTGATCCCAGGCAATAGGGGTTTCTACAGCTTCTGCTGCCTCCAGTAGTTCTTCCAACACGGCCCGGGAGATGCGCTCACCGTTCGCAAATTTGGCCCGACTGCGGGTGGCTTCGGGTTCCTCATACTCGCGCTGTACAAAGGGAATCAGATTATTAATGAAAACCTGTTCCCCCTCTACTTCTCGAAGGGCAGAAGTGGTAAAGGTGGTTTTGAGTTCACCATCGCTGTTGATATCCGCTCTGATGTTCTGGGATTTTAAAAAGGCCACGAGCGCTTCCGGGTCGTCGGTTAAATATTCTTTTTGCCAGAGTTCGCGATCTGCGTATCGGGTATACTCCACCTCCTGACTCAAAAATAGCTGCCGGGTGGCTGCACTCAAATGGGCAAAAAGTTTGCGACCGTCATACACCAGCGTAGCGCCTTCCTGAGGCGTCTTACCCGCGAAGGGCGTTTCGCAGAAAAAAGCCAGCATTTCAGGGGGCTTCGTCCGCTGGTAATACAGTTCTCCGTGGGCCGGAAGAGAATAGGTTGAACCCTTCTGCGAACTCAGAAAAACGTCCCGACGTTCAGAGATTGCTTGACGACCCAGACGGGCTCCGATAATTTGTTGGGGATCGTTATTGCTGGCTTCGTGGTACAGAAAGCGCTCACCGAAGCTTTCGGTTTCTACAATAAAATCTTCAAGGGTGCGCTTCGGGTTTTTTAAAAGTGCGTAACCCTGATTTTTGAGGGTGCTCATGAGGGACATTCAATATATTTCGCTTTCTTTAGTTGTTGGACCTGCGCCTGATTTAACCCCCGATTGTAAAACCCTGGATAAATCACGTCGGCTTCAATGGGGAGGCGCTGAGGAAAATTCACGTTTGCATAAAAGGCGGTCATCAGGTGATGCATTTCGTCAAAGCCCAGCAAAAGCCGACTGGAGGTGCCGCCGGACATACGCAGTCCCAGTTCAAAAGCTTTCCAAAGACCCGTGGCGTGACTGGGCTTTGCCTGCACATTGACCATCCCCTGCCAGCCAGCGTCTCGTAAGGCACGGGCATAGCGCAAAAACAGCGTCCGCAGTTCGGGAATATGCACTTCTTCAAAGCGCTCGGTGCGGCCCATGACCATGGTGCTCAGAGAGCAGAAAACGTCTCCGATCTGTCCCTGAGGATCAATCAGACCCTGAGCAGCAAATTGCCGGGTTTCGGGCACCTGAAAAAACAGAGGCATACCCTGACGGTAGCGTTCAAAATAGGGGTTCAGGCTGGCAGGATCCCCCAGGTATTCCTGTAAAAAGACGCTGCCGGATTCTCCCAGACGCACCACGTCTTCAAGATTTTCTACAAATAAAACGCCCCGGGAGCCGAAGCCGTGCCGGGGTTTTGCCACCAGAGGAAAATTCACATGGTTTACAAAATGCTGTAAAGCCGCCTCGTCTCCCGGGTGGTAAAGGAAACTTTTTGCAAAAGGCAAGCTGCGGGCTTGCGCCCAGAGAAAACAGTGGTGCTTGTCTGCTATGGTCTCGGCGACGTGAGCAGACCCGCAGGGAATGGCCTGCTGCCACGCGGGATGGGCCTCCCGGTAACGCGCCAAAAAAACCACGTCCGCGTCACGGCCCGGCAAAATGAGCTGAGGTTGCTCTCGCTGAATAAGTTTGGTGAAGGCAGTAGTATACGCTTCACCAGAGGCGGTTTCAGGCAGCAGATAGGTGCGATCACAGCGAAAGTTATTCACGGATTCAGCTTCGCTATTGGCACCGATCAGTTGAAAATCAACGCGGCGTCCTTCAAAGACGTCGAGCATCCCCTGGCCCAGCAGGCTGCCGACGCTCAGTAACAAGATTTTCATGGTGGGCGAGATTAACGTCCGCCGTTAAAAATTTGATCCAGTTCAGACCCCGCCTGATAATTGCTGGCGCTTTGTAAAATGCGAGCGGATTCCTGAGCACTTAACATCAGGGGTTGGTTATTGTAGTAGTTATGGGTGAGTTGGACCCGTGTAGCACCTGTGGGTGTCACGTACATCATCAGATAGCCGTGGTTCCAATCCCGTTGACCATTTTTATAAAATTCGATTCTGAATACGTGGGCTTTGTCGTAGATATCGGCTTTGCGAATAGATAATTCACTGTTCATCAGGGTTTCTATGACTTTGGCTTTATTCAGAACGGTGGTGTTGCGATCCACGATCTTAACCATTTCGCCACCGGTGTTGGCTGCACGCATCATGGGGCGGGTGGCAAAAGCCTGTTGAGGGGCCACAGGTCGGTTCATCATGGGGGCGGTATTGCAGGCACTCAGAGAAAGTAAGAAGGGGGTGAGAACGAATAATTTTTTCATGGTGGCTTATCCTTTAATCTTGAATGGGTTTGTTTTTAATCTTGATTTAATCATAAGGGGTGGCCGTGATCTTTTCAATCACCCTTTTGGGTGATTTTGCAAAATATTCTTGATCATCTCGTAGAGAGGTTTACCGTTACCCGTTTGAAACATGCGGTGGGATCGGCTTTTCACCTTCTCCTGACAAGCTCTGCGAAAGTCATTATCCCGCGCGAGTCGCAAGGCCAGTTGCAGAGCTTCCTCTGCGTTTTCTGGGATAAATTCGGACAATTCCATCAGTTCGTAGGCTCCTGCCACGATACGGCCGGCCATATGTTCTGTGGGCCAGGACACCAGCATCTGACCCAGACCAAACACCAGACGAGAGGTGGTGCCGGAACCAAAGTGAGGCGGGTCAAAGATGACGTGGGCAGCCTGTACGTGTCGTGCAAAGTGTTTCACAGGAAGCCAGGGCAAGAAGTGAATTCGTGTCTGTACTGCGCCAATACTCTTTTCCCAGCGGGCGCGTAACAGCTCGTGATTCTGATTTTGTTCTGTTTTAAAAAAGTAAATGTGAGCCTGATCGTCGTGTGCCAGGATATTCCTGAGCCAGGAATCCATATCCGGGTGAATTTTGAACAGGTTGGCAGGACAAAGGTAATGATGGCCACCCTCTGACCAGAGCAGGGGCAGTTCCGGGTCGGGGGGGCTGATGGGATCAAAATCTCCCAGTCCCGACGGCAAAAGCATCGGGGTCTCGCGAAAATGTTTTTCCACATCTGGAGGAACATCCAGCGCATTGAGGGCATAATAATCCATATGAGGTAAGCCGGTGGTTACCGGATGTCCGGTAAGAGTGATTTGCACAGGCGCAAAACGCTCCATCGCCAATGTATACACCAGTGGCGACATGCCCACTTCAGGATAAATCACCACGTCAACGTTTTGCTGTTTTAAATAGCGCACAATCCGGGACCGATCGCTTGTGTGCAGCCAGGCGTCTGCTGCGGCAATGTATTCCCGGGTAAAGCTATCTGTTTTGGTACCCGTATAAATAAAGGTGACGTGGGTTTCTGGCTGATTGGCCATGTATATCAGGGTGTTTTTAAAGCAAACAGAAACAGAATGCCTGTAGAAAAAAGCGCAAATGACCACAATATGGCGTTTGTTTTCAAGCGGAGAAGGGGCAATAGAAGTTGCTCCTTCAGAAGACTGGCGGGCAGAAGGCTGTCGGGACCCTTGCAGAAAATACACATAAATATCTCCCAGCAGACTCACCAACTCCCGATCATTATGCCCCTGATAAGCCAGATAAAACGGGTACTTGATGTCCAAATGCCTGCCCTGGCGTGCGATGACCTGACGCTGCTTAAAGATATGGATTAACTCTTTTTTTAGACGCTGGCGGGTGCGTTGAATATGGGCTGTAGAACGGTAAATGATGGGTAAGCACAATGCCTTTTGTAAGATGAATGCGGGGTCTTCTGCTTCAAGCTGCTGATACAGCGCTCTGGCCCGCTCCGTTTCACCGTAGCGTGCGGCAATGCCCGCACAGAACTCCTTGTGGGTTTCGCTATCCCTATAGCCCAGGAGGATTTCTGCGAGTACGTAGGCTTCCCGTAAACGGTCTTTCAGTGCCGCTTCTTTTGCTAATTTCAGCACAAAGTCCACAGCACCTGTCTGAGACAAAAATGTTCTGGCGTGAAAGGTGGCCCGGGGTGTGTTTTCAATAACCTTTAACTGAAATAAAGCCCAGTGTCCCCGTGGATCTGTTAGCGCTTGTTGTTCAAAAAAATTCAACATATCCGGGGATGCCGCTTTTCGCAGGGCTTCACCGTTTTGTAATGACAAGAGGCGCTCTATGACCATTTTTACAAAGCGCGCATCCTGCTGAAAGTGGGCGGGCAGCGCGGTATACACCTGAAAAAAAGCCGTGACGGAAAAGGGAGTGTGAAGGGCATGCCAGAGCAGCCAATTCCAGGCATTTTCGGAATCAGGATTTTTCTGAAAGCGTTCCCAAAACGTTGCTCCCTGCTCATCAAGTTCTAAGGGGGTCAGGGCCATTGTTTTTCCTCATTTAAGTGGCTTATTTGTGGGTGTTTGAGTAAGTGAGGATGTTGTTGCCACACCACGCGATGTTCCAGAGGCTCCCGTTTTCGGGTTAGCGGTTGAAAACCTGAGCGGGGGTAAAAGGCGTTCAGTAATTCTCCCAGTTCGTCGTAGCCCAGCATTAAGCGTGCGGGGGTTCCGCCGCTCATACGCAGGTTTAACTCATGCATTTTCCACTGGCCCCGGGTATCGGGCTTGGCCTGGATATTTACAATTCCACGCCATCCGGCTTCAGAAATGGCCTGGCAATAGTCTTCGGCCAGTTGCGCAAATTCAGAAATGTCGACCCGCTGTAAACCCGTGGGGCGACCCATGACCATTTCACTCACAGAATAAAAAACAGGTCCTACTTTTCCATCGGGGTGAATTAAACTCTGTGCGGCGTACTGGCTTTTTTCAGGGATTTGAAAAAACAGAGGGAGTCTGCCGTCAAGGGCAGGGATTTCTGGCGGAGACAAGTATTCTTGTAAGAGCCAACGCTGGTGAGGGTCTTTTGTCCAGTGTTCCAGCTCTTTTTGTTCACGAATAACATAAACCCCCCGGGAACCGTCTCCCTTGAGAGGTTTTAAGATGCAGGGCAATCCCACTTCCTTCAAAAAACGCTGCAGCTCCGTGGGCGAGGAATCTGCGTGCAGGACCTTGCTTCGGGCCACGGGCAGTTGACGGGATTGCGCCCAGCTGATACAGCCTTCTTTATCCCGTAAGAGGTGGGCAAGGGCGGCAGGGCCGGACACAATACGGTGCGCGTCTTCCGGGTGCGTTTCTCGCCAGTTTGCCAGGAACACCACGTCGTCGTCTCGCCCTGGAAGAATAAGGTCCGGCTGGTGTTGGGACACACAGCGGGCAAAAGCTTCTGCGAAAGCCTTTGCCTGAACAGGAGGTGTCAGATAACTCTGATCGCAAAGAAAGTGATTGGGCGTTTCTGCGAGGGTATTCGTACCCACGACTTTGAAATGCTGACGTCGCGACGTCAGCATTTCAAAGAGATTCTGGCCCACCAGGCTTCCCACGCTCAGTTGTAATACAGTGAATGGCATGATGTTTAAGTGTCCACAATTCTAATAAAAACGCTGCCAGGTTGGTGAAGGCGCTCTAAAGCTGCCAGAAGGTCACGCTCTGAGCATACGTCCATGCAATGATACCCCACTTTTGAAAGCAAAGCGTTCCAATCCAAAGCGGGAACGTCTACCATTTTTGCAAAGGCTTCATGATCCGGTCGGCGTTGTAACACGCTCTGCATGCCTCCGTTATCGTGCACAATAATTTTCAGAGGAAGCCCCACCGCTCCGGCGAGCTCCAGGCCGTGCATGTATAAACTGCCGTCTCCGGTGAGCACAAGTACGGGGTTGTGGCGTGTCGCGGCAGCACCGATGCCTGCGGCCAACCCCCAGCCCATGGCGGCCACATGATGGGACAGAAAAAAACGTTTCGGCTTTTGTATTTTCAGGTACTTTCCCGCCAGAATTTTGCACAGGCCGGCATCGGTAAATACGGGCCAGTCTGAAACGGGTTCCTCTGACAGCAGTGACAAAAATTTGCCGTAAAGACAGTCTGGAGGAGCTGGACTGGGAGCAGAGCTTACCGGTAATAGGGATTGCTCTAACAACTGTACGGGCGGTTTGTCTGTGTAAAACTGAGCTAAAGGCGCGCGCTGCTCCAGAAAAGGTTCAGGGGGCTGCCCCCAGCTGTAGATCGTTTTTTTCATCAGTTGCGGATGCCAGTTCAGCGTATTGCGATCACTAAATCTCACCCCCAGTGCCAGAATCTGTGGCACGGCTTCAGAGAGCACATACTCTTGTAGTGAGGGGTCACCTCCGAATCCCAAGACCCCTAACGACAGTGGGTGACGGTCTGGTAGAACACCTTTCCCTGCCAGTGTGGTACACCAGCGAAGGGCGTTTTTTTCAAGCCAGTGTAAGAGTTTTTTACGCGGAAGTCCGGTTTCAGCCCCCAGCCACACCAGGGTGGGATCGGGTTTTATCTGAGGAAACGTACTTTGCACGGAGGCGGGTTTGACGGAGGTAAGCTTGTGAACACCGATGGATGATGGTGTGAGAGGTGAAACCAGCTTTTGGCGCTGCAAAGCATAGGGGATTTCCAGTTGTACCGGCCCCTGAGGATGTTGCACCGTGGCGGCATAGGCCTGGGCCAGCAATTCAGGAAACTGTTCTGCTTGTTTTACATGGAAACGGGCTTTAAAAAAGAGCTGATGGTCTTCAGCAGAAAGGTGTTGAAAAGCCAGCGTGGTTTCAGGCTGCATTTTGCCGGTGATTACCAGAAGGGGTTGTTTTTCTTGACGGGCGCTGAGCACAGGGGTGGCCAGATTGCTCAGCCCGGGGCCTCCGGTGGCCAGAACAACACCCGGTAAATCAGTGACGCAGGAGAACCCCAGCGCCATATATCCAGAACCCGCTTCGTGCGCCGTCATTCTTGCGTTCAAGTGAGGAGTGTCCGCCAGAATGTGGAGCAGCGGATCAATACTCAGTCCGGGTACAAAAAAGACCTGGCGAATACCCTGAAATTGTAGAAATTGATACAGATAATGGCCAGGTGTCATGGGTAAACCTTTAACATGAATGAGCCTTCAAATGGTATATGAGTTCCCGGCACCACACCTCGTCGGGGGTGGGAGCGGAGAGGGTAAAGTCCTTGTGGAAACGTGGCGTATCTGCGCTGGCAAAGCGGGCCGGTTTTTCTTGGCTTTTATGTGTTACTTGTGGCCTATATCCTGTTTGTTCAAGAGCTGCGATTAAAGGTTGAAACAGAGTTTGCACGTTTCTGGAAGGGGCTCCTAAAGCATAAGTTCGCGCCTGGAAGGGGACGGTCCAGAGGTCGCGGTTTTCTTGGATATGGAAGGTCAATTCCCAGAGCCAGCGGGCCACGTCGTTCACATAAAGATCTTCACGCAGCATATTATCCCACAGGGTGACCGTTTCGTTCCTGAGCCATTTTTGCGCGGCTTCTGTGACAAAGGAACGTCCTGCCTGAGTTCCGTTCCAACCCACACAGGTGGGCAACCGCAAAATGAGAGCGGGCCATTTTTGCAACAGTTCTTCGGCAGTGGCCTTGCTTCTGCCGTAGTCATCGTCTGTGGTAACACCCCGACTGGAACAGAAAATGAGGGGGGGCTGGCCCTTCAGCGCCGATAATAGCCGTTGTGTGCCCTCCACATTGCTTTGCCAGCAGTCTTCGCGGTGTCGCAGAGCGCCTGCCGTGTGAATGACGAGATCTGCTGTGAGGGTGTCAGGTGATAAATGCTCCAGGCGTGCGGGCAAAAAACGAAGTGCGTAAGCAGCTGGGGCATGCTGGAGCAAACTGTGGCCAAGATAACCGTTTTCTCCCGTGATCAAAATACGCATGGGCTCAAGTTTAACAAGAAATAAGCCGCTTCCTTTCAAAGTTGTGCATAAGCTAAAAAAATGACACAAGAATGCAAGCCTTTTGTGCGATAACATATATACAAAGCATAAAAAGGAGCGTGGAGCATGTGCCAGGCCTATGGCTATGTATGGCTGTCCCCGGAAGACCGGGGCGAATCTGCTGAACATCTGGCCGAACAAAGTGGACAGCGGTTGGCTTCTCTTTGCAAAGCGCGCAACTGGCACTGGCAGGGCCTGCAGCGGGACCACTCCTTACAGCGTCAGCCTCAGGATCGTCCCGTGCTCAAACAGATTTTGCAGCGTCTGAACCCCGAAGACTACCTGTTGGTAGACAACCTTTTGCATCTGGGTCGTCGTTTTTACGATGTGTACGCTCTGCTCCAGTGGTTTGAACAGCAAAAAAAGGGCCGTATTCTGGCGGTGGAACAAGACCTGGAAATGACCCCTGAAAATATGTCCACTATTTTAGAAACCTTTGCTCAGTTTCCACAGCTAGAATCCAGCACTTCAAAAGCTGTGTCAGCAACATCAGAAGCCCAACCCCGCCGCTCAGAGATTTCAAAACATAACGGTGGGGCCTGTCCTTTTGGATACCGCGTCAATAGCGATAACGAATACGAAGTCATTGACGCGGAGGCCGCCGTGGTGCGCCGCATTTACAAACAGCGGGCCCGGGGCCATTCTTTGCGGCAAATTGTACGGGATCTCAGTCATCAGAAAATCCCCACCAAGCGCGGCGGGAAGTGGCAGCCCAATACCATCAAAAACATTGTGGAAAACCCTTTTTATATGGGCATTTACCAGACCCATTATGCCAACTTCGAAAACAATCATCCCGCAATTATTAGTCAGGAGCTGTATTACCAGCTGAACGCGCATCTGCTCCACGACGACATTGGAATGTAAGCTATGTCTATTCAATTTAATCGCCACACCGCTCAGTCTCTCTGGGAGCCCGCCAAAGGGAATCAGGGGTCAGGTCAAAAACATGAGCTTCAGCAGGCCCTTGGTGACCACCAACTTAGCAAGAGTGAATACGAATCGCTGAAAGCGCAGTTTTTACAAGAGCAGCCCGGGGGAGACTTCGACCAGTGGCTTGCAGACGCCTTAGACGGCAAATTGGACAATCAGGTGTCCTCAGCTTTAAAATCCGGCGTGGCAGAACTATCCCGCAAGGGCAGCGCCACAGAATCTGTGTCGTTTGCTCTCAACGATAACCAGACGGGCTACGAAACCCAGGCGGTGGCGCGCACTTATAAGCAGCAGGAGTGGGTGGCCAGTGCCAGAGCAGCCGATAGCAATCAGGACGGTCGTTTAGACGCCACAGAGGCGGCTCAGGCCAAAGCCCTGCCCCAACATCTGAAAGCGGACTTAGCGCAGGGCCGCGCCGTGCTCACCTATGACGATGCCCGGCAAAGTGTCAGTTATTATCCCGCCCGGGAGCAGCCCACGCTACACAGTCGCTACAAAGATCTCAAACTCACCCTTGATGTGGACCTCAAAGACGTGGACGGTCTGGGTGATGTGTCAAAAGGAGATATTCAGGGCACCACCTCTGGCAGTCTGGAATTTGACTGGAACGGGCCCTTGATCAAAGGGATTCAGCAAGCGGTGGAAGACGAAACCAACGGCTGGGTAGAAGCAGACACTCGCTATGTAAGTGACAAAAAGCGGGGCGGCCCGGGCTATGTGATTCAGGCTCGCAGCGGGATTATCGCCACCCGTCCCATTGTCATTAAGAGCAACGGGTTGGGCGAACTCTATGTGGAATCGCCGGGCTTTGGTTCTTCGGTCAGACTTCGTCTGGGAGAAAAGGGCCTCAGAGACTACGCGCTGCCCAAACTCAGGGCCATGGGTTTTGATATGTCCATTGAGCGCAAAGATGACCGGATTTATCTGCGTCCGCGCCAACTTACCGTCAAAAACGTGCCGTTGGCCGCAGCACAGGGTAGTCAGGGAGAACTGGAACTCAAACTGGCGGGCCACACCCGTTTCAAGGCCTCCGCCAACGGCCTGAGTGCCACCTTTGATCAGGTGGAGGTTAACGGTTCTTCGGGTGTTCATGCCAATGCGGCTGTTCCCGATGCGGCGCCGGATACGGTGAAAGGTCGCATTGAAGCCGGTTTAAATTACAATGTGCAAAAAGGTCAGCTGGACACCGAAGTGGTTATTAAAGATACCGTGGCTGAGCTGTCTCTGGATGCCAGAGAAATGGAAGAACAGCTGTATTTGCCCCGTTCGCTGGCCCAGAAAGCGGGCGATCATTTGCAGGCCAAACTGCATTTAGAAGGCAGTTATCGGACGCTCAATGGTACAGAGCACAAGGGCAGCGTGCACGGATTTATTGAACTCGATAGCCAGGACAAGGAGCTGTCTGCGTACGGGCGCTTCAAAACAGGAATTGGTGAAAGCCGTCTGGCGGTGAGTGCTCTGGGCATTAACTCTGGGGAAACGGCCCGAATTCAGGCCCAGCAGGGGCGGGTGGCCTTTGAGAAAAGTCCCACCATTGATTTGAACGGTGTCCAGGCCAGCGCGCGTTTCCGGGAAGAGGGGCCTGATGGATTGCTCACTCAGGTCAAAGATGTGCTCAACGGTCCTCAACCCATTGCCCTTCAGTTTCGTTCGCTGTTGACCCATGCGGGTCTAACCTCTGAGCAAATGGACATGCTGGCCCAGGGCCGTGAAGCAGAACTCACCCATTTACTTTCCAGCAAAAGCTGGTTAGAACGCCTTGAAAAAGCGGTGGTACAGGTACAAAGCGATCATTTACAGCTTTCCCAGGAGGGAGATACCCTCAAGGTCCGGGGTGAAAATATCAGAGGCACCGTGCTGGGCCTTGAAAAAGACGGCGCTGAAAATGGCACGGCTCAAACGCAGGCAAAAGTTACCGCCAGCGCGCGCCGTGCAGAATTTTCGCTGGGGCCCGAAGGCCAGGAACTGACCGCAGAAGCCCTTGAGGCAGACATGCAGATGAAAATGGTGGGTGACACTCCTGAAACACAGGGCACAGTGACCGCCAACGCCCGTTTGCAAGCACCTGAAAGTGGTTTTAAACGTACCTCCGAAGGCGTTGAACTCACCTTTAAAGACAGCACCGCCCACGGGGACATCCAGGCCCGTTCGGTGAGCGGACCCGAGATTCGTCTTTCTGGCGATGCCCGGGAGATGGATTTGACCCTGACCGATCAGGATCTGGATATTCAGGCGGAAACTATCGAAGGCCGCGCGGCCTACGTGAGTGAAGGAGGATCTCAGGCGGTCTTAGAAGCAGACGGTACGCAGGTGCAACTTACCCAAAACAACGCCGGCGAATGGCAATTGAAAGTGCCCGACGCCCGTGCCCGTCTACAAATAGACGTGGATCTCAAAGAACTGCGAACCCTGATGAAGGGCTTTGATATGGATGCGCTGGCAGATCTTCCCGTGAAAGGCTCGCAAGCGGATATGGAGCAACACTTGACCCGTGCCGGTATGTCTCCGGGACACGCCAAACGGGCCGCCAGCTTGCTCTGGAAACCGGAGCTCCGACAGCTGTTTCAAAAAAGCGATTTTTATCAGGCCCTCAAAGACGCCAGAAAACTGAGTATTACCACGGATTTTGACGGTGATTTGCAGATGCAGGCCCGTCAAAAGGCCTCCGGTGGACAGGCGGTCACGGCCACCGGTCAAAGTCATGTGAACGCTGATTTTTCCCTGTCCAGAGCCTCTGGTGCTGACGCCAAAGAAGACCCACATCCCACGGTGGTGGCCGGTAACGCCCAGGCGGACGTGACGTTAAATACCCAAAACGACGCCACGCAATTACGCACCCCTGAACTTAAAGTGAATGCCCGAGCCTTCCGGCCCGACGGCTCACAATTTGGAGAACTGACGGCCCGGGCAGAAGCCCTGGAGGCGGAATTGTCACTGGCCAAACAGGAGGTCAGTAGCGGTGAAATCAGCGGCAACGTCAACTTTGAAAGCCAGCTGGATGCGGCTAAAATCGAGCAAATTCAGCTGCTGCTTCAGGATTTTAGAGACGACTTATTGACGCGACTGGATGCCCTCGGCCTGAACCGCCAGCAGTTGGAAAATGTGCTGCAGGCCTTCGGTAAGAATCAGCTAGAGGCCCTGTTTAAAGCCTTTAAGCCCGAAGATGTGGCCGCCATTTCTGGCGATCTGGGGCTCAACGAACGGCAAATTGGTCAACTCATGCAGGTGCTCAATCAGGAGCCCTTTCAAAAACTGGTGCAGAATCTTTTTGAGTACAGTGAATTGCTCACTGATGCCAAAGCTTCTTTTTCAGTGGATTTCGAAAGCCAAAGCGGCAGCTGGTCTCGCTCTGATCAGCAGATGATGGCGCAACTGCACCAGCTCACGGTCAGGGCTCGGGCAGAAAGCCAGAAAGCGGAAGGCAGTGGAACTCTGGATACCACCTGGACTCAGGAGCAGGTAAGCTACGGACAAACCCATGGGCAAAACCAGAACAGCGCCCGTCTCGACTGGGGGCAGCAGCGTTTACAGGCTGAAGGTCGACTCAAACGGGAAGCCAATGCACAGCACCAGGCAGAAAGTTTTGGCGTGGATATGACGCTGGATAACGCGGGCGGCCATTTGTCCCGTGAAGGCAAAGAGCTGACCTCTCAAATTCAGAAAACTGAGTCCACCACGACCCTGCGCCAGCAGCAGCGAGACGGCAGCGATGCTGCGCTGGAAGTCAAGGCCGGGTTTGAAGATTTAAGTACCCGTCGGGATGCCGAAGACAGCATGGTGATGCAGGGCTTTTCCCTGGGTGCAAAAGGACACTTAAATGACGTGACCCAGCAGGCACATATTCGAGGAGAAGGTCAGCTGGATATACAACAGATGCGGGTCAATCCAGAGCAGGTGACCACAGAGCAGCTGGGCCTGAGCGGAGAACTCACCAGCCAGCGACGTTCTGGTGATAACGTGGCCGTGGGTCAGGGGCGTGTTAATCTTCAGGCAGCAGAAGCCTCCAGTAGCGAAAAAGATGGGGTCCACGTGCCCTCGGCCAATTTTGATGTGGAAATCAATACCCATCTGGCCCAACAAGCCCAACGAGCCCAACAAGGAGACGCGCAGCAGGTAGCCCCTCATGCCAGTATGTCCTTTCGGGCAGAGCAGGGAGAACTTAATAATCTCAGAGCCCATGAGGGTGAAGTCACCTTTGACCGTATGAACGCCGCTTTGGATCAACAGCTCAAAGCGCCCATGGCTCGTGGCGGTCTGCAGGGAGAGTTGTCCGTAGAGAACTACCGCTCTAAAGACAAAGTGCAGCAGGCCAGTGCTTTTCAGGTGGATCAAATTAACGGCAAGGTCTACGTGAAAACAGAACACCTGAAAACGCTGCTCAGCCGCAGTGAGGACGCCCGTAACGTATTGGAAACCCTCTCAAAACGCTGGGCCAATACCACAGACGCGCCGCAGTTGTTTACCAATGATGAAATTACCCTTGAAGTATCTGAGGGGCAGTGGCAGGGAGACAATGCCGATGGTAACGCCTTTAACCCCGGTCAAAATTTACGGGCCCGCCTGAATCTGCCCGATCTGGAAACCCGTCTGGGCTCTACCAAAGTGCAGCTGGAGCTAAATAATCTCAAATTAGACAGCACGTCTCAGACAGAAATAGAACTTCAGGGCACGGCCACTTTTAAACCCCGTCAACCGGAGTTCAATCAGTCGGTACAGGCTCTGCTGGATCGCAGCCTGAAAGCGGCGGGTCTCAAACTCAAGCCGGAAGTTCATTTTGTCAACGGCAAGTTTGAGGTGAAAATTGACCGCTGGTATGTGGACGGACTGGTAAATATTGATTTTAATCAGGACAATATTGAAATCAGCGTGGATCGGGCCAAGCTGCTACACTTTATGAGTGCCAAAAAATTAGCGGCCCGTCTGAGCGAAAGCCAGATCAATAATTATTTGATGGAAGTTGAACGCGAAGGCAATGTGCTGAATTTGTCCCTTAACGAGTTTTCAGAATCTCTGTTGCACAAAGACAACTTACAAATTCAGTCTCTTACCACCGAAAAAAATACCCTGACCGCGCACTTTGCCTACACCGATACCAAAGCGTACAATCAGGCCTATCGTCAGCGCCAGCAGGAAAAACTGGAAAACCGCCTGTTTAACGACGTTTCTGGTCAGGCGCGCAGTCGTCGCGAGCTGGGAAATCGGGTGGAAGACCTGAGCCCTACAACGCTGCGTCGGGTGCTCAAGTCAGGCAGCCCTCGTCAGCTGGATCGCATGCTGCTGGCCGCCGGAGGTGACGCGGACAATCTGGTGCGCAAAGCTCTGGGTAATGGCGGTGAATTGAAAGACTACCCCGTGGGCAACCGGGCGATTCTGGCGGCCTATCTGGCCAGAGATCGCGGCCTCTTTGAGCGGGTAGACAGTCAGGAAAAAGCGCTGATTGGCAAAATTTTAGAGGGATTGAGTGTTGAAGAGCATCGGCGTTTTAAAGCCCAGATTACGGAAGCTGCCTATGCAAAAATTCAGAAGACGCAGCGTCGGCGCTAAACGAGACGTCTTTGCGACGTGACTTTATTCTCGGATGCGTTCGACGAACACAAACTGACGATCTTCTAGCTCTTGCAGGCCCTGAAGAATGGAGAGGCGATCCATGTTGATGCGGGCGTAAAGCTGACCGATGCAAAGGGTATCGTCAATGTGTTCAATCAAGGCGCTGGCCGCTGTGGATAGTTTATCGCTTTTTCCCGGCTTCATGGTGATTTCAGGGATATCGCTATCGCGGTAGCTGTCCCACATGGCCTCAAAGTCCACCAGATACATTTCCGCGGCGTCCAGAATCAGTGATGTGGGGGTTTCTTCAAACTGATCTGCGTGCTGATGGCTGGAGGGCAAAAAGCAGAAGTTGCCAGAATTCCAGCAGATGACGTCATAGAACCCCTGTTCCGGCTCAATTTCTCGGTGCTTCATGGCCACCTGGCGGATATGTCCCGATTCAATATATATATTGGTTTCTTGAAAGGAGCTCCATACCATACACAGCCCCGTCATTTGTTTTTGACACAGGGTCTGGATGACCTGCAAAAACTGGAAATTTTCAAAACAGCGAATGCGAGGGAGTTTCGCGGGGGGCTGCGCATTGACGTTAGCGCCGGGCACATAAACTTGTTTAATCAGTTCTTGCAGGGTGCGCTGAATTTGTTGGCAGGAGGCGTAGCGCAATTCGGGTTGCTTGTGCATGCATGTCAGGATGAGCTGATTGAGATCTGGTCCCACCTCAGGGTTGACTTCAATGGGGGCTTTGGGGGTCTGGCTAAAGATTTGTACCACTGCCGCACCGGGGGTTTCGGCTGTAAAGGGAAGCTGTCCTGTGAATACCTCGTACATCAAAATGCCAAAGGAATAAATGTCACTCTGGTGGGTGGTGGTACGACTGTTTTTAAGCTGTTCAGGAGACATATATGCCACCGTACCCAGGATGGTGCCATCGGTGGTGAGCTGAGAATTATACTCAAATTTAGCAATTCCAAAATCTAAGAGTTTTGCGCCTTTTCCGGGCATTACCATGACGTTTTCCGGCTTGATGTCTCGGTGAATAATATTCTGGGTGTGGGCATAGTCCAGGGCCTGGGCAATTTGAGCCAGATAAATCAGGGTTTCGCGGATAGGTACATCGTTAGACTGGAGATATTCTTGCAGGGGCAGTCCTTCTAAAAGTTCTGCCACCATATAGTATTCGCCTTCGGCTTCAATAAACTCAAAGACGGTCATAATATAAGGATGGTCCAGATGCTGCATGGTGCGCGCTTCGTTTTCAAAACGGGCGATGCGATTGTCCCGCTCAGCAGCGGTTTGATTGGCGCCCAGGGTCAGGTGTTTAATGGCCACCACTTCTCCGGACTCCACGTTGCGAGCGCGAAAAACCGTGGCGGTACCCCCCTGTCCCAGTTTTTCGAGAATTACAAAACGCTCAGCGACACGCTGTCCGGGAGTGAGTACGGTGCCCTGAATGGCTGACATCTGTGCGCTAATCCCCTTACTACTCGTGCTTTAGAAGTCTATTTGTCAAATCAATCAATCCGTTTTTATTATACTATAATCGATTTGTCCACGTTCAGACGTACAAAAGCCACATATGCTATGAGCGGAAACCACCGAATCCTAGCGTGGCGTTGAGGTACCATCCGCCCACGCTCAGACCCGCAGGTCCGCCCTGTGCTGGCAATTGATTAACCCCCCACTGGGTGGCATTCACTGACCATAAATATCCGGCCCGTAGTCCCAGAGCAGATCCTCGCTGATCGTTGCCGCCTCTGGACAGGGGGAAAATATAGTTGGCTCCCACCCCAAAGTCCATGACCCAACTGAGCCCTTCTGCGCGGTAAATATCCTCTCGTTCGCCCTGCCGGATATTCAAGCTGTCATGGAGCGAACCGGTGCTGCGCAAGCCAATGCGCCCCGGGCCAATCCCGATATACGGATAGATCTGAGCCTGAGGAGTGGCTACAGCGGCATAGCCCAGATGCAGGAGCGCATAGTTTCCGTCAATATTGAAGGCCCGCGTATTGTCTTGTAAAAGTTGTCCCCAGAGCGAATGGTATTCAAAGCCCACCAGAAATTGATTCACGGTGGCCAGTGCACCCACACCGT
Source organism: uncultured Candidatus Sericytochromatia bacterium (assembly GCA_964342365.1). GTDB lineage: Bacteria > Cyanobacteriota > Sericytochromatia > UBA7694 > UBA7694 > CAXRDE01. The sequence continues at coordinate 3,979 of CAYFGW010000056.1, read as the reverse complement.
TGTCCCAAAAAAGACCTGAGGGGGTACCCGGCAGGGTGTTTCCCGACGTGACGGCCTGTGTCAGAGGAGCCACATCCATAAAGCGAGCACCGCTGGATAAATAAATCAGTCCGCCGTCTCCTTTGGCCAGTGTCGGGCAAGTGAAAGCGGTAAAGCTGATGCCGATGGCCAGAAGTTTGACCAGAAGTTTTTGAGGTGTTTTCATGGGGGTTCCTTTAATATTGCGCATGTTCCCTCAATATACCGCTATAATTAGAGTAGAGAAAGTCTGAAGAGAGATATTTTATGAAAATATTTGCCGCCCGCCTGTTCCCTTCCTGTTTAGCCCTGAGCTTATTGCTCGGTGCCTGTCAAAGCGAAACCGCCGTGACGCCTTCAGGACCTTCTCAACCCCCCACCCTTGCCAATCGGAGTCCGATGCGTAACCTCAACGGTACCGCTCGCCAGACGTCTACCAATACGTCTACTCAGACGCCCACTCGCAGTTCAAGTCAAACTTCAAGTCGAACCCCAACCCAAACTTCGACCCGCGTGTCGAATCCTGTTTCAAACTCCACATCAAACACAACATCTAACGCTCAGCCCTCAAAAAATACTGCTGCAAGGCCCGTGCCGGTACAGACCCCACCTGTGCAGCAAACTCCCGTGCGACAATCCCCCGCGAGCTCCGAGCCCGTTAAAGTTGCTCCTACACAACCCGCTCCTGTACAACCCGTGCCTGTGAAAACAGAAACAGAAATTGTCACCAGCCAGGTCTATAATACCGAAACCCTGGTGGCCGGTTTACGCCTGAATGAAGACCGCAGCGCGGCTGAAGCCATTGCCCAGAAGCACAATCTGACCATTGAACGCTATACCAGCAGCATCAAAGTGGTGGTGTTCCGCACCCAGGGGCAGAGCGTGCCCGATTTGCTCCAGGCACTCAGCGGTGAATCTGCTCTGGAATACGTGGAAGCAGATCAGGTGGCCACACAAAAACCCAAAGATGAAAAGGCTGTGGACGATAATTTTAAGACGCAATTGGCCACTGACGATACCTACTTCGATCAGCAATATACGCTGCATGCCATGAACGTGCCCGCCGCCTGGCAGGTTTCCCGGGGAGAAGGCACGGTGGTGGCGGTAATTGATACAGGTGTGGACGTGGATCATGCGGACTTAAAAAATCGTCTGGTGGATGGCTATGACGCTTTTTCACAAAAAGAGGGTCCCAAAGCCGGTGACGTGAGTTCTCTGAATTACGTGGTGTCTTCTTATAAGCACGGTTCCCACGTGGCGGGGGTGATTGCAGCAGAGGCCAATAATGGTAAAGGCATCGCTGGAGTAGCTCCCGAGGCGCGCATTATGCCCATCAAGATTTTTGCGGATTTTAGTGACATTATCAAAGGACTCTGGGAAAAAGAAGAAGACACCAGCTACACCATTATTTCGATTCTGGCGGACGGCATTGTGTGGGCCGCCGATCACGGGGCTGATGTCATCAATATGAGTCTGGCGGTGAGTGAACAGAGCAACACTATCGACCGGGCCGTACGCTACGCCCTTAGTAAAGATATTTCGGTGATTGTGGCCGCCGGCAACGATCGTCATGTGAATAACCAGCGCAATTACTTAGCGGCCATTGAGGGCGTGGTGGGAGTGGGTGCCACCGACGAAAATAACGAAGTTACCTTCTTCTCTAACTCAGGTGATTATGTGTCCGTAGCGGCACCCGGCCAGGACATTATTTCTTCTGTGCCCTCCTTTTTAAACTTCCGCTCCTATGTGAAGATGAGCGGTACCTCCATGGCAGCTCCTGCGGTAGCCGGTGTTGCTGCCTTGATCAAGGCTAAATTTGGCGATCAGGCCACCCCTGCATTCATTAAGCAAAAGTTAGAAAGTACCGCCGTGGACAAAGGCGATCCCGGCCGCGACGATTATTTTGGCCACGGTATTGTGAACGCCGAAGCCGCTCTTCGTTAGCGCAAACGGGATAAGAGTTCTTGACGTTCCTGAGGGGTAATTTCTCGCACCTCGCCCGGTTGAAGATCGCCCACTGTGAGGTTCTCCATGCGGGTACGCACCAGTCGCAACGTGGGGAAGCCCACCGCAGCGGTCATTTTACGCACCTGGCGATTTTTACCTTCGTGTAGGATCAGACGCAGCCAGGCGGTGGAGATGTTTTTACGAAAACGCACGGGAGGATCTCTGTCTGGAAGCGACGGAATATCTATTCGTTCAGCGGTACAGGGTAGGCATTGGTGCCCTTTAATGCGAATCCCCTGCCGAAGGGCTTGCAAGGCTTCAGGGGTGGGTTCTCGCTCTACTTCTACCCAGTATTCCCGCTCGTGACCAAAGCGGGGGTTTAGTAGCCGGTGGTTTAAGCGGGTGTTATTGGTCAAAAAGAGAAGCCCTTCGCTGTCGCGATCCAGACGGCCCACGGGATAAACGTCCCGGGGGAAATCGTAATGAAGCGCCTCTTTCAGGGTATCACGGCCCTGGGTGTCGCTAAATTGCGTGAGTACGTTATAGGGTTTATAGGCAATAAAGTACCGGGGCACTAGCGCAGATCGATCACAACGCCGGTTTTGTCAAAAATCTGATCTAGCCGTACGTTTTTCTGTTGCTGCCACTGGCTTTCAAACCAGTCATAGGTCACTGTTTTCATGGTGCGCTGATAAGCATCCATGTTGTCCGTGCGGGTGGCTTCACGCAGGGGTAATTTGCGGCGGGCACGATAGGCGTTTTCTAAGTGCAAAAAGCTCTCATAGAAAAGTTCCGGGTCGTAGTAGCGAAAGGGCACGCTGGGCTCACCGGCCTGAGCCCACTGCTTATCGCCAAACAAGAAGTCGGTGAGGCTCACATGGTGATTGCGTTCCGGAATATTGGCCTGGGGCACGAGTTTGGTGTATGTGGGAATTTCATCAGCGCGGCCCATGTGGTCTTTGGAGATATTGTACTGGCGAAGCCAGTTTTTGGTAAAGGGCAGGGGCAAACCTGCACGAGTTACCGCAGCGTTGGTGTAAGAGGTGCAGCCTCCGCCTTCGAGTTTGAGGGGGTCCACGGGAAAGCCGTAATTTTTATAGGCTCCGCTTTCGGCAAAAGCGGTGACATATCGGGCCATTTTCATGCAGTCAGAGGTGGGCACTTGAAAGCCCACCCAGGAAAATTGATCTCTGGCAGCGCCTTTTTTAATGCGGTCTTTCACATCTTGTGTGCTTTCGAGTACGCCGTCGCTGTACACCAACTCCAGCAGGCTCATGCCCCAGCCTCCTTTGAGCACTTGCAAACTCTGGCCGTGGCGCTCTCCGCTATGACCGCTGGCTCCTGTGCTCAATACTTTCCCATCGGGTTCCTGACAATGCCAGGCAAACTGTGCGTGACCAATGGTGGTGGGCAGAGCAAAGGTACGTTTAGCAATGGTGCTCTGTAAGCTGGTCCACGTCAGGCGGGTGGGAGAGGACCAGTCCAGGTAGGCTGCGGAGGGAAATGCAAAAAGCAATACATAGCTGCTGTCTCCCGCAAATACCTGCTCATAATTACTGTTCGTGGCGTTCCTGGCATGATGCGCCGCCAGTACGTCCCGGGCGCTGCCCGTTATAAATAGGGATAATCCTGCCAGCATCATGGTGGTGGCACGGGTGAAAAAGGATGAAAACATGGCTTACTCTCACAAAAGAATTGTTTTCAGTTTAACATCAAAACACCACGGGCAAGGGGGATTTTGGAACGGCAACCCAGTGGGTAGGAGCTGTGAGCATTTGAATGACCATGCTGCCAGAATCCGGGGTTTTGGTACTGGTTTTGACCTGGAGCTGCTCGCCGGCTTTTTGAATGCTTTCAATTTCGATGTCGAAACCGCCGGTGGCCTGTTTTCCCATAAATACCGCCACCACCATTTCGCGAGTGAAATCCACCACGGGAGCCGGTTCTTCGCCGTTGAGCATATGTTCTCTCCAGAGTGCGTTATAGGTGCGGACATCTCGAATGACCGCCTGAC
>CAYFGW010000055.1:0-22005 GCA_964342365.1 uncultured Candidatus Sericytochromatia bacterium | reverse complement strand
TGAGCAATTTCGTCGAATGCTTTCCAGTAACTACTCAAAGCCCCCAACATACCGTTTAATGTTTCATTCAGATCACCTGGGCAAGTCAATTCAGAATAAGACAAATTTATGGGAGATTCGCCGTTTGCACTGGCACCTTTTCCAAGAAGATCGAGATTATTTAAAATTAAGAAAAAAGGTGTTTTGCTAAACGGGATATAATCACTACCATTTGGAATACACCTTTCAGGAGAGCGCTCGACATAAATAACGTCATTAAAATCTAGCTTTCCCAGAGGACTAAACACAGGTTTTGTACTTGGGCTGCCGGGGTAATATGTTTCAGGAAAAAGAGGTTGCTTTATCTGCATTTCTCCATTCTTAGTACGAATAGTCCATGTGGGTAAGCAATCTGGGTGACTTGTGTAAAAATCTATCTTTTCTTGAGGGAAACTATTACCTGAAGGAAAATAGAATTGCACCATATTTTCAAATTCTGGTGGTTCTGTGTTGGGTTGTTGAATTAAGTCAATATTGCCAAAGCTGATTTGAGCTGGGGAACTCGATTGTATCTGGTCGTACTTCTCTGCAATTTTCGTTGTAAACCTTTGAGATATTTGTCTTTCTTTTGCTGACGACGGAGAAAATATGATTCCCATTTCCAGTTGGCCATTAGCATCAAAGAACAGTTGATGGTTTCCGAGTCGCCGAGTACCTTTAGTGAAATTGCGTTGAAATTTGAAGTTGGAATTTTGCTGGATGCCGGCTAAACTTGCATTTTTGAGACCGGGTTTGGGAGAAAGGTGGTTGTTGGGAGTATTGAGATTAATACAAGAAATAAGTCCCAGAGTCAAACATGTAATTCCAGCAAGACCTGCTTTAATTTTAAGCAAAATATGGTGATCCCAACCAGTGACTTTTATCACGTTTTTTTAAATGTATCATGAATGAGCAAAATTGCAAAATGACAGCTAATTTACATTATAAAGTGCCTTTTTAAGAGAAATCTCTACTCACTTAGCCATAGCTAGCGCTCTCTGAAAATTGAATCGAGATTTAAGCGAATGGCTACTGTTTCTTCAGTTCCAAAAAGTATTACACCTTCAATAATATTGGTTACTGAAAGCTGCTTACGGCAATCACCACACAAACCCAATCAACACCCGATTAAAGCGATCCCTTTTTAGACGAAAAATTCTGGGTGGCGTTAAAGTACAGCATATTGTAAAAGGATTTCTTTTCAAAGAGGCTCAGGCCCGCGCCGAGGTACTTGAGGCGGGGGTTCAAGATGTTGCGGCGGTGACCGGGAGAGTCCATCCACTGTTTGACCACTTTGCGGGCGGCATCGGCGTAGGTGCGGGGCTTAAGCGGGGTGCCCTTGTATTCGTAGCTGAAGTAGCCGCCGTTGGTTTTGGGGGAATAGACGGGTTTGCCTGAGGTGTAGTTGAGGGCACTGGCCTGAGCAATGTTTTCGGCGCTGTAAGCGTTGGTAATGCCTACTTTGGCCAGCCGCTGAGACATCTTTTCAGAGCCTTTGATGACGCTGGTATGAGAAAAAAAGTTGTGTTTGCTCATGGCTTTGCTGTGATCGTAAGCAGCCTTTTCTAAAGCGGGACTGTGAAAAAACAGGGGCAGCTTGTGTTTGGCGCGCATGAGGTTGGTGGCGTGCAAAATGGCCTGGCCCATGCGGGCGGCATCATAAGCAGCGGGGTTAATGGGTTCGCGCATATCGGGGGTGTTGAGCAAAGCTTCGAGGGTGGGGGTCGCTTCCAGAGGCGAGGAAGGAGGTGAAGTGGAATCCAGGGCGAGATCCACAACGGATTCGGCGAGGGCCACGGGAGCAGAAAGGCCCATGAACGTGATACAGAGCAGGGGAGCGTAAAGGCGTTTAAACATCAAACTTCTTCCAATCTAAAATCTTTGACGGTGCGGGTTACCGTGCTCAGGTCCTGAGCTTGTAATTGCTCAGTCAGGGCATGTCCGGCGAATTTGGTGCGTTCTCCGTGTTGTAAAACCGTGGCCAGATCGTTGAAGGCCACGTGGGCCCGGCGCTTTTGAAAAAACATACTCAGCTCGCTGGCAGTGTAACTGGTGACGGCTTCGTCAGTGGCCCCTTCTAAAAAGCGGCGCAAAATGCGCTCCAGTTCCTCATAAAAAGCGTCCGGGGCCGTGGCGTCGGGTCGGAGTTTGTTTAAGGCTTTTAGAGCAGCTTCTCTGGGGTTAACGCGGGGTTTCGGCGGCGGTACGGGAACGGTTTTTTTCGTCCGGGGCTTGCGCCGTTTCCACAGATAGCGCAACACAAAAAACAACACCAGCAGCACGCCCAGCACCAGGCCTGAAAACACCAGAAAGCTCAGCCAGGGAAAATCCAGCTGCATCAAGGGCTTGAGATCGTGAATGTCTTCCATTAAGGGGAATCGGCCTCACTTTCGGGCTGAGTCGTTTCGAATTTTTGTGCCAGTCCCTGCTCAAAGAGCGTCAGGTTTTTCGGCAAAGCAGCAATGGCATCACGGCCCAACTGACGTTTGAGCTGCCACACCACGCTATTGGGGTGGCACCAGGGCGTATGGGACAGCAGGGCTCCGAGAGCCATTAAATTCAGTCCTTGCTCAAAACCCAGGGCGCGGGCCTGTTTGAGAAAGCCCAGGGCGTACACGTCTATTTCTAATACGTCGGGGCTACAGAAAGGACGCAGGGTTCGTACCGCAGGGTGCAAATAAATCACCACGTTATAATCAAGGGCTTCAGACAAATTGATGGGACGGGTATTCATGAGCACGGAGGCCACCACCTGCCCCCCGCGAATACCCCACTCGGGATCACCACGACTGATGGCAAATTTATGCTCGGCACACAGGGCCTTACACAGCAAGCGGGCCATAAAGCTCACGCCCTGACCGCCCTGTCCGGCCACCCAGAGTCTCAGAGGCAGTTGGGTCTTCATACTTTTAAGCCCTCGTTACGAAAAATACCCAGAGGGAACACCTTAAACACCTGGTTTTCAAGACGTTGTCTCGCTTCTACCGGTGTACAGTCCCAGTAGGGCGGGCACCAGCCCAGCACTTCAATAAAGCTGAGACCTTGAACATTCTTCTGGAAGGCAAAGGCGTCTTCTAAGGCCAACCGCGCCTGTTCTACCGCAGAGGGTTTGTGCAGCGCAACCCGCTGTGCAAAGGCCACACCGGGCATACGGGCCACGGTCTCCGTGAGTTTAAGGGGTTTTCCCATCCGAGAGTAAGAACGCCCCAGGCGGGTACTGGTGGTCACCTGCCCCGTTAAACTCGTGGGGCTCATCTGGCCACCGCTACCGGCCATCACCAGATTGTTCAGACAAATCACGGTAATCGATTCTCGTCGGGCTGCCACACTCATCAACGTGTCCAGTCCTCTGGCGGCAAGGTCTCCGTCTCCCTGATAGGTAAACACCAAATGGTCAGCACGACTGCGCTTGATGCCCGCCGCCACGGCGGGGGCCTGTCCAGCAGCGGCAGACACAAAAGGAACATTAAAATACTGGCCCATGCCCTCGCTGCACCCTGTGCCGCTAACTCCCAGCAGGCGCTCTCCTTCCGGTCGCTCTCCGAGTACCCGTGCCAGCAAAAGGTGCAGTTGGCTATGACTACAGCCGCTACAGTATTTAAAGGTCATGATGCCTCCGTTGACTGGCGGCGATTTCAGCGTAAATCATGGGCTGTAACCCCACGGGAGCAGAACGCTCCCAGGGCAATTTCAGCGACACAAAGTCATAATCATAATGCTGTTGCAGCTGTTCTGAAAGACACCCGGGAGCAAACTCCAGTACGTACAGGGGTGCGCCCTGCAATAAGGTCTGAAGCTCGTTTAGCACGCCGGGATAAAGGGTATCTGGTACCAGAACGGCGTTTTCGTGCCATTCCATGCCCAGGAGCCAGCCCCCGAGAGCACCGGCGGCCAGCACACCAAATTCTGGATGTCTGGCAGGAATCCAGCGACGCAAAAACTGCGGAGCCAGTTGCTGCATGTGCTGGTGTCGCTGCCGTGCCCGACGCAGGGTATTGGCACCGGAAGGGGTGGTCAGCACCGCGTCAAATTTTTGAGGTTCAAAATTTTCAGACTGTACGTTTTGTGTGGTGCTGAGCAGCATGGGATCTAGCAATAGTAATACCGGTTGTTGAAAGCGTCGCGCCAGAGCGAAGGCCTGTTGTACGTTTTTTTGCATTTGACTCAAATGGGAAGGCATCAGATGCAACAGAGGAAAACCGCTGCCGGGCCAGGCATTTTGCAAACAGGCAAAGCCATAGGGCAATAAACTGGCTCCCGCAAATTCAGGCGGATGAAACAGCACCACCGCGTAAACACAGGGGATTTCTTCCTGAAAGAAGTGGTGCAGCAGGTGCTGAACACTGAGAAAGTCCGTGTAGTTGCTACTCACCAGCGGCACGTCTCCCAATTGCCCCACCCCCTGGGCCATGGCCAGCGCTTCCACCGGGGTCTGGGTTTGCAAACAGGTACCGTGGCGACGCTGATAGCGCACCAGCCCTTCATTGAGCAAGAGGGAGTGCATGGGACTGGGACTGGCAAAATAATGGCGGCAATGGGCATCCAGGGTAGCTTCAATACACATTTCAAAACCGTTGTAGACGGCAGCTTGTTGTTGAACAATCATGGGGCACCCCAGAAACGATGAAAGCGACGACTCAAACCAAACACCTGTCCCTGCCAATTGGGCTGCGGATTCTCCGGCACGTCAAAGGCATCATCCGGACATACCACCACACAGCGCATGCAGTTGATACAGTACTCTGGCCATACCATGTCTACAGGCACAAATCCCAGGGCGTTGGGTTCTTTATCCGCAGCAGCCGGTTCAAACAGACCATTAGGGCACACCCCAAGACATAGTTCGCAGCCTTTACAGCGTTCAGGGTCAAGACGCACCGTGTTTAAAGATTGATGATTTCGCTCTTCCATATATTTATTGTCTCACATCTTCAAAGTCATATTTAAAGTCCTGCTCAGGGCCGTACTTGCTTTTTTAAAATTAAATGTATATAATACACTTAATCATCAGTAAGGAGATTTTTTATGCCGGACAATTCAAGAGAACGGGATCTGGTACTGGCTCCCAACGAATACGCATTTATTTCGGATCAAACCAAGGGCAATATTAACGTATACGTGGGACCGTATAAAACGAGTCTGGCCAATACGGACCAGCCGGTGTTTTTTGACGAAAGCAGCAAACGCTTTGAACGCTGCGGTTTAGAACAGGCCACCCGTATTTTTGCCACCGCTCCCGAAGGCTGGTACATCACCCTGAAAAACCCTGCGGGAGACGATGCCCAACCCAAAAACGGCACCGTCAACAATCTGCCCAGTTTACAGGTGGGGCACAAAATCAATCTGCCGGGGCCCGTGTCTTTTGGACTCTGGCCCGGGCAAATGGTGCGAGTACTCAAAGGTCACCATCTGCGCTCGAATCAGTATTTGCTGGTGCGGGTCTATGATGAAGCCTCTGCCCGCAGCAACTGGGAACAGGGCGTCATGAAGCTGCAAGCGGGTTCCTCAGAAGACGTGCCTGTGGCCACAGAATCCACCCTCAATCTGGGTCAGGAAATGATCATCAAGGGCACAGAAGTCTCCTTTTATATCCCGCCCACGGGCATTGAAGTGGTGCGCGATAATCAGGGACGCCACGTGCGTGAAGCGGTTACTTTAGAGCGCCTGGAATACTGTATTTTACTCGATGAAGACGGCAATAAACGCTATATTCAGGGGCCTGACGTGGTGTTTCCTGAGCCCACAGAACGCTTTGTGGAACGCAAAGTCAAAGGAGTGCGACGCATTAAGTTTCGTGCGGTGGAACTCAACGAAAACAGCGGCATTTATGTGAAAGTGATTGCGCCTTACCGGGAAAATGAAGTGGATTACGCCGTGGGGGACGAACTGTTTATCACGGGCAAAGACACCATGATTTACTTCCCCCGTCCTGAACATGCGGTGATTAAATACGGCCAACACGATATTCACTACGCTGTGGCCATTCCCGCCGGCGAAGGGCGCTATATGATGGAGCGCAACACCGGTCAGATCAAACTGGTGAAAGGTCCCAGCATGCTTCTGCCGGATCCCCGTCATGAGGTGATTGTGCGGCGCATCTTGCCCGCCCACCATGTGAGCCTCTGGTTCCCCGGCAATCAGGAAGCCCTGGAACACAATCGCCGTTTACAGGAGCTTGTAGAAGCAGAGGACAAGCCCGTATCTCCGGTGACTCCCGCTCCCGCTAAAGCCATGGTCAAACGCAGCGCACCGCAACCGCCTCAGGCCCTGGCCGGAGATGATTTCACCCGCAGCACCCACTACACCCCGCCCCGCACCATTACTCTCAACACCAAATACGACGGGGCCGTGGCCATTTCCGTCTGGACCGGCTACGCCATTCTGGTGGTGAGCAAAACCGGTGAACGCAAGGTGGTCGTGGGCCCCCAAACCTATCTCTTACAGTACGACGAGTCCCTGGAGCCCATGGCCCTGTCCACGGGCAGCCCCAAAAGTGAGGCCCGTCTGCTCAAGACCGTTTACCTGCGCGCTCTGCACAATAAGGTCTCCGACAAAATCAAGGTGGAAACCCGCGATTTGTGTGAGGTGGATATTGAGCTGTCCTACCGGGTGAACTTTGAAGGGGATTCCCAGTACTGGTTTAACGTGGAAAACTACGTGAAATTTTTAACAGAGCATATGCGTTCGCGCATTCGCAACGCGGTCAAGCAGGTGGGCATAGAAGACTTTTACAAACAGGCCATTGATATTCTGCGAGATACCGTGCTCGGCCCTTCGGAAGAGGGTTCCCGTCAGGGCCGTAAATTCCCCGAAAACGGCATGCTGATTTACGATCTGGAAGTGCTGAGCGTGTCGCTGGTGGACGCCTCGGTAGAAGGCATGCTGATTCAGGCCCAGCGGCAGGTGGTGGAACAAACCCTGCAACTGAACGCTGAACGGCGCAAGCTGGAATTTGTGCAGGCAGAAGAGTCGGTGAAGCAGGAGGTGGCGGAAACCCGTGCGGTCACAGAAGCCCAGCAGCGCAAGCTCCAGATTGAGCGTCTGAAGCAATTGCAGGCGGTAAAACTGGCGGAAATTCAGACCGCTGCCGAAGCAGAACAAGAAAAGCTCAACGGTCAACTGGCGGCTCAGGAACAAATGAATGCGGTCAATACCGCTGAACTGGCCCGGGAACGGGAACGTTTAGACAACGAGTTGCAGGCCGCCCGAGAACGTATGGAACAGCGTCTGGCAGCCATGAAAGCAGAAGTAGACGCCATGGCCCGCAAGGCCGAAGCCATTTCACCGGATCTGATTGCCGCGCTGCAGGCCTTCGGCGATAAGGCCCTGGCTGAGCGCATGGCAGAATCCATGGCACCTCTGGCCATTCTGGGCGGCAGCAGTGTGGCGGACGTACTGTCTCAATTGCTGGGTGGCACCAATTTAGAGCATCTGGTACGCAAGGCGCTGCCCCCGCTAGAGTAAGCCGTTTCAGGGAAGTGTTTTAAGGCAGCTGGGTTTCGTGAGAACGCTTTAGAATCCAGCTGGCAAAGGCTTCCGCAAACTTAAAGTTCTGTCCCTGAAACACGTCCGGGTTGGCCTGGATATAGTGCAGGAAGAAGTGAATATCCCGCTCCTGTACATAGCGAAACACCTGTTTCAGGGGCCGCTTCTGATAGGGGCCCTTGTCCGTGGGTGGGAAATTTTCCACCAGCGGCACACAGTTTTTCACCTCGTCGATGGCTCGCTCCATAAATTCCCCTTCAAAAGCCTCCGGCGTTTTGTTAGAAGCCAGAATCAAAGACTTACGATCGCGGGTGGTAAAGCGAATATTTTGCTTATACAACGGCAAATAATGGATATCCGGTACTTCTGGAAAAGGCCGCGCCACCACTGTAATGGCAGAACGTTTTAAAATCCAGGTGCCAAAGGCCTCAGAAATTTTAAAGGTTTTCTTGCGGAAGGGCCCCGGCTTGGAGAGCACATAATGCATAAAGAAGTACAAATCGTTTTCGCGCACGTTTTTGAAAATAAAGGCCACGGGAAGTCCTGAATAAGGCCCTTCTTTGGGGTCGGGTAATTCTCGCACCAGTTTGACGCAGCGACGAATATCTTGCAAAGCCGCTTCTACAAAAGCGGTTTGTAAATCCTCAGCAGAGAGGTTTTCGGGAGATTCCACGAGGGGATTTTTTTTGAAATCCTGAAAGTACACTTTTTCTTTGAGTAGATCCGCATACATCACTTTGGGCACCGTTTCCACATGACCAAGGGGGTCACGGGGCACGTTCAGAGGGGCAGCGTCTTCTTTTATGGCAGGCTGAGCGGGTGCGTCTGTGGGCAACGGTTCATCTTCGAAGTCGGTTTCCCGCTCCACGGGATCCACGTCTTTGCCCACACGGTTGATAAAGCGGTTTAAACCCTTGCTAAAACGCTGAATCCCGCCCACCACCTTGACGGTGATTTTATCGGAAATCTCTTTGATATTCTCGGATAAGGCCTCTGCGGTACTTTTGACGTTTTCGCGGGTTTCTTCAATTTTTTTGTTCACATCCTGCAGATTGCCCTGCAACTGGGTGGTCTGATGCTGGGGCAACGCCCGGGTTTTGGCGGAGCGATCGGGCGGTGCTTTGCGGCTGGCCTCTTGTTTGGCAGCCTCTGCAGCGGCTTTTTCTGCCGCTTCCGCTTCTTCGCGCTTTTTGCGCTCGTCGTCGGCCTTCAGTTCGCTATAGCGCCGCGCCCGCTGGAGCTTTCGACCGTCCATGCGGGTCACTTTGGGTTTTTCTTTGGGTTCTTCACTCTGGGGAGCGTCGGGCACAATCACCTTAAGCGGTGCCATGTCCTGCTGATGGGGCGAGGGACTGGCCGCAGGCTGCACCGGCGCAGAATAGCTGCCGCCAACTTCTGCTTCTACTTCCTCATCTTGCAGGGTATCAATCATCTGCATTTCCTGCGCTTGTGAGGCAATGAGCTGGTCCATTTCATCGCCCAACCCGCTATTGAGAGCATCAGTTCCACCTTCTAATGCGGCTTCAGCGGCGCTCCAGTCTCTGTATACCCGACGTTGTCCCCCCTGTCGCAAGGAGCGGGCGGGTCGCTCTTGCTGACTCATTTACTGATCTTTCCAGACGGGCGGACGTTTTTGTAAGAAAGCCTGTAAGCCTTCTTTGGCGTCTTCTGTGTGTAAATTTTTGGAAAGCATATCCTGTAAATAGTCCAGGGCTTCCCGCAGGGGCATATCTGCCATGGTGTGGAAAGCCTCGCGGCCCAGTTTGTAAATCATCTGGCTTTTGCGGGTGAGTTTGCGGGTCAGCTCCAGAATGGTTTGATCCAATTGATCAATACTGACCGAATAGTTAATCATACCCAGTGCCAGGGCTTCGTCACCTTTGATTTTATCGCCGGTGTACATCATTTCTAAAAGCTTTTTGCGGCCAATATTGCGCTGTAAAACGGGCATAATCATCATGGGGAACAGACCAATATTCACTTCAGGAGTCCCAAATTGAGCACTACTGGAAGCCACCACCAGATCACAGGCCATGGCCAGACCAAAACCACCGCCGAGGGCATAGCCGTTCACGCGGGCAATGGTGGGTTTTTTCAACTGCGTCATGACCGTAAACAGGGCCAACAGCTGATCTCTGAATTCGTGTTCATTCACAGAGCCCTTGCTTTCGTTATAAAAGCTGTCAATGTCTGCACCCGCACAAAAGGCCTTGGTACCGCTACCGGTAATGACAATGGCGCGAGCGTCATTGTCTTCGTCCGCTCGCTTGAGGGCGGTCACCATGTCTTTTAAAGTGGGAATACTCAGCGCGTTTAAACGCTTGGGGCGGTTGATGGTAATAAAGGCAACGTTTTCTTTAACATCATAGAGAATGGTTTCTTCTGACATGACTTTATCCTTGGTGGTTTTCTTTTATTATACCGTCACTTACCAGTTTTTCACGCCGTTGGCCGCCGCGTCCCACGGATCCTGATTCTGGCGGGCCTCTTTTTGCTTTTTGCGGAAGCGGTGAAAATTGTTCTTGTTGTTGCGCTCGTCCCGTTCCCGCTGTTTGAGGGCTTCTTCTAGCTCTTTTTGATCATAATATTGAGGCGAAGGCTCCGGCGTGGGTTCGTTTTGGGGCGTTTGCGGTTCCTGGGGCTCCTGCTGAGGATCATTTTGCGGATTCTGCTGCGGCTGCTGCTGATTCTGAGGGTCATCGTTGTTGCCCTGCTGATTTTGTTGCTGGTTTTGCTGATTCTTGTTGTCGTTGCCCTGCTGTTTTTGCTGCTGCTCTGCCAGCTTTTGTTGCACAAAATTCAGGTTTTCTAAGGCCTGTTTGTCTTTGGGATTGAGCTTCAGGGCTTCTTCATAAGCCTTCACCGCATCCTCCCAGCGATCCTGCCCTTTACGATAATAACTATTGCCCAGATTGTAGTGGGTGTTAGCTTTTTGCTGAGCATTTAGCTCGGTGGCATCCAGATTCTTTTTGAAGTTTTCGATGGCCTGATCGTAGTCTTCGCTGCGGTACTGAGACTGGGCCTGATTATTACGCAGGGTCGCATTACCATCTTCTTCAGGCGCAAAGGATTCTTCTGCGGCCTCATAATTGCCGTCTTCGTAAGCCTGCTGGCCCCGGGTTTGTTGCCAGTAGTCCATCAGGCTTTTCCAGCCCTGTTGAGGACTCCAGGCGCTCTGTAGCAGCGGAGACAACAAAAAGAACACCAGCGCCACTTGTGTGGAATTGAGCCTGATTTTCTGCTGACGAAGGGCCCGCTGAAAAGAAGGAGGCCTAACAAATTCCCGGCCCGACAAAAGCAGGGGCAACAGCAGCCAGAGCAAAATTCCCAAACCAATCCAGTACATATAGCGTTCTTCAAAGGTCTGGGTTTTACGATCGCTACTTTTTAAATACAAATTGGACCTGGCAGCTTGCAGGGCCGCAGGCAGCTGATTGACCTTTTTCAGGGGCAAATAGGTGCCCGCCGTGGCGTCAGAAATTTTGTTCAGGAGGGTGGGATTGAGTTTACTGATGGCGTACTGTCCCTGCCACACTTTATAGCCTCTGCCCATGAGGCCGTTTTCAGGAATGCGAGCCCCCTGTGTGGTGCCCACGCCCACGGTCAATACGGGTACTTTATTTCGGGCCAGGGTTTTCACTTCATCCTGATAATCCCCCAGCTGGTTTTCCCCATCACTAAACAGCATGAGCAATTGACCCGCTTTTTCTTGCACCGGCGTATTACCCGTCTTGTTTGCTTCTGTCTTATCGAGTCCAAAGCGCTTCACCGCATGTTGAAAGGCTTCTTCTAAGTCCGTGGTTTCGGAGGGCAACAGGTCCGGACTGATTTCATCCAGAAAAGTGTTTAACGTCCCGTGGTCATAAGTAAAGGGAGCCAGACTAAAGGCTTCACCACTAAACACAAATAGCCCCACGCGATCTCCCTCAAAAAAGGGCAGCATCTGACGAATGACGTTTGCCGAAGCACCCATGCGATTGGGATAAGCTTCGTCAGTGGCTTTCATACTGTCTGATACATCAATGCCGATAAGAATGTCGATACCACTGCTGGTACTCTCACTAAAGATCATCGGCCCCTGGGGACGGGCCAGAGCCACCATACCACAGGCAAACAGGGCCATTAGCGGCAAGTGCTGCTTCCACAGCGCCGCGGGCCCTCGAATAGACAGGCGGGACTGAAGCGGGTGTTCATAGAGATGGTCTAAACGCTCCTGCTGTCGCCGACTATAGTGACGCAGCAGAAGCACCGCGGGGATTAAAAGCAGCAGTCCCAGCAGGTACAGCGGCTGGTCCAGACGCAGAAACCAGAGTTTGCGCAGCAGCAAATATCCTCCGCCGAGGGCGCAGAGGGCCAGAACAATCCGTAGTCCAATCCATACCTTTTCTCTCATAAGCCGCGGTACAATATACCTCACATGTTGATACATAGTCGATCTAACCCTAAGATAAAACATCTGCGCCAGTTAGCGCAAAGGAAATACCGTCAGAAAAACGGTGCTTTTGTGATTGAAGGCCGGGTATTAATTGAAGAAGCCCTGAGCAACGGCTGGCAGGCCGAGCAGATCTTTGTGCGTGAGGGCATGATGCTGTCGGAGGCTGCGCTGGATCATTTTGCTTTGTACGAACTCCCCGCCGAACTCATGCAGTATGCCTCCCAAATGAGCTCTGCTCCCGACGCATTAGCGGTGTTTCGCATGCAAGACATTCCCGAAGATCCACAGCGGGCAAGCGCCTGGTTTGTGGCAGATCGTCTGCAAGACCCCGGTAACTTTGGCGCCCTGTGTCGTCTGGCGGATGCCCTGAACTGGCGGGGCATCTTAAGTTTTGGCCCCACCCCCGATCCCTTTCAGTCTAAAGTGATTCGGGGCTCCATGGGAGCAAGCCTGCGTTTGCCCGTGATGCAGGTGGA
Organism: uncultured Candidatus Sericytochromatia bacterium; assembly: GCA_964342365.1. GTDB lineage: Bacteria > Cyanobacteriota > Sericytochromatia > UBA7694 > UBA7694 > CAXRDE01. Next base: position 9,591 of record CAYFGW010000055.1, on the reverse strand, counting down.
TATTCCTGCACTCAGCAACTACCTGAACGGCGGCTGGACACTGGTAGCCACTGCCGCAGAGGCTCACAGCCTGAGCGTAGCCAGCCCACTGCCCGAAAAAATGCTACTGGCTCTGGGTCACGAAGGGCAAGGGTTACATCCCGATTTGCGGGAACTGGCGGGGATGACGCTGCGCATTCCCATCCACGCCCGGGTAGAATCCCTTAACGTGGTGACCGCTGGCGCCATGTTGGCCCACGAGTATCTTCGCCAGCATGGTTTACAAGAGGGCTTACAAGAGGCTTCACAGGACACGCCTCATGACTGAACATCCTTTTAGTGAAACGGAAAAAGATCGCAAGCAGGCGGATCCTGACCACTTGCCAGAGGTTGTGGTACAAGAAGATCGCGGAGAAATGGGCTTTTTTCAGCATCTGGGAGAACTGCGCCGGGCCCTGATTATTTGTGCAGTAGCGGTGGTGATTGGTGCTGCTGCAGGCTTTTACTTTCACCAGCCGCTGCTGGAAATGCTTCAGTCTCGCATTGCTAACGTACAGTTTGTGATTGTATCTCCGGCCGAAGGCTTTACCGCCGTCATGCGCATGTCTATTTTGATTGGTCTGTTCCTGGCGGTACCCGTGGTGCTACGAGAAGTGTTCTGGTTTGTGGGACCGGCCTTAGAGCGCTGGCAGCGTCGGGTGTTAATGCCCATTATTGTGTTCAGTTACGGCCTCTTTCTGGCAGGGGTCATGTTTGCCTACTTCTTACTTTTGCCCCTGGGCCTGCAATTCTTAATTGGTTTTACGCCCGAAGGCATTCAGCCCATGCTGTCTATTGACCGCTTTGTGGGTTTTGCTTCGGTGCTGATTTTTAGTACCGGTCTGATGTTTCAGGTGCCCATTGTCATGTTAATTCTGGGCATTTTTCGCATTGTGGAGCGTCAACTGTTGGTGTCCCAACGTCGCTACGCCATTCTGGTGAGCTTTGTGGTGGCAGCGGTCATTACGCCTTCGGTGGACATGATGACCCAGACCCTGCTGGCCAGTACCCTGATTGTTTTATTTGAGTTGGGACTGGTGCTTATGTGGTTGGGCGAACGGTTACTTTTGTCAAGAAATCCCGAAAACTAAAGAAATTCATACAAATACACAAACAAACACATGTATACAAGGATTTATCCCTGGTTGTGGTCTCATGCTTTCTGCCACAAAATAACAAAAAAAGATATAAAACGCTGTAATAACCAACTCAGCTTACTTTGAGACGAATCAATAGTTTTTTTGAAAGCCAAAATCCGTGCTGGCAGGGTAGCCTGAAAATGTGCGATAGGTTACACTGTAAAACACAAACCCGTGAGAAATGGCCCTGAAAAGACCGGTTAAAATAAACGTTTTTTGACCCAATTTGCACGTATATTTCTTATTTGCGGTGAATATTAACCAAAATAATAACGGAGCTTTTGATGTCTAATACGCAAGTTAAACATCCCCCAGGAACCCTGGCTGAACACGAAAAACCCTTTGTCTATAGCGACAACGGCATGGATTTTTTGTCTTACTATTCCACGGAAGGCGTACATCCTTTTGAAGAATTAGAGTGGGAACAGCGCACCGCTGCCATCACCAACGAAAAAGGCGAAACCATTTTTGAGCAAAAAAATGTAGAAGTACCCCGGTCGTGGTCACAACAGGCCACCAACGTGGTGGTTTCCAAGTATTTTTCGGGCCAGATGGACTCTCCTGATCGGGAACACAGCGTCAAACAGCTCATTGGCCGTGTGGCAGACACCATGGCTCGCTGGGGCCTGGAACAGGGCTACTTCAAAAGCTTAGAAGCCGGTCACACGTTCCATAAAGAATTGACCTCTATTCTGGTGAATCAGCGTGCGGCCTTTAACAGTCCCGTGTGGTTCAACGTAGGCATTGAGCCCAGGCCTCAGTGTTCCGCCTGTTTTATTAACTCCGTTGAAGACGATATGAGTTCTATTCTGACCCTGGCCAAAACCGAAGGCATGCTCTTTAAGTGGGGATCCGGCACCGGTACCAACTTCTCCACCATTCGTTCCTCTAAAGAACGTCTCTCCGGCGGTGGCGAGGCCTCCGGCCCCGTTTCCTTTATGCGCGGCTACGACGCTTTTGCGGGCGTGATCAAATCCGGCGGCAAAACCCGTCGTGCGGCCAAAATGGTCATCTTAAACGTAGATCACCCGGATATTGTGGAATTTGTGGATTCCAAGTCCAGCGAAGAGAAAAAAGCATGGTCCCTGATTGACGCCGGTTATGACGGTGGCTTCAACGTGCCCGGCGGCGCTTATGATTCCGTGCACTTTCAAAACGCCAACCACTCCGTGCGGGTCACCGATGAATTTATGCAGGCTGCCATCAACGATGAAGACTGGCATACCCGCGCGGTCACCGATGGCTCTATTGTAGAAACCCATAAGGCCCGCGAACTGCTCATGCGGATGTGTGAAGGCACCTGGATTTGTGGTGACCCCGGCATGCAGTATGACAGCACCATCAATCGCTGGCACACTTCCAAGGCTTCAGGCCGTATCAACGGTTCTAACCCCTGCTCTGAGTATATGTTCCTCGATGACACCGCCTGCAACCTGGCGTCCATTAACCTGATGAAGTATTACAACGACGGTGTCTTTGATGTAGAAGCCTTTAAGCACACCGTGCGCGTGCTGATTACGGCTCAGGAAATTGTGGTGGATATGGCCAGCTACCCCACAGCCTCTATTGAAGCCAACAGCCACCGCTACCGCACCTTAGGATTAGGTTACGGTAACCTGGGCGCGATTCTCATGGCGCAGGGACTGCCTTATGACAGTGACACCGGCAGAGATTATGCCGCAGCCATTACGGCCCTCATGACGGGCGAAGCGTACAAAGTGTCCTCTGAAATTGCGTCGGTGGTAGGTTCTTTTGAAGGCTACGCGCCCAACAAAGACCACATGCTCAAGGTGATTCAAATGCACCGTGCGGCGGTCAAAGACGTGAACGACGGTCTGCGCCACGACAACATCAAAGTCGCTGCGCAAAAATCCTGGGATCAAGCTCTGGCCCTGGGTGAAAAGTATGGCTACCGCAACGCACAGGTCTCCGTACTGGCTCCTACCGGCACCATTGCTTTCTTAATGGATTGTGACACCACCGGTGTGGAACCCGATATTGCCCTGATCAAGTACAAGCGCCTGGTGGGCGGCGGTTCCATGAAAATTGTGAACCAGACCATTCCCCTGGCCCTCAAAAACCTGGGGTACACCCCCGAGGAGTCCAGCAATATTCTGGCCTATCTCGACGAGAACGACACCGTAGAAGGCGCCGCTGAACTCAAAAAAGAGCACCTGCCCGTCTTTGACTGTGCCTTTAAAGCCCTCAAAGGCAGTCGTTCCATTCACTATATGGGTCATATCCGCATGATGGGAGCCGTTCAGCCCTTTATTAGCGGCGCTATTTCAAAAACCGTGAATATGCCCACCGACGTGAACGTGGACGATATTTTTGACGCCTATGTAGAAGCCTGGAAACTGGGTGTTAAAGCTGTGGCCATTTACAGAGACGGCAGCAAACGCACCCAGCCCCTCAACACCGGTAAGGCCAAAGACACGCCCAAAGAAGAAAAGGCCGTGGGCCCCCGCCGTCGTCGCTTACCCAATGAGCGTCAGGCCCTGACCCATCGCTTCAGCATTGCCGGACACAAAGGTTATGTGACCGTGGGAACCTACGAAGACGGATCTCCGGGTGAAATCTTTATTACTATGGCCAAAGAAGGCAGCGTGATTTCTGGACTGATGGACGCCTTTGCCACCTCTGTATCGCTGGCTTTACAGTACGGCGTACCTTTACAGGTACTGGTGGACAAACTGTCTCACACCCGCTTTGAGCCCTCTGGCTACACGGGCAACAAAGAGATTCCCTTTGCCAAGTCCATCATGGACTATATCTTCCGCTGGCTGGCCCTGCGCTTCCTGTCCACAGAAGAAGCACAGGCGGTTCATACTGCGGTGGCAGCCACTGAGAAGTCTGATGCCCCCGTGGCAAAAGCTGCGCCTACGGCCAAAGCTGCACCTGCGGAAAAACCGATGTCTAATGGTGAAAAAGCCATTGTGGAGTCGGAGCAAAAAGGAATGTCCTTTGTAAACAGCCAGGATGCGCCTCCCTGTATGGGTTGTGGTTCAGCCTCCATGGTGCGTAACGGTTCTTGCTATAAATGTCTGAACTGTGGTGCCACCAGCGGTTGCTCCTAAGGTTTTTCTGAAACTCTAGAAGGCTAAATCATACTAAAAAGTCCCCTGATTTAACGTCAGGGGACTTTTCTTTATTTAAGACAAGGTTATTTTACGAGTAATAAATAGTTAATTTAAGAAAGACACACACGCCACACCACCATAAGTAAAACAGTGTATTGAGTTTAAAAAAGAAGGTCGTTCCATGCAAATTACATCTGTTTTCAATCCCGGCAATATGATCGGTTTATCCGGGCAATCTCCTTCCGCTTATGAAGCCCCCACAGATCCCACTACTCCCGAACCCAATCCCTACAACGACCACGCCGACGGCTGGTTTACCCGGGGTGTCACCGCAGGTGTACTCAGTCAAACGCCCATTAAACTTATTCTTGGAGAAGGCCCTGCCACCAACGGGATCAAAGACGTACTCAATCAACCTCACGTCAAAGCCGTGGGTAAAACCGTAGGCGTCACCGCCGCCGTATTTACCGGTCTGTCCCTGTTCAAACAGGGGGCAGCCCTGGCCAGTGGCAACCAGACCGCCGCCGGAGCCGGAGCCAACCTTTTGTCTGACGCCATGCGCGGAGCGGGCGCAGGCCTGGGCTCTTACGCTGGCAGTAGCGTCACCGCTGTAGCCATGAAAGCCTTTGGAGCCACCGGCGCATTCGGCGGCATCGTTAGCATGATTGGCGGCGTCTACGGTGCCAGTGTGGGTGCCGAACTGGTAGAGTCCACCGGCGTCAGAGGAAAACTGCTGTCAGCTTTCGGAGCGGCCTGATTGTCTACGAGCTGAGAATCCTTCGTAGAGTTCTCGAACACGCACAAATAATTGTTGTTCATCAAGGTCATATTCATCTCTGAGGTTTTGATCTTCGCAATAAGCATCACAGGCCGCAAAAACAGCGGAAAAGAAACGGCCATAAGGCTCCTCTACAAACTCTTCGTCTCGCTTATACAGCGCGATAAACTCGTCACTAAATACAGCAGCAGAGATTATGTACTTCAAAAAATCAGTAATAAGCGCCAGAAGCTGGTTTTGAAAACTCATGGTCACTCCTTCTAATGCTCTATGCCACGCACTCGCCAATGTTTTTCAGTATCTTTCTCAGGGCGAACCTCTCACATACACCCACCAACCAAAAACAGCACAAAAAGAAGCCAGAGAAATAGGGTATGCCCAGAAGGGGTCTTGAAGGCTGAAGGCCGGAACGCCCCCTGACGGGTATGCCCTATTTCGACCCTTTTAATCTTCCAACCCGTAAACCCGCCACTGCCCTTCTTCAAAAGCCATCATCAGCAAAATATTTTCGCTGCGCTTGCGGTCTCCCCGCTGATCCTCGTACTGAAGCACTACAAAATGCTCAGTGGGAATATTTTTATCGGACAAACGTTTGACCAGTCGCTCGGCAAATATTTCCATATCTTCACGGCTATAAAACCGGGCCCGCAAGAGCTTCCAGCGCCCCAGTTCGTTATCGCCATCTAATTCTCGCCGGTATTCTTTTTCAAGCAGATCTGCGCTGGGCATGATGGTACGGTCTAACCAGAAAGGGTAACCTGACATGGCCACGGCGGTGTCAAAGTCCTGGGTTTGTAAGGCATTCATATACGCTCTGGCGGCTTTTACGGCAGCCTGACGCTGGTTAGGGTCTTCGTCAATGGGAAGTCTTTCAGGCATACAGCTGCTCAAGCAGAGCAGGGTGGTAAGCGTTAAGAGAAAAGGTTTAAACATAATTTATTTCCTGTACTGATGATGTTATCAGTATAGGACACTTTTGGCGTTTTACAACTCTGCCCGGTTATTGCTGATGCCTTTTACACGCCACTGTCCGTCTTTGTGGACCATAATCATCAGCACCAGCGGTTTTTCTTTTTCCAGACGTACCAGCATAAAATAAGGATTTTCTACGCCCTTTTCTTTGAGATTAACCACCATGTCTTCAGACCCCAGCCCCGTAAAGTCACGGGCAGTCAAAAACAGCATATAGGAAACGTCTACCTTTTTGGCTCTGATTTCTCGCTCCATCAGTGCGATAAACGACTCACGTTCCCACATTTTTCCGTCTATCCACAGGGGAAAATCCACGTGGCGAACAGCCTTTTGGATATCTTTTTGCAGCAAGGCTTCTAAATGCTGTTCGGCCACACCCATGGCCGCTCTGCGCTGTGAAAAATCTTCTTCAATGGGTACCTGAACGCTGCTACATCCTGCCAGTAAGCATAGGGTCAGTAGAATATATTTCACGGTACACCGCCTTTAAATTTAAGCCAGTGTACCGGCAGCAGCTCATCCAGGGTGGCCACGTTATCCTGAGGTAAGTAAACACGGGTATCAATATTGGCAGGATTCACCTGATACAAAAACTCCCGACAGCGTCCGCAGGGAGGAATAATACCGTGCTTATTGAGAGCGACAATTTCTAACACATGGGTTTCCCGGTGCTTGAGCATGTCCGCAATGGCACTGTGTTCTGCGCAAAACCCCATGCCACAGGCCACATCAATACAAATTCCGGTGTACAAACTGCCTTTGCGAGTAATCAGGGCCGCTGAAACACTGGCTGCCGTAAATCCGCGCTTTCCGGGGAAACTAAATTCGCCCCGCACGGCGTCAGCGGCGGCAATCAGGCGCTCTTTTTGCATGATAAGACCTCTTTTTTAAAGTAGCAGATTAATTGACGAAGGTCAAAATCCCTGCCTGAAGACAGCCAATCAAAAAGCCCAGCACCGCCCCGAACCACACGATCATATTCAGCTCTTTTTTAGAGACTTCCAGAATAATTTCTTCCATACGGGCCGGAGAAAAGGCGCGAATTTTATTACCAATCAAACTCTGTAAATCCGCCATGGCCAGCGCTTCTTTCACGAGACGGTGGAGGTTGTTTTCTAAGTAGTGCTGCAAAAACCTGGCGGTTTCCTGCTTGATTTTGACAATCACGCGCGGTGGAATGTTATCCGGTTCAAAACGACGAATCATGGCCTGCATCAGGGCAGGAATATCCATTTTGGCCACCAGCGGGGGCACAATCACCTCATAGTTATTGCTCAGATAATTGTGCATCCAGCTCACCAGAGAGCCTTTGAAATCCGCAATGCGTTCCCAGGACATTTCCCGGGGATTAAAGCGCAAAATGGCCCGCTGAATGGCATCTTCTAAACGCATCAATTCCAGAATTTCGTCAATGAGTGCATTGGATTGTTCCGGCTCAGCATCTAAAAAGAGGCGCATTTTGGTGAGCACGTCTTGCAGATTTAAAAAGAAGAGCAAAACACCGTACTTGCCCGTGAGCCGTTCTTTGGCCATTTCGTCGATGGCCGCAATATTTGAGGGAGTTAGCAAACTCACCAGACTCTGGCGCAAATGGTCAGGGGTAATCACCAGCTCCATAATATGCTCGGTGACAAATACCGCCATGGACGGTGTAAGCTGAAAGTTTTGAATCACGCTGTCCATCACCTGATCCAACACGTACTGAATCCGCTCGGGGGTGAGGCTTTTTTCCGCCAGGTGTTCTGTCAGGGCGGGCACCGAACGCTGCACGAGATCGGACAGGGCTTCTGCGAAATCGTCGGCCAGGGTTTGCACCTTGTCTTTTTGCTTGAGTTCGGTCAAAATCACTTCCACAGAAATATCCGTGGCCGTCTGTACTCGCTCAGCGGTGAGCAAACGCTCCACGAGTCCCTGAAAATCTTCCGGGGTCAAAAAGGTGTCCACAATCAGATGAGACACTTTGTCCGCGAGCCGCTCTTTTTCAGCGGGTACCAGGCCCGGGGTTAGCGGTACCTTGACTTTACCAATGTACTTGGCTTCCAGCGGGTGAAAGAGCATCCGCACCGCCAGGTCGTTGGTAAAGTAACCCACAATGGCCCCCACCACGGGAGGCACGGTCCACTGTAGCCAGGTACTCACTAGGCAGCTTCTTCAGCGGCTTTTCGCTCGGCGGCTTCCAGCACATCATCCTGTGCAAAGAGAGCTTCTACAAAAGCCTTGGGCTCAAACTCCTGTAAATCTCCCAGGGCTTCGCCCACACCCAGCAGCTTAATGGGAATATTGAGCTGTTTTTTAATGGCGAAAATGACGCCGCCCTTGGCGGTACCATCTAATTTGGTAAGAATCAGGCTATCCAGCGGCACGGCTTTTGAGAACACTTCCGCCTGTTTGAGACCGTTTTGCCCTGTGGTGGCGTCCAGTACCAGAATACGCTCCAGGCGATCGTCCTGCTTTTCTCGCTCCACAATGCGATGCACTTTTTCCAGTTCTTCCATCAAGTGCTCTTTGTTGTGCAAACGGCCAGCGGTATCAATGAGCAAGGCATCCATTTTTTTGGCCCGGGCCGACTGAATGGAATCGTACACCACCGCAGCGGCGTCCGCCCCCTCGTGGTGACTGATCACAGGACAATTGGCCCGCGTGCCCCACACTGCGAGCTGATCAATGGCAGCAGCACGGAAGGTGTCGCCAGCGGCCAGCATCACGCGGTAGCCACTGAGCTTAAGTTTGGCAGCAATTTTGCCCACGGTGGTGGTTTTTCCCGTGCCGTTCACGCCCACCACCAGGAAAATATTTAGCTTGCCTTCTTCAATGCGAAAAGGTTCACTTTCCAGAGTATCTTCCAGGTATTCTGTAAGCGCAGGCAGTACCTCTTCGGGCAAAAAGCGCTCTGATTTGGCCTTCTCACGCAGATAGTCCAGAATGTCGTCGGTGGTGTCTAAGCCCACATCGCTCTGAAGCAGAATTTCTTCCAGCTCTTCAAGCATGTCTTCATCCACCTTGGTGCGACCGCGGGTTAGACGTTCAATACTGGCGGCAAACTCACTGCGGGTGCGGGCCAGGCGGCTGCGGAAGCGCTCAAGAAGACGAGGAAGGTCCGCTACTTCGGGCTCTCGTCCCACGGCGGCGGCCTCATCCCGACGCTCGAGCGCGCCGCGGCGTGCGGCTTCGTCGACGTCCTGATGCTCAAATACAACTTCCGCGACTATGACAGCGATGCCCTCAACGCTGGGATGGACAAATGCGTCGAGGCCGGTGTCGGCCTTGTGGCCATGAAGACGGGAGCTGGTGCTGTTCCGCGGTATGAGGAGTTCGAGAGGGAAGGACTCTCGCGCCACGTCGTCTCCCTGAAAGCGACGTGGGCGGACGAGCGCATCTCAACGATCGTGTCGCAGATGAGCAACTTCGAGCAGATTGAGGAGAACGCGGCGGCGGCGAAAGAGCGTCGAATGTCGCGGGCGGAGTGGGACCTGCTTGAACGCTACGCTCGGGCGACGGACCACCTCTACTGCCGAGGGTGCGCGAGCGTATGTGAAAGTGCGTGTGACCATCAAGCTCCCATCGCTGACATCCTACGCTACCAGATGTACGGCGAGGGATACGG
>CAYFGW010000054.1:0-22336 GCA_964342365.1 uncultured Candidatus Sericytochromatia bacterium | reverse complement strand
GCGTCACGCCGTTCTAAGCTGTACGCTGTCGACATAGAATTTCTCCTTGGTTTTTGTCAAACTATGCGACAACTATCCTGACACAGGGGGCCCCTTAACTTTTGAAGATTTTTATCCTTTGTTAACAGAAAAACAGCGGCAAGAACAAAGGTTTTCTGGGTTCATTCCTGAAAATTACCCCGGTGATGAAGATATAGATTTTGAGATAGAATTGTTGGGAGGTTATCCGGATGGATGGACACCTGACAAAAAAAAGCAATTTACCACCATTGCTGATTCAGATGAGGGTTTCATACTTATTGGCATGTCTAACGAAAATAGTGATCAGGTGTTTCTCTGGGACTCAGAATATTCCGAAGAAGAAAACCCTTCCAAAATTTTTAACTCTATAGAAGAGTTTTTAGATAACATGGAGGATGCAAATGGGCACGGGCAACTATTTCATTAGTGCCCTCTACAGTTGGATAGTGCAATACCTCGACTGAAAGCATTTGACAGCCTGGAATCAGCCTTATTAGGTCTCAAGCTTGTTCGGTCATGAGCCGATCTTCACACCTTCATGCCGGAGATAGCGGTAGAGCGTAGACCGTGACACGTTTAAGCTCTGGCAAATAGCATCAATGGACATATCTTTATTATTGTACATATTTGCTGCGGCGACCGCCTTGTTTTTGGCAGTTTGACTCAATCCCTTTGGCCGACCGCCCAGACGGCCTCGCGCTCTGGCAGCAGTCAGGCCCGCTTTGGTACGCTCTCGGATAATCTCACGCTCGAAGTCTGCCAGAGATGCGAAGATATGAAAAATAAGCGTGCCCTGAGGCGTTGTGGTGTCGATATGCGAGTCTTTAATGCACTTGAAGCCGACACCCTGGTTTTTGAGCTTGTTCACGATGTCTACCAGATCCGGCAACGACCGTCCGAGACGATCCAGCTTCCAGACAATCAACTCGTCCCCCTCACGCAGCTGCTTCATCAGTTTTTGTAACTCTGGCCGCTCCTTTTTTGCTCCAGAGACTTTTTCCTGAAAAATCTGCTGGCACCCTTCAGATTTCAGGGCGTCAAGTTGTGCATCAAGGTTTTGTTCCCGGGTAGAGACTCTGGCATATCCGAATTTCATAAGCATTCCTCAAAATAGTTCTACAAACTCATAAAACCATGATACATGAAATTTAGATTTTCAGAACCAGTTTTTGAAATGGTTTAAACGGCGAAACCTGGTTTTTGATTGGTTGGCTGGTGGAGTTCTATAAAACGGTCATTTCAATATCCATAAAATCCTTTGATGGACCTCAGCATGTTAAACACTCACAACGCAAAACGCAGATAAAAATCTTGCACCAGCGCGGCAAATTCAGGCGTGTCCTGCCACTGCTGGTTGACCTGTTGCTTTAGCACTAGCGTTTCAGAAAGCAGGTCAACGGCTTCACGGGAAAAACACAGTAAAACCCGTTTCACTGGATGTTGCTCGCTATGACGCACAAAGGTCTGGCGACACAATGTGAAGCCGTGGCGTTGGGCCACCTGCTGATAATGCCCTCCACGGTCGACGGGCAAAATACAGCACACCTTCCCCGTCAGATGCAGTAACTCACGAGCGCGCTGAAAGAGCATCTCGGCGCTAAAGTCGGTTTCATGGCGGGCCAGAGCGCGGTTCTCATGAGCTGACGTGGGCTGGTTGGCGGTGAAAAAGGGCGGATTACAAACTATCACATCATAAACAAAGGAAGTCCGGTGTGTCTGCAAACTCACCGGGAATATGTTGATGCGTTCTGCCCAGGGGCTATTCTGGGCGTTTTGCGACGCCTCAGCAGCAGCTTCTGCATCCGGTTCAATACCGTAAATAATGGCGTTTTGAGCGGTCAGGCGCTGGGCCAACATCAGGGCGATCAGCCCCGTCCCCGTGCCCACATCTAAAAGGCGCAGGGGCTGTCCAGAGATCGCTGTGGGCAAGGGGGCCCAGGCTCCCAGCAAAATGCCGTCCGTGCCCACCTTCATGGCGGACCGTTCCTGAGACAGGGCAAACTGCTGAAAGCGAAACATGAGCGCCTAGCGGGCTTTAAAAGCGTCTGTGGCCTCAATCAGGGCGTGTAAAATGCCGGGTTCTGTGGAGCCGTGTCCCGCGTCAGGTACAATGTTTAGCGTGGCGTGAGGCCAGGCCTGATGGAGTTCCCAGGCGTTTTGTACGGGGCACACCGTGTCGTAGCGTCCGTGCACAATCCAGGTGGGAATATCCACAAAGGCTTCCCGTTGTTCCGTGGCGGCGTTGAGCAGGGCGTTGTCGGTGTCAAAAAAAGTCTGGTGATAAAAGTAATGGCATTCAATGCGCGCAAAGGCCAGGGCAAAGGTGGGATCTTCAAAATCAATCACCTCTTCTTTTTTGGGAATCAGTTTTGAAATAGAGCCTTCCCAGATACTCCAGCGTTTGGCCGCTTCCAGCTGGACTTCACGGTCTTCACCCGTCAGACGGCGATAATAAGCGTTCACCAGTTCATGCTGTTCTTCCGGGGGAATAAAGTCGCGATAGGGTTCATAAGCATCGGGATAAATACGCGAGGCCCCCTCCTGGTAAAGCCACTCAATTTCCCAGGGGCGGCCCATAAAAATGCCTCTGAGCACGAGACCCAGCACCCGCTCACGGTGGGCTAAGGCATAGGCCAGAGAAAGGGTGCTTCCCCAGCTGCCGCCAAACACCAGCCACTGGTCAATGTTCAGCGCTTTTCGAAGGGTTTCCATATCTTCAATCAGGTGAGTGGTGGTATTGTCTCTGAGTTCTGCATGAGGTGTGCTTTTTCCGGCTCCGCGCTGATCAAAAAGCACAATGCGGTAGGCTTCAGGATCAAAAAAGCGCCGGTGGGTGGCAGACACGCCGCCGCCGGGGCCGCCGTGCACAAACACCACGGGAATGCCCTCGGGATTGCCGGACACTTCGTAGTACAAACTGTGCAGATCAGATACCTCCAGCATGCCCTGCTGATGGGGTTCGATTTCAGGAAAAAATGTGCGTAAGTTATTCATAATGGGCATCATAGCAAAAGAAAGCGCTACAATGAAGCCATGAACAACAATGGAATCATTCAGGGACTGACCCGCAAAGATCTACACAGGGTGTATCAACAGGTCGCTAGCGAGACTTCCACTCCCTATGAGGCGGTGATGACACTGGACTCCGGCATTGAAGGGCCAGAAGTGGGCGTCATGGCCTGTACTCATGGCAATGAGCCTTCGGGACTGGCGGCTTTTGCATATCTGATGAAAACCCCGCCGCCAACAGGACGGGTGCATTTAATCATTAACAATGTGGAGGCCGCGCGGCGCTATTTTGAAGAGGCCGAAGACCTCAGCTTTACGGCCCATTACCGTTTTGTAGACAGAGATATGAACCGCGTCAGGCCCGATGACGATACCTATGAAGCTTCCCGCATTCGGGCGTTGCTCCCGCTCTATGAACAGCTGGATGTGGTCATTGATTTACACAGCACCAGTTCTCCTTCTGAACCCATGCTCATTGAGGTGTCAGAGGATTTGCCCCTGCTCAATATTCAGGGGGTTGAGGTGGTTCTGCGGAATCTGGTACCCCATCTCAATGCGCCACCGCTGGTGAGTCTGTGCAAAAACGCCCGGGCCTATGTACTAGAAACAGGCAGTCACGAAGATCCGCGATCCAGCGAAATTGCGCAACGGGCGGTGCAAAGTTTACTGTCGCAAGACTTACTGCAGCAAGACGCCCAGAGCGTTCCCGCGTCCGTGTATCGTATTTACCAGACGGTGGTATTTCCACATGAGAGCTATAGCCTGACGCGAATTTTAAACAATCTCGAATTTTTGCCCGCCGGCACCCTGCTGGCCACCTCTGATGCGGACGGCCATCCTTCACTCATTGTAGACAGAGATGCGTATGCAGTTATGCCTTCGCCGCGTCTCAAGCCCGTTCATTCCGGCAGTGAATTTTTGTATCTGGCCGAAAAGGTCAGTGCGGGTGTGACGTAAGATTCATGAGACCGCTTCAGTCCAGAGTCTTGCTCACCGACCTGATTTTTAACCGCTTTGAAGGACAGGTGCAAGAAACGCCCCACTACACGGTGGTAAAAACCCCTGCACAGCCCGACTTTTTCTGGGGAAATTATGTGATGATGCCCGCGCCACCGGAGCCCGGTGACTTTGACCGCTGGCTGGCCATTGCCGGACGGGAAATCGGAACGCGCGAAGCCCGAGGGTTTATGGCCGTCACCTGGGACGGCATTGACGGTGAAACAGGCCATATTGAGCCCTTTTTAGCGGACGGCTTTGAACTGCTTCGCTCGGAAGGTCTTGTGGTCCGTGACCTTAAATGTCCCCCTCACTTTGATGAGCAGTTATGCTGGCAATTGATTGAACGTCCCGAAGACTGGGAAGCCACGGACGCCGTCCATTTTGACCCCCAATGGCCCTATGGAAACCCTCAGCAACAGCGCGCCTTTATCGCGGGGCAGCGGCAACAGGCGCAGGCCATGGTCAGAGTCGGTCTGGGGCTGCGTTTTGGTATTAAGGTGGGCACACAACTGGCGGCCGAACTGGGCATTTACTGGCAAGACGGGGTGGGCCGTTTTAATAACGTCAGTACACACCCGGACTTCAGGGGTAAGGGTCTCTGTCAAACCCTGGTGTATCGCGCGGCCACTTATGTAATGGCCCACTGCGGTGTTCAGGAATTGGTGATTGAGGCCATGGCGGATTCGCAGGCGGGACGGATTTATCAAGAGGTGGGCTTTGAACCTTATGAGAAGCGCTGTAGCCTGCAATGGTATAATGCCTCGAAAACATAGAAAAGGTGTATACATGGCATTAGAATCTTCCCTTAAATCACAATTTGAATCGCTGGCAAACTTACTGCGCCGGGATTCCATTGATCTCACCACTGCCGCAGGCAACGGACACCCCACCACCTGTATGAGTGCCGCTGACATTATGGCGTGGCTGTTTTTCCGTGAACTGAAGCTGGATAAAAACCAGATGGGCCACCCCGCTGCGGATCAGTATATTTTCTCCAAGGGCCACGCTGCTCCCCTGCTGTGGGCCCTGCTGTATCGCCTGGGATATATTCCCAAAGATGAACTGGATACCTTTCGTCAGGTGGATTCTCGTCTGGAAGGCCACCCCACCGTCCGCATGCCCGGCGTACCTGCAGCCACGGGCTCTCTGGGACAGGGGCTTTCTGTAGCCTTAGGCATGGCGGATGTGTATAAGCGCACCGGTTCTGAGCAAAAGGTGTATGTGCTCTTTGGTGACGGCGAAATCAACGAAGGCCAAATCTGGGAAGCCGCCATGCTGGCCGCCGACCGCCAGCTGGACAATATAGTGGGCATTGTGGACATCAACAAAATTCAGCAAACGGATTTTAACGAAGAGATCCTCGATATGGAACCTTTAAAAGAAAAGTTTGAGTCCTTTGGCTGGAACGTGGTGCGTATTGACGGCCATGATTTAGAGGCCATTGCCTATGCCTTTGATAAAGCCCGCGACAACAGCGGCAAACCCTTTATGATTCTGGCGGACACCTACAAAGGCTACGGCGTTTCCTTCTTGCAAAACAAGCTGGACAAGCACGGCAAAGCCCTGAACGAAGAAGATCGTAAAAAAGCCTACGAAGAGCTGCCGGTGAGCGACGATTTCGACGTGGCCGCCTGTATTCAGAGCCTCCATGACCTGGGTGAAGCCAAAACCCCTGAGGCCGTCAGCGTGAATCTCGAAATCCCCACCGACTTTGACCGCAGCAAAAAATATGCGCCCCGTGCCGCCTACGGTGATGCCCTGAAATCCATGGGTGCTCAAAGCGATCGCATCTGGGTGTTAGACGGCGATATGCGTGGTTCCACCTACAGCAAGCACTTTGCGTCAGCCTATCCTGAGCGCCATCTGGAATGTGGCATTGCCGAGCAAAATATGATTTCTGCCGCTGCAGGCATGGCGGCAGCGGGTAAAATCGCCATCTGTAACTCCTTTGCCCGCTTTTTTGAACGGGCCTATGATCAGATTGAAATGGCCGCCTATTCAGAGGCCAACTTCAAAGTGGTGGGTTCTCATATTGGCACCTCTATCGGCGAAGACGGCGTGTCTCAAATGGCCATGGCGGACTGTGGCTTTATGCGAGCCATTCCCAATTCAATTGTCACCTGCCCTTCGGACTACGTGTCCGCTTATAAGCTGACGGGAGCCCTGTTGGAATCGGATCAATACGTGTATATGCGTAACCTGAGAGAGTCCGTCCCCGTTATTTACGATAACGATGAAACCTTCCCGCTCAACGATTACAAAGTGCCTCACAAAGGCAATGATGCCAAAGCCGTCATTATGGCCACCAGCATCACCGTACACGAGGCGCTAAAAGCCGCAGAAACCCTTAAGGGTGAAGGTATTGAAGTGGACGTGATTGACGCCTACAGCCTCAAGCCCTTCCCGGCGGAAAAATTTGCCGACGCCTGTGCCGGTAAAGTGGTGTTTACGGTAGAAGATCACTACGCCATTGGTGGCGTGGGTGATATTGCCATAGAGGCTTTGAACGGCCATGCGGTAAAAGTCCACAAAATTGCTGTGGAGCAGTTCCCTGAGTCCGGTAAACCCGCCGATCTGATGGCCAAGTACGGCATTGACGCCGCGGGCATTGTGAAGCGCGTCAAGGCTGAGTTGAAGTAAAGCGTTTAACATAGCGTCAACAGGGCATACTTTGCACGAGTATGCTCTGTTAAACGCTGATGCTGGCTTTATAATGATGTCCAAATTATCCACACCCGTAAAAATTCATACCCCACGCTTAAAGTTGCTGTCCCCTCGCCGCAGCATGGCCCCGGCCATTGCGGACTTTTTCTTGCGCAACCGTCAGCATCTGGCGCCCTGGTCACCCCGTATGCGGGATGCGTTCTATACGGCGGCTTTTCAGGAAGAAAAAATTGTGAAAGAGCAGGAGCTGTTGCAGCAAAAAAGCGGCCTGCGTTTCTGGTTATTTGCGCTCTCTGATACCCACTGCGAACACGTGCTGGGACAGATCCATTTTTCCAATCTGGTGTGGGGTGGCTTTTGCTCTGGCTTTCTGGGATACAGTCTCTGCGAGCAGGAGCAGGGCAAGGGATATATGACCGAAGCGCTGGGGGCGAGTATTCAGTATGTGTTTGACCACTGGAAGCTGCATCGCATTGAGGCCAATATTATGCCTCGCAACGCACCTTCGATACAGGTGGTCAAAAAGCTGGGCTTTCAGTGCGAGGGCCGCTCGCCCAAATATCTTAAAATTAACGGGCAATGGGAAGACCATGACCACTACGTGCTGAGGAACCTGGCACTAGAGTAAGAGGTGTTAGTGCAACCCCTATACTGTAACTGGGTTACACTGATGCAGGAGAATTGATATGTCGGAATATGTACTGGACCCCGCTAGCGGTCTACATTACCTGGAGTTTGGGCAGGGGCCCACTCTGCTTCTGCTGCACGCCAATGGGGCCGATGCCCAGCTGTATTTGCCCATTATCGCCAGTCTGGCCAGCCGCTATCGGATTGTGGCTCCTGATTTACCGGGTCACGGTCACTCCCTGGCCTGCAAGCCCGAAAGTGTACCCGATTACTTAAACGTCATGAAGCGGTTTATGGATGCGCATATTCAGGAGCCTTTTGCGGTGCTGGCCCATTCTCTGGGGGCGCTGGTGTCATATCTGCTCTTAGAAGAGCGTCCTCCTGAAACTGCCATCTGGATGGAACCGGCTATTTTTGAACTGCGTCCTCTGGTGAAAGCGAGTTTGCCCCTGTTGGCCAGGACCTATGCGCTGGATAAACACCGTCGGGAACCGCTGGTGAAATACCTGGAAAGTCTGGCCTGGGATCATCGTAGAGCAGACCCCGTGCGAGTGGTAAGCTTTGTAGAGTCTTATATGCGCTCCTGCCGTCAGGTGCAAAGCATGTGGCTGCGTCATTACCCCACATTTTTACCCTGGGATTACTCTCATGCGGATCTACCCATTACCTGTATTCGAGGGCAAAAAAACACCTTTATTTCAAAAGCTGCCCATCGGCTGGCCGAAGCACTGCCGCAGGGGAACGACGTGGTGATTCCCGAGGCGGGACATTGTTTGCTCAATGAGAATAACCGTGCGGTGGTCCAGGCGGTAGAACACGCGCTGGAACGCTATTTTATAAAGACGGGCGCAGTCCAGGCTTCGTCCTGACTGCCGCTGCTGTTAAACTGCGTCACCTTGGCAAAAGCGTACATGCCGGAACTCAGCCCTTCCCATTGAAAAGTCACTGTCTGACCGGGTTTGACCTGGGCCTGATGCACGGGACGGGCCACGGAACCGCCCACCTTGTCTGCAAAAATTTGCACCTGTAAAGCGCCCTGGGGTTCATCGGCATCGGTCACCTGCACCTTCAGGGTGGTGGATCGGGCCGAAATTTCTTCACCCATCCAGGCATTGTCGGCCTGGAGCGTAATAAACAGGTTTTTATCTTCGGTGGCAAAAACACGACGACTGCGCAAGCCTTCGTAAATCGCGGCTTTGGTGAGTTCAGGAGCCAGTACCCCCGTGCGGGCGGGCGATAAACTGCCCCAGTGTGCGTGGTGATTGTCCTGATCCGCAACGGGAGCCAGCTGAAAGCCCTGGTTTAAATAGAATAAATAGTCTTTCTCATGGTAGGCATCTACTTTAGGCAGGGGGCGGGGTCGGGTGCCGGGGCCGTTGAGAATTTCGATGGTTTTAACGTAAGGATTGGCGGCCCGGGCCAGTTTTTTGAAATCCCGGCCGTAATCGTCGTATCCGTAATCGTTGAATTGTTTTGAACTATTGGCTTCAAAAGCATGAGTATGCATGGCTTCTTCCACCCGTTCGTCTTCGGCCTGCATACTGTTTTGACTTGCAAAATGGCTATCTTCAAGTCCCAGATCCCGCGCCACATTGGGGTGATTGAACTGCATAAATGGCACTTCCGGGTGCGCGGGCAGCCACTTTTCGTACAGGGTTTTGAAATCACCGTGCCGTACCCGCACAATTTCGCTGGCCTCAAAAATGTTCACGTGATTGCCCGAAGAAATGGTGGACACTTCCTGACCATAAAGAGCGGCAAACTTGCCCTTACGGGTAGCGGCTTTGGCAGCGGCCTTGAGGTCTTCATAAAGTTCATCGGTTAAATGAATACCGTCACTGCCCCCCGCCGAAGAATGATTGTGTTCTGTGACGGCCATAAAGTCTAAACCGTTACCCTCCGCCATGCGATAGGCTTCGCGGGGCGTCAAAATCCCGTCAGAATAAGAGGTGTGAGAATGCAAATTGCCCACATAAACATTCATTTTTTGGGCGCGTGCCGCAGAGCGAAAGCGCGTATTTTGCTGGAAGACGTTCTGAGACTGCGCCAGCTGTTGGGGCGACTGGCGGGGCTGACAGGCGGTGAGAGTGAGGCTAAGAAAAGTGAGGTTTAAAACAATTTTTGTATTACGCATAAATTAAACTTAACATTTGCAGCGGTTTATTTCCAGCCATGGTGGAAGAAATGAAAGAAAAATGTGAAAAATTTTGCTAAATCCCTTATACTGAGATCAGTTATACGGAAAATAAACTGTTTCGGATCCTTAAAGATATTAACGTCAGGTAAATTTTTTAAGGTTTTTTGCTTAAATCGTGCAAAAAGTAAGCAAGTTTATCTCTACTCCCTGGCATAATAATCTCAAGAACCAATATTCTGCGGAGGCCTCTCGGATGTCACATATCCCGTCCAATCGACCCAATCCTTATCAACCCCCTATGCCCAACGCCGGGCATCAGCAGGGGTTTCCGCAGCCTGTGGTACACCGTCCCGGTAGTTATCACCCGGGTATGCCTCCCGGTGGCGTAATGCCGCCAGACTCTTATCGTCCCGGTATGCCTCCCACGGCCCCTCCCGGACGCCGCCCTCCCATGGGACGTCCTGGTGCTCCCGTGGCTATGCCAGAACCTCAGGTAGAATATGTATCCAGAAAAGACGTGGCCTTCGGACTGCTCGGAGCCGCCGCCGGTTATTTTGCCCTTCCCGCTCTCGGATTGGCCACCGGTCCTATTGGAGCCCTGGTATTGGGTATAGCGCTGCTGGGTATGAGTGCCATTTCTCGTGCGGTTTCTCGCAGCAAAGCCGCTAAAAATCCACAGCAGCCCCCCGGACAAATGCCGCCTCCGCCCGTGTACCCTCAGCGTAATCAACAGCCCGTTTATGAAAACAAGTACGATTACCAGATGGACCCCAATCAACAGAACGATCCCCGTTATCGTCAACCCCCCCCATACCGGAGATAAACGAATTTAAAAATAGTAAAAGCCCTGTACAATCACAGGGCTTTTGCTGTTTTTTATCTACTGACTTACCTTATGCTTAAACCATAATGTCACATACAAATGCTTCACTTCTGTCGCTGGCGGGCCTGGGTTCCTGGTCCCTGGATACGGAAAACAATACACTACACCTTTCTGACCAGACACGGGCATTGCTGGGCCTGCCTGAAAATGCGGTACTGAACTGGGAGCAATTTCTGGCTCATTTTACCGAAGATGCTGCGGATCTATTGCAGCAGGCCATTAAAGATGCTCTGCAAAAAAGTTTAACCTGGGACATCGAACTCTCTTTATGCTACCGTAACGGCTTCAGCCCCTGGTGGCGCTGCTTTGGAGAATGCGATAAAGAGGGCAATATTCAGGCGCTCGTGCAGGAAATTTCTGTGGCGAAAGACGTGGAGTTCCAGCTGCTGGAAACCCTTCACCAACTGGACAGCTTTAACTATGCCCTGAATCAAAATATGCTGGTGTGGATTCGTGATTTACAGGGGCGGTTGAGTCATGTGAACCAAAAAGTGTGCGAAGTGAGCGGCTACGCCAGGAAAGAGTTGTTGGACCGTGTTCACTACTTTCACCACCTGTCAGATTATCCAGATAATTACGTGCGCCAGGTACACCTCAAGGTGATGGAAAATCAGCAGTGGCGTGGGGAATTGCTCTGTCAAAATCGCAAGGGTAAAACCTATTGGTTAGATGTGACCACCACGCCCATTCTGAACGAAAAAGGGAAAATTACCCATATGGTGTCCATGGGACATTTGATCACGCAGCGCAAGCGCACAGAAGCAGCACTCCATCGTTTTGAAGATGGTCTGAAAACCCTGGCCACGCTACAGTCTGATTTCAATCTGTCTTTTCGTCATAAAATGAATCAGGCGCTCTCTCTCATGAAGGACTATTTTGACGTGGATCTGGCCTTTCTGATCCTGCCCGTTACCGACGCCCGTGCCCAGCAGGACTATGTGGCTGCCTTTCATCAGGGGGATTTGCAAGGCCTGGAATCTTCAGCCTATGTGGAGCAAGCTATGCCTTTGATTGAGAAAAATGAGGGGCAGCTGTGTGTAGTCCCTCTGTCTGAGCAGGCACATAGCAAAGACGATGGAGTGGCCTATCAGGTGGTATGGGGCCAGACTCTGAAAAATGCACAACACAAACCTCTGGGGTATCTCACTTTTTTTGATACGCGCACGGAGCCTCTGTTCCGTATTGATGAGGATCGTGAATTTTTTGATTTGTTTGCCTCCTGGTTGGCCACGGTGATTGAACGCAATGATTTTTTAGAGCGTATTACCCGAAGCAATGAAAGCAAAGACCGGTTAATGACCGTATTGGCTCACGACTTACGCAGTCCCCTGTCAGCAGTAAACGGCTTTACGGAGCTTTTGTTGGAGCAAACCGTGCTGGATCCCACCCAGACGCTGGTTTCTCATCTGGAATTAATTGAAAGCCTGCAGGACGCTACCCGTCGCTCCCTTGTACTCATTCAGAGTATTCTTGAATTTGAGCGCCTCGGTGAAAAAAATTACGTGCCCCGCTTTGAAACCCTCGATTTTAAAATGTGGCTACTGCATCATTTGCGGGTGCCCCGTATGCAGGCGGAGCGCTATTTGCTGGATGTGCAAGTTCATTTTACGCAGGCCCCGGTCTTTGTGCGACTTGATCCGCCTGTTTTTTCGCGGGTGGTCAGTAATGTCATGCAAAACGCCTGTAAATTTACCCCGTCGGGGGGGACTATTCAGGTGAGTCTCGATACAGAAATGCTCGGAGACGTACCTATGGTGCTGCTCAAGATCTGTGACACCGGGATTGGCATACCTGCAGACAAAATTAAGCTGGTGTTTTCCAGAGAGCAGGTCATTCGGCGTCCCGGGCTGCGCGGAGAGTCCAGTAACGGTATGGGACTGGCCATTGTGAAACGGATTGTGGAACTGCACCAGGGTTATTTACGCATTGAAAGTCAGGAAAATAAGGGGACTTGTATCAGTATCATGCTGCCACGCACCGATGAATCCGTGTAAAATAGAGACAGCAACCATCAAAAGGAATATATACCTATGTTTGGAATCGGTGTTCCCGAATTACTCCTCATTTTGGCCCTGGCCCTGATTATTTTTGGCCCTGGCAAACTCCCCGACGTGGGCCGTGCCGTGGGCAAAGCCATGTCAGAATTTAAAAACGCTTCTCGCGAAATCGAACAAGAAATCAAGAAATAAGCGGTGTCTTTTCTCCTTCAGGGGGATTATAAACCCGCGGGCGACCAGCCCACTGCCATTGCCGCTCTCGTAGAGGGCGTGCGCCGCCGTGAAGAAAAACAGACCCTGGTGGGCGTTACGGGGTCTGGAAAAACCTTTACCGTGGCCAACGTGATTCAGCAGGTCCAACGCCCCACGCTGGTCATTGCCCACAATAAAACCCTGGCGGCTCAGCTCTCTAACGAGCTGCGCGAATTTTTTCCGGACAACGCCGTCGAGTATTTTATTTCCTACTACGACTATTACCGTCCGGAAGCCTACTTGCCCACCAGCGACACCTTCGTCGAAAAAACCGCAGCGGTGAACGAAGAAATTGACCGCCTGCGCCACTCTGCCACCCGTTCTTTGTTTGAGCGTCGTGACGTGATTATTGTGGCCTCGGTGTCCTGTATCTACGGTCTGGGTACGCCTCAGGAATATCTGAAAGCCTCTATTCCGCTCACCGTGGGACAGGTGGTAGATCGCAAAGCGCTCTTGCATAACCTCACCGAAGTTCAGTACACCCGTAACGATTACGAAATGCAGCGGGGCACGTTTCGGGTGCGGGGCGAAATGATAGACATTGGCCTGCCCTACGAAGAAAAAGTGCTGCGTATCGAGTTTTTTGATCAGGAAATCGAGCGCATGTCCGAAATTGATCCGGTCACCGGCAAGCGCCTCAAGGGGTTTCAAAAGCTACGCATTTACCCCGCCAAACACTTTGTCATGCCCGCGGAAGAACTTCAGCGCGCCATGCGCGACATTGAAAGCGAACTGGCCGAACGTCTTGAGGTGCTCAAAGCAGAAAACAAGCTCTTAGAAGCCCAGCGCTTAGAGCAGCGCACCCGTTACGACCTGGAAATGATTTCTGAAATTGGCTATTGTAACGGCATCGAAAACTACTCCCGTCATATGGAAGGCCGCACTCCGGGCAGTGCGCCCTCCACCCTGATCGACTATTTTCCCGATGATTTTCTGGTGGTGATTGACGAGTCTCACGTGACCGTGCCTCAGCTACGGGGCATGTACGAAGGGGATCGCAGCCGTAAGCAAACCCTGGTGGACCACGGCTTTCGTCTGCCCAGTGCCCTGGATAACCGCCCCTTAAAAAGCCCTGAATTCTGGGATAAGGTCAATCAGGCTATTTTTGTGTCCGCCACGCCTGGCGATTATGAAATGGCCGAAAGTCAGCGTATGGTGGATCAAATTATTCGTCCCACGGGACTTTTGGATCCCATTATTGAAGTGCGCCCTTTAGAGCAGCAGGTGGACGATTTACTGGGCGAAATTCGCACCCGTGTGGCCAAAAATGAACGGGTGCTGGTCACCACCCTCACCAAAAAAATGTCTGAAGATCTCACCGACTATCTGGCGGAACTGGATATTCAGGTGAAGTATTTACACTCGGAAATACAGGCCTTAGAACGGGTGGAGATTTTACGGGATCTGCGCCAGGGCAAGTTTGATGTGCTGATTGGGGTTAACCTGCTCAGAGAAGGTTTAGATCTGCCGGAAGTGTCTCTCGTGGCCATTCTGGATGCGGACAAAGAAGGCTTTTTGCGCAGCCACCGTTCCCTGATTCAAACCATGGGCCGGGCGGCCCGTCACCCGGAGGGCATGGTCATTCTTTATGCCAACCGCATGACGGACTCCATGGAACAGGCCATCGAAGAAACCGAGCGCCGTCGGGAAATTCAGCATGCTTACAACCTCAAGCACAATCAGGTGCCCCGCGCCATTGTGAAACACCTTAAAAACCCGCTGTTGGACAAACTCAAGGTTTCCCAAAAAACCGAGCCCTATAAAATGCGTGAAAAGCTTCTGCCCAAAGATCAAGATCTCGGTGAGCTCATTAATAAACTGGATCTGGAAATGCGCACCGCTGCGGACATGCTCGACTTTGAACGGGCCATGATGCTGCGGGACCAGATCAAAGAACTGGAAAAACTCAGGAGCGAATCCGGTGGCTGAGCTGAGAACCATTCAGCAGGCTGAAATTCGTGATTTTGTAGGCGTTCGCTATTTGTTGGCTCTCGGGGATGAGTATTCGGTCATTCCCAATCCCTTACAGGCACTGGGGCGACCGCTGCGAGCCACCGAACCCCCTTTAGAAGATCAGCATATTCTGGTGGTGGGGCCCACCGGGCTGCATTTGCTGTCTTACCATCTGGTGTATCGCGAGGGCCGTTCTCCCCACTTTGTGAAACTGGCCGAGCAATTGGAACACAGTGCGGCCCTACTTTTTGAGTTTTTAAGTCGTTTTACCAAACACGTGCCGCCCCTGCAATTGTCCATTGTGGTGCAGGACGGCAATATGGAGGGGGCCGCCTCTTCTTATGTAAGTTTTGTGCCCTGGAGTCAGGTGCGCAACCACATTGAGTCCGCCACTTCGCAACTGCAGCCTGAGGCCATTCAAACCCTGCTGGAAATCCTCAAAGCAGACATGTCCTTTGAGCGGGTGGATCGCTATCACATTCTCTGTGAACTGGAGCGTTTGCCCGAACAGGTGAAATATCTGGCGGTGAACACGGTCAACGATCGCCCCGTCCTGCTGAAAGAAGTAAGCTTGCCCTATGACCCCGACCAACTGGCTCGCCACGCGGTGGTGCGCGGTGCCAAGGTGGCCCAGAAGCTCAAGCACGAAAACATTGTGCGGGTAGAAAAGCTGATCCCCAAAGAAGAGCGTTGCTACGTGGTGTCCGAGTGGTGTGAAGGCGCTATTAGTCTCAAGCAGTATATGTCAGAGCACCCCGGTGCCATTCCTTTAACCACCGCCATTCAGCTCATCAAGGATTTGTGCTGGGCGGTGATGTATGCCCACAATCAGGGGGTGATTCACCGCAATTTAACCCCTGAAAATATGTTGGTAACGCCGGGCCATCGCTTAAAAGTGCTTAACTTTGACATGGCCAAGAACGCCGACATGATGACCCTGCAAACCACCGAGTTCAATAAAGCCGCCCGCCAGAATCCCTATCTGGCCCCCGAATGCATTATGAGTCCCCATCAGCTGGATCAGCGGGTGGACGTGTACTCCATTGGCGTGATTTTTTACGAGTTGCTCACCGGCAGTCTGCCGAGCCATTACGATGAGTCCCGCTGGGAGTCTCCCAGTCGTAAAATTTCGGGCCTCCCGGGTTACATGGATCGCCTGATTTCCAGAGCCATTCGTTTTTATAAAGACCTGCGTTTTTCCACCGTACACGCCTTTTATTCGGCCCTGGAAAAGGGCGTCAGCGATAAAATCGGTGCGCGCTATACAATTTCTGCTCAGGATTCTAAGCGTCCCCGGGCCATGAACAGCAACAGTATCGTGTATCAGGCCTTAGATACCCAGACCGAGCGCACCGTGGCCCTCAAGAAAATTCTGGTGCCGCCCATTAGCAATTACCGCACCCGCAATCAGGATTTGCGTCAGCTTCTGGAGCCATTAGAGGCCCTGAAGTCTCTAAAACACCCCGGGCTCGTGGTGCTCAGAGACACCCTGATTGATCATGACGATGCCTATGTGGTGATGGACTGGGTAGAGGGCCGCAGCTTACGGGATATCTTGAAGCGTCGATCCAATAACGAAGGCCTGTTACCAGAGGAAGTGCGGCAAATTGCGCTGCAACTGACGGGCGTGCTCAACTATATTCATAAACAGGGTTATATGCACGGCGATATTAAACCCGATAATGTATTGCTCTCAGAAGGCTGGAAAGTCACACTTATGGACTTTATGCCCTGGAGCAAGGCGGAGCAGGATGTGTGCAAAATTCCGCAAACGCCCGGTTATATGGCCCCGGAATTGTTCTCAGACATAGACTCTCGACCGGGCGAGGGTAGCGATATTTTTGCGCTGGGCGTGCTCATGTACGAGCTATTAACCCATCGTCACCCCTATGATATGGCGCGGATTCGAGAGTCGGGCTTAGAAGAAGTGCTTTCGCCTGATCCCCTGCCGGAAGACGTACCGGAGTCTCTGAGGCAGGTGATCTTGAAAGCTATTTCTTTGGCTCCTCACAAGCGGTACCGCAGTTTCTCAGAAATGCAGTCCCATCTGGAGTCCGAGCGAAATTTACAGTTTCTGGTGCAAGATCGGCAGGCCACGGCACCAGAAAGCGCTGAAAGCGGAGTATTGCCCGATACCTCAGCAGTGATTCCCGACGTGATCTGGAAGATCGCGCTGTTAACTACCTTTCTCTGGGGGATTTACTGTATTCAGTCTTTGTCCAGCCTGCCCTATTTTTCTGCACCGGTGATTCAGGAGGTTTTTTATGAGTAATCGTTTGTGGTGGGTCTACCGTGAACAGTTGAATGCGGTGGGGGATGGTGATTTAAACCGCTTACAGGGGGCCATGCATAGTGCCAAATACGACAGTGGAAAAACCGTTTACTCCTGTGCCTTGCCCGGTGACGTTATTTACTGGGTACAGCGAGGACAACTTGTAGTGAGCGAAGAAACCCCCGCAGGCTTCTGGAGAGAGGTGGACATTCTACGGGCGGGGGACGTTTTTGGAAGCCTGAGCCTGATTGAAAGTGGCTTTAAAAAGGGGCGTGTGATCGCTCTGGGTGATGTGAGTATGCTGGTGATGCGCAAGGGGGCTTTTGAAAAAATGATGCGCTTTTTCCCCGGTACCGGTGCGCGCTGGGTGGCCTTTTTACAGGCCCAGCAAGAATTGATCATGCGGGTCAGCTACGACGTGGGCTTTTTCCACGTGGTGGGGCGCTTAAAGCGTTTGTTGGGGCATTATCTGGATAACCCCGCCTACGTGGTAGAAGGAGAGCCTCTGGAATTTACCTGTGATGTCAAAGCCCTGGCCCGACAGCTGGCGGCACCGCCCTATGTGGTGGAGCGGGCGTTGGAAACCCTCGAAGAACAGCGGGAAATTCAGCGAGAAGATCGCGTTATTTCCAGAGTTAATGCCTGAAACTCCCGGAAAATAGTTGAGGTTTCAGGCTTAAGTTTTCAGAAGGCCCTGCCGATAAGAATAAAAGAGGTATAACATGTTTGAACAGATTCAGTCTCGCTCCTTTTTGTTAAAAGATGCTTTAGACGGCCTGCAAAAGCGTCAGCAGGTCACTTCAAACAATATTGCCAATGTGGATACCCCTGGTTATAAAGCGCGCCAGGTGGACTTTGAAAGTGTGCTGCAACAAAAACGTCAGCAGGCCCGGGCCGCGCGATCGTTGCCAGAAGCCACTCTTGACAGACAGGGCATGTACACCCATGCCGAGCACATGCCGCTGGAGCCACAGCACAACTTTCATATTTCTCAGGTGCCGGGCACGATGCGCAACGATGGCAACGGCGTAGATCTGGATTTAGAAATGGCCACCCTGGCCGACGCCCAGATTCGCTATAACGCGGTTTCCCAAAGTTTGACCCAGCGCTATGCCCAGCTTAAATACGTGATTGCCGAAGGAGGTCGTTAAGATGAGTTTTCAGGAAGGCTTAAAAATTGCCGGTTCAGCACTCTCTGCTCAGCGACTGCGCATGAACACCATCTCCAATAATCTGGCCAATGCCCAGACTACCCGCACAGTGAACGGGGGGCCCTATAAACGGCAGGAAGTGTACTTTGAGCCCCGGTTTCACAATCATCTTTTAGAGCGCGTTCGGGCCTCCCAAACCCACGGCGGGCACCTGCCTTTTGAGGAGCCATCCAACCACGGTGGTGTGGTGGCCAGCGGCATTCAGGAAGATCAGAGTCCCGGACGCGAGGTGTATGAACCCAATCACCCGGACGCCAATGAAGAAGGCTACGTGATGTACCCCAATATTAACGTGGTGCAAGAAATGACCAATATGATGTCCTCCAGTCGCTCTTATGAGGCCAGCGTAACGGCTTTTGAGAGCATGAAAGCCATGGCGCTCAAGGCGCTAGAAATAGGTCGTGCATGAGCAATATTGATACCATCGGCACCTTTGAGGCCCTTCAACCCACATTGCCTTCTGTGGAAAATAAGGCAAATGCCACGGATTCTGATTTTGCTACCGTGTTCAAGGCCGGTGTGCAGGCCCTGAACGATAAGCAGGTGCAGGCCAATACCCTGACTGAGCAACTGGCAGCGGGGGAAGACGTGGAGCTACACGATGTGATGATTGCCTCTCAGGAAGCAGACATTGCCCTGCGCATGGCCACGCAATTGCGCAATCAGGCTCTGGAGGCCTACCGCGAAATTACCCGTATGCCCGTGTAAATGGCCCGTATTGTCCTGGACCTGCGCTGGGTACGCAGTGACGTACTGGACGGCATTGCAAGAGTATCACTTTGTTATGCCGCAGAACTTCTGCGCCGCGAAGACCACGATTATGTGCTGCTCTTTGCGAACAACCGTCTAAAGACTTTTTGTATGTCGTGGATTCATGATTACGATGCCAATAATGATGCCAGCAGGCCCCTGCGTTCCTGGTGCGCGCTGGTGTGCGGCTTTGACGCCCGCTCTTTTTTAAATCGCACCCGTCTGCCTGAGCTGCTGCGTCCGTTTTCACCTGAGGCATATCTTTCTTTTTACTATATCTTTCATCCGGTGCTTCCTCGCTCATGCCGGAATTTTGCGATGGTACATGACCTGACACCCCTCAAGTTTCCGGCATATTTTAAAAAGGCCAGTCTTTTGTTTCGCGGGCTTTTGCGGCATCCGTGGGGCGTAAAGTTACTGTTATCTCAGGCCCATGAGGTCATTACGGTGTCCCGCAGTACCCGCCGGGATTTACAGATGCTCTACAGGGGATCCGTGCACGTGGTTTATCCAGGCGTTCAGGTACGTGTTCACACACCGCTTCACACACCTCTTCACTCAGATATCCAGCCGCTGTTGCCTGACCCGTATATTTTACAGGTGGGCCGGGCCGATCCCCATAAAAACCAGCGCGGTACGTTGCGGGCGTATGCGGCATTGGAACCTGCTTTAAGACAGCAGTTTACCCTGGTTTTTGCGGGCCCCACTGACTCTCGTTACACGCCCGCCTTGCAAGCAGAGGCGATAGCACTGGGCGTACAAGATCGGGTGATTTTTACGGGGGCTCTGAGCTCCACCACTCTTCAGAGCGTGTATGCCAACGCCATCGTCACAGTCTTTCCTTCTTTTTATGAGGGGTTTGGGCTGCCGGTGCTGGAGGCCATGGCGCAGGGGGTTCCCGTCATTGTTTCAGAGGCAGCTTCTCTGCCGGAAGTGGCTGGAGATGCCGCCCTTTACGTGAATCCTTCGGATACCCGAGCCCTTACACAGCAGCTGGTGGAGGTGCTTAACTCTGCCCAAAGACGAAAGTACCTGATTGAAAAGGGGCTTCAGCGCGTTCCTCACTTTCACTGGGCCAGTACTGTTGACGGGTTTTTAAAGGTGCTCAGGACCTCACTTTCATCACTTTAAACGGCGACCGGTGCGGCTAAAGATTTTACGAGGTGCTTGTGTGGGAGTAGGAGTGGGAGTTGCTCCAGGCTGTGGCTGTTTCTGAGCTCGTTTTTGTTCCTCAATCATGCGTAACGTGGCCAGGTCCATGGGTCTACGCTCCACGCCTTTGTAGGCCATATCAGACTGAAGCAAATCCATGGCCACCAGAAACACGTGGGGTTCTGTAAAATCAATTTTATGGTAGCGGGCATCCTGAGGGCGACCGATGCGGTGCATGCGCTCGTTGTATTCTCGTGCCACAATGCCGTGTCCTGAAATAAAACGGAACATATGCTGGGCTGCTTCATAAACCCCGTAAGACAGATCGGGAAAATCTTTCATGATTTTATCGAGATGTTGGTACTTGATGGGAATCCCTCCGCGGGCATTGACGTCAATACGGTCCAGGTTTTTTCGCAGGTAATTGGCCAGGGCCACCATGTCATCCCAATGGGGAGAACGTCTGATGCTGGCAAAATCCGCCAGTTCTCCCCGTTCGCTGAGCACCAGTACCAGAAAGTTATGGATTTTTTCGCGTTGCTGAGGATTGTTATAAAAGCTTCTAAAGTTGGGGCTTTCAATTTCAATGCCCACGGCCCCCTGGCCGTCGTAGCGGTTATTATAACTGTCTTTGGTGGGGTAAGCAGTGACGCGCGGAATATCTCCCCAGCGGGACAGATCGCCGCGGGTCAGTTTGACCAGAAAGCTTTCTTTCTGGCCCTTCAGGTTGTTGAGGGAGCCTGTTAAAAAATAATTGGACACATTTTTGTGTTCAGAGCTTCTTTCTACAATACGCCCCCGACGGCGGCTGCGTAAAAAGGCAGAGAGGGTGTAAAGGGGAATATCCGGGCGTCTGTTGGCGGTCCAGTGGAGGACCACCTGGGCAGGAGGACGCCGATGCTGTACGTCAAAACGGCTGCGATAAGGGTAGTGAAAGTTATGAATATAGTGATTGTACTGGGCATCAGAGAAAATGTTGTATTGATCATTGATGCGCTTAAAAATGGGCAAAACGGCCTGTAAGTTCACCACACCGGCCTCTTGTTCTGCCAGTGTGAGCTTCACATTGCGGGACGCAATAATACGTCCAGGAGCGCTTGCAGAAGCAGCTTTTGCCCCATGCATAACTTCCACACACGGCAAAACACTCAGATACAACGACAAGCAAATGATGCTCACTATTTTTAAGCCTGATACCATGAAAACGCCCCACATTGACAAATTGAATAATAATGTTAAGTTGAGGTTAATAACCACTTCTTAATCTACTGCTCTTAATGTAGCCCAATGCGAACCCCTGATACTATGCGATATTAAACCGTATTCCGAATTTTCAACAAAGTTTAAAGCGTCTTAATGTGTCGTTGGGCCTTTAATAAATTTTGCTTAATAACTTTGACGCTGACGGCCATTCGATGTCAAAATAAACCTCATGCAAAAACATCATATTCTTTCTCTGGCGACCCTAACACTGGTGTTCGCTTTTTCCTGTCAGGAACCAGTTTTAAATACACAGCCCGAGGATTTATCCGGTGCCTCTGCAACCCCGGCACCTTCTTCATCACCTGCTTCAGCGCCCCCGGAGGCACCTGCGGCGGCCACCGGGGGTCGGTTGCAGGGGGTTATTCAGGAACAGGGATCTCGTCGTCCGCTTGAAGGGGTAGAGGTGCGCCTGAATGACAAATCGCAAACCACCGATGCTTCTGGCTTTTACTTATTTGATGATGTACCTGAAGGTGCTTCCAAGCTGCTTGTGAACGCAGAGGGCTTTTTACCGGTCAATCGGACGGTGAATCTGACCAACAGGGCCCGTGTGGAAGACATTTTTCTGGAGCCGGAAAACCGGGGGGCCGTGGCGGATCCTCCCACGGTCATTCTGTTGCCCGACGGATCCACAGCCACTGCGGAACCTACACCAGCAGCTTCAGCGATGCCTGAGCCTGCCCCCACCGTTTCAGCGACGCCTGACCCCGCGCCTGCTGCTTCGGCAACCCCCGTGCCGACGGCGACCCCTTCTTCTACGCCTGAGCCAGAACCCACACCTGCTTATGACCCCGCGCTGGACGAAGTGGCTCAGGCAGAAGTGGCCATTCAGCGTCGTAACAACGGTCTTTCTTTGACCCCGCTTTTGCAAAGAAGCAACGGCCTGCCCGTCACCTGGCAGCGGGGGCAGGTCTTTCTGGAATATTTTATTGCAGATACCGAAGACAATCTGCTCACCAGCGGGCGTTCTTTTGTGGAGTCCAGTGACGAGCGACTGACGCTTTCTCTTGGTAGTCGAAGTGCCGGAGAGGAAGTGAAAGTAGATATTACTTTGATTTTGCCCAATAGCAGAACCGTTAAAGTTCAGTCCACCGTGACGGTACAGGGCTGATGCAGGTTTCTCGTCAGAACTTTCAACAGATTGGG
>CAYFGW010000053.1:0-22491 GCA_964342365.1 uncultured Candidatus Sericytochromatia bacterium | reverse complement strand
AGCACGAGGCGGCGTGGTTGTATGGCAAAAGAGCGCCCTGGGCGAAGCCCGTCAGCTCGGCCTTGCGGGGAACCCAAGAGCCTCTAATGCGTAACGGTAAACCCCAACTAAACGCCCCGATGAAACACGGAGGCGCGACTGCGACCATACTACGCCGCAGATGACCTGCGAGCACACCCGACAGGGTGGCGATGTCGGGTCGATCTGCTGGTTGTGTGAATAAATGATGTTTGGCTTTTCACTCACATGGGAATATTAATATATGAGGAATAAAACGCAGCCGTCGAGGAGCATTATTTTTTCGGAAAAACACTGCAAAAATGAATAAAAATATCATCAGAAGACTTTTCGCTTACTCAGTATTTATTCCGATCATTCTGTTTTTAATATACATAAATCAGCCCCGTTTCCACCCTTTGCTGTCAGAACCTCCAGCGAAAAGCTCATTGATGAATCGAAATATGCATATGTTTCAAGATTTTGTAGAAAAGTATGCGGCAGCCAATAAGGGGCATTATCCAGCAAATATAGAGTCATTACGCCTCCATGCAGTGGAAAACGGGTATTGGAGAGATTTCTTGAATCCATTTAAAACCGCAAAGCACAAAAATAATTTCATTCTCGTATCTGAAAAAACCTATAACAGTAATGATTATTTCAATCCGCAGTTATCAGATCAAAAGAAAGAGCTAAAAGAAAGGCTCAAAGGTTACATAATATATGTGCCAATAGGTAGTGCAGGGCTGAAAAAATATAAAATACTCGGGATCGGAAAACAGGGGGATTTATGCAGAGATAGAGAAGAGATTCGTGTACTAGAGAACCGATAAATAGAAGCAAATTAGCTGACAAAAAATTGAGATGTGCTTCACTAACCCTGTCAGAACCCTAGATAACTACCCAGGTCTCGGCAAAGGCTTTAAGTAAAAACGATGTCAGGGCCGCGACGTCGGGTCGAGCTGCTGGTTGTGTGAATGAAAAAATAGTGCAAGTTTAACATCGATGATTTATGGGAATAAGTAAGGGGAGGAGCTGATGTTTTCGCTAATTAGGTTCAACTCCAAAAACAGTTTTCGTATTTATTCTATCTTTTTCTTCCTTATCGCTATTACAGAGAGATATTTTGTTTATGACACCATACCGCTGTGTTCTACGGTGTCCTATCCTTATTTTTTTGAGAAAAATTTTATCCGATTATTATTTATAGTAATACCTTACTTCTATATTTTTTTATTTTCAGAATCGCGATTTGATGTGACAGAGTTACGAACAAATACTGTTTTCTTACTGGTATCACTCTCTGCATTGGCGCTAACAGAATTGACCTGCCAGCAGGCCCAACGGGCCGCGATGTCGGGTCGATCTGCTGGTTGTGTGAACTGAAAAAGTCTTTAAAGCAAAACATCCAGACCTTTGTTGTCAACGATGCTTAAAAGCTTTAAAGATATACCGTTGGGCTGTTTTTTGCCTTGTTCCCATTTTTGAATAGTAGAAACAGTCGTATTTAGATAGGCAGCAAACACAGATTGACTTACTCCATATTTAGACCTGATTTGCTTTATCTTCTCAGGGGTGTAAGGTTTTATTTCAGGCAAGCATAATGCGTCAAACTCACGCATAGTTTCTTTCTTCATCACACCAGATTTATGCAAACCACTGGCTGTCTCATGAATGGCACTTAATAAATCACTCATAGCTTTTGACCTCTATTATTTCCCCTGCTCTTACGGCTTTACTTAAAGTCTGCGAGCTATAGCTCATCAGTTCAGATGAAAGTTTTTTCAAGGCTATAAGCTCTCGGCCTGTTATGTTGTCTCTCTGATTTTTTGAGTAGCCGTACATGAAAAATACCTTATCATTGAGTTTAAAAGCAATAATAGCTCTTGAGCTGCCACGCTTTCCTTTACCTGGCATAGCGATTCTTTTTTTATATACCAGTTTGGCCAATTTAGCACCAACAAGACCATTATTCATTTCTTTGACAGTATGGATTAACAGGCTATCGCTGAGCCCTTCTTTTTTCATCCATTTATCAAAAACCTTGGTTTTGTAAGCTAATATTTTTTCTTTCATCATGAGTATTATATCACTTAGTGACACAAATTATTGAGATAAGAACCAGCCTGCTCGACAGAGTGGCGATGTTGGGTCGATCTGCTGGTTGTGTGAATGAAACTACTCAGCATCAAGTTTTTCATCTTGTTTCGTTTAAACATAAGCACGTAAAATAAGGTTATGTGTAACACTCTATACATTTTGTGCGAAAAGTCTGAATCTAAGAAAAAAATTATTAAAGCCTTTTCTTTGTTAATATTGACTTATGTATTTCTGAATTTGACAAAGAGCTCTCACTCTTTGGAAATGAATGCCGAAATTCCTAAAATCGATAATTATTGGATTAGATCATCTAAACATTTCAGAGAAAACTTTCCAGTTAAATTTATAATCAAAAACAATTCAGATAAATCTGTGCTATTCAATAATAAAATTGATTATTTTATGAGAACAGCTCATGAATTGAGGAGTAGAGGTAATGGAATTTCTCTAGTAACAGGAGAAATGTTAACGAAATCTACAAGTAAGCCATTTATAAGCACATACATAAGAACGGATGGCAGTGATTGGAGATTTCTCAACTGCTTTACTGGAAGAAACAAAGACTTTTTTTATCCTGTACCAGGATGTGCTATTAGCTATAATCCTTACGATCATTATATTGGTATAAAAGGACATGAGTCTTTAGAGACTTCTGCCACTGTAGGCCACTGTATTTATAACGCCTTCCTACAAAAAAGAAAGAGGAAAGCGAAAAAAACTGAGCTGATGTTCGTTTATAAGCACTCAAAGCAAAATATTGACTGTGGAGATTCTTTCTTAGCATATATAGATGACAAAACTGGAAAAGCTTCATGTGAACCACAATCTTTAGTTTACAGGAAAGTTGGTTTTTGGACAGGAATGATGAAGTCCAATGTAATACACTTAGAAAAGTATTTGAATTAGAAGATTCGTTTCCTTCTATCAACTCTGCCAGATCCCAAAATAGCTTCCCTTGTCTGGGCTAAAACCGAGATTATAGCCAGTGTCACGATACCGCATTTATCCACAATCACCAGACAGAAC
Source organism: uncultured Candidatus Sericytochromatia bacterium (assembly GCA_964342365.1). Taxonomy (GTDB): domain Bacteria; phylum Cyanobacteriota; class Sericytochromatia; order UBA7694; family UBA7694; genus CAXRDE01. The sequence goes on along the minus strand of CAYFGW010000053.1, from coordinate 19,368 downwards.
CGGCCAAATCCAAGCCGGAGCGCGAAGCTATCTTACCGACTCTGTCAGAACCCAAGATGACTTCCCCTGTCTGAGCCAAAGCCGCGAACACAGTCAATTTCACGATGCCGCATTTATCTATAATACAGAGCATGAACCCGCCAAACCAAAGTAGGGGCGCGAAGCTACCTTACCGACCCTGACAGAACCCAAAGCGATTTCCCTTGTCTGGGTCAAAGTTTGGAGCACAAACGATGTAAAGGCCGTGAGGTCTGGGATAGAACGCATCTTGACACGATTAAAAATTTCGTACTATTTTGTAAGTCATGCTCTTTCCTTTTGATGATGGCCTGAAATACATGGTTCTATCTGTATTATTTTTCTGCATAGCAGCACTATTTAATATGGGAGGCAACTTAGATCTGCCAAAATCAGCGCCTCCAAGACCAAAAGAACCACCGATTTCTTCAGTATTCTTTTTGCTAGGTACAGCCACGGCAAGCATTGGTATTGTGAAAATCATTAAAGAAGCGAATAGATGAGTATAAATTGGCAACTACATGTAATTTGTTGCTTGAACTCGCAAAATATAAGCTGGAGCGCGAAGCTACCTTACCGACCCTACGAGATCCCAGAGTGACTTCCCTCGTCTGGGCCAAGGTTCAGAACAGAGACGATGTGGAGGCCGTGAGGTCTAGGGTAAAAACCCCTTTGCTGCTATAATCTCTGTTTACCTCGCTGTGTTGCGGTGAACTTCAGATACGACAATTAATACCTTGAATAGAGACACAAAAAACAGATGAGAACAATAAACAATTTATGATTTGTTTAGACTTTCTATCGGGAAAAACAATGATTGGCTTTGAAATTGCTCAAAACAATATGCTGAGTATTTTTCGCATACACCTTTTGGACGATAATACTGAAGAAATAATGTTAAGTCTGTCTTATAAAGCTTCTCCCTTTGATATATCAATGAACATTTCTCTAGAAAACAATTTTGACAAGTTAATACCTAGATACTCGCCCTTTAACGGTTTTGATGAAGGGGAAATAGATTTACTTCAGGGCTACGTTAATCAAGAAATGAGGGGGTTTGAAGTATATTATATCGAAAAAGAAAAAACTTATGGTGTGATAATTGACTCTTGGTTTGATTGGTCACACTTACCAAATTCTGAGCAACTTGCCAGAGGACAAATGGGACCGGGAGGAATTCGTATAGACACTGATAGCTTTTTCGAAATAGAGAATAATCGTGTTGAACTCAGTTGGAGTTTTATTTACTAAAGTAACTGGAACGCGTAAGGTTTTAACAGGACTTTTCACCATGCCCCATTCACCTATAATTGCTAGCCAGAACCCACAAAACCAAAGTAGGGGCGCGAAGCTACCTTACCAATTCTACGAGATCCCAAGATGACTTCCCTTGTTTGAGCCAAAGTTCCAAACAGAGACGATGTGAAAGCCGTGAGTTCTGCGGCAGAAACCTCTTTGCTTCCATAATTTCTGCTTACCTCGCCATGTCCAGTAGAACATTGTAGATTCGTGAGGGCGTCCGTAATTTGTTGCATCTCCGGCAATATCCCGATACCTCACGATTTGAAGTAGCTCAAACGTGGATGTCTGAGGTCTGCTGTAATACGTCTTTGCCACCATAATGCCTGCTTACCTCGCTATGTGTACTACCTCACCGACTGTAGACAGATCCCAGAATGATTTCCCTAATCTGGGCTAGAATCCAGAGCGCAGACTATGTAAAGGCCGTGAGATCTGGGGCAGAAATCTCTTTGCTCCCGTAATGCCTGCTTACCTCGCCGTGTGCTGTAGACCATTGATAATCTGTGAGGGCGTCTGTAATGAATTGCATCTCCGACGATGTTCAGATACCGGACAATTGGGAGTAGCAAAACGCGGGGATGGCTGAGGTCTGCTGTAATGCGTCTTTGCTGCTGTAATTGGTAATTACCTCACCATGTGCGGTAGACAAGGAGTGATCTGTGAGGGCGGCTGTAATTGGTTGCCTCTCCCATAATATTCAGCTACCGGACAATTGACAGTAGCAAAAAAACGGAGATGTCTGAGGTCTGCTGTAATGCATCTTTGTCACCATAATTTCTGCTTACCTCACCGTGTGTACTACCTCGCCAAATCTAAACAGATCCCCGGATGATTTCCCTAATCTGGGCCAAAACCGCAAGCACAGCCAACCTTTATCCCCGCCCAAACCTCAATTTAAAGTCAATCTCTTTTTGTTGCTGTAATGCCGACCTTGGAGCACCCGCAGCCTGTGCGTAGCACGAGGCGGCGTGGTTGTATGGCAAATGAGCGCCCTGGGCGAAGCCCGTCAGCTAAGCCTTGCGGGGAAGCAAGCGCCTCTAATGCGTAACGGTAACACCCAACTAAACGCCATGATGAAACACGAAGGCGCGACTGCGACCATACTACTCAAAAATGTATATTTCTTGTATATCTCTAAACCCCGGCAAGCCCCCGGCCAGGGAGAAGCACTGAGACACCGGTCAAACCCAAACAAAGCAACCGACGACACCTGATAGCCCTGGGTCGCAGACCAACGGGCTGACCTGTTAAAAAAGAGTGCCGAACTGTATCCGGTCTCTACAAACGGGGTCAATATATTTGACATATACACACATAAATCGTATTCTTGTGTATACAAAGAGGTGACTTATGCCATTAACCCAGCAACCGGATATTCAGAAGTACAGAACTTATCTCAGAGCCCACATTAGCGACATGCGACAGCATAGCCACTATTGCCGATGGCTAAGGCAGTACATGGTATTTTGCAACGCCAACGGGAAAAAGCCACAAGCCTTTGATGCCAGACGCAAATTTGTGCAAGATGTGCAGAAACGCTACCGTTCTGATTTTATGGCCGGGCAGGCGGATCGGGCGGTTGCAATGTATCTTCAAGCTTTCACGACCTCACGACCTGCTATTGATCCGCTTCCTTTGCCTTCTTTAGCCTCGAATCCTCACTCTCACCAGACCATTTCTCACAGCACCGCCCCTCACAAAATAGCGCCCCGAAAGACAGCACCTCGAAAGAAGGTGTCTCAAAAGATAGCCATTAAAGCAACACAACCTGAAAAAGGAGAGCTTTCCCCCTGGGCAGAAGCCATGGACACAATGCATGAGGCCGTGGTGTTAAAACGTTATGCCAAACGCACGGCAGAAATTTATGCCTACTGGATCCAGCGCTTGATGCGTTTTTTAGACCCATTACCTCCTGAAAAACTGGGAGAACAGGAAGTCAAAGACTTTTTGAGTCATCTGGCCACGGAAAAAAAGCTGTCGGCAGGAACGCAAAATCAGGCTCTGAACGCCATTCTTTTTTTCTTTAAACACGGTTTACAACGCCCTCTGGGAGAACTTAAGGACATCCCCCGCGGAAAATACCGAAAATCGCCACCGGTGTTGCTTTCCAGACGAGAAATTCAGCAAATTCTAGACACCCTGGAAGCACCGTTTACCACGGTGGTGAAATTGCTTTACGGCAGCGGACTGCGGCTTCGTGAAGCGCTGAAGTTACGTATACAGGATATTGATTTAGAGCATCAGCAGCTGTATATTCGCCAGAGTAAGGGCGGAAAAAGCCGGACGGTTCCCATTGCTGAAGACATACTACCGGATCTGGAACATCAGCTAAAAGAGGCGCGAGCCCAATACATAGAAGACAAAAAAGAACTGGAGTATGAAGGGGTGTTTTTGCCCGATGCCACCGGTCGCAAGCGCCCTCAGGCAGCCACAGAGTGGAACTGGTACTGGTTGTTCCCCGCCTTGCAAATGACCTGTCTAAAAGAAGGCACAGGGGTCAAGCGTTATCATCTGCACACCACACACGTACAAAAGGTGTTGCGAAAAATCACCGCGGAGCTGGGGCTGAGTAAAAGAGCTAACCCCCACAGTTTTCGTCACGCTTTTGCCAGCCATTTGCTGAGTCAGGGCTGTTCTTTACTCACCATCCAAAAGCTGCTGGGACACAGTCATTTAAAAACCACCATGATTTATCTGCACGCGCTTCCCCCCGAAGAAAGTGCCCCGCTGGTGAGCCCACTGGACCGATTGTGACTTATCCCCTGAATTGCCTGACGATCCAGACACTAATAAAAAGAAAGAGATTCACAAGGTAGATCCAGATGGCCAGATACATTCCGTAAATGCTAATCAGCTGTATTTTTCCGGGTAAAAAACCATAAGACCCGATCGCTAGAAAACCCGGAATAAAAAAGAGGGTGGCCCCGTAATTCAGGCGCTGACTCCACTTTTTCCAACCGCTATGGTTCTGATGCAATAAGTGATGGCGCAGCAGAAAAAGCCCTGAAAGCATGAGCCCGGCAGCAGATATCAGTTGCCGGGCTCCGGGCGCGTAAGCCGTGGTGAGCAAGAAGCTCCCGATGGTGAATAAAAACCATCCCGCAAAGGCAATAACGGGTGTCTTTGTTGACCCGGTAGACCTGGTAGACCTGGCTGACCTGCGAAAAATCTGCAACGGTGGCTTACGGCGACGACTGTACTTCTCTGGATTTGAGCTTGCGTTTGGGGGCAAATTCCTTGAAGCTGCGCCACATTTCTTCAGGCAGTGAGCCAATGCAAATCACCAGCAGATTAAAGAGTACAAAACCCATCAGCCCCATGAAAGCGGCATCGGTAAAGCCGTAGGAGTGCAGTCCCACACCCAGCATATTCACGCCAAACCACGACCAGGTGGTAATGATATTACCGCCAATGGCCAGCAGGGCAATGCCCTGACGCTTGGCTAAGCCTCCCCAGCGGGCGTGAAGAATAATAGCGTTCCAGAGTACGATCATCACCGCGCCGTTCTCTTTGGGGTCCCAGCCCCAGAAGCGGCCCCAGCTCTGATCGGCCCAGATGCCGCCCAGTACCGTTCCCACAAAGCTAAACAGCGTGGCAAAGGCCACGGTGCCGTAAATCATGGCGGAGATATTGCGGTACATGGTTTTGTCCAGTTTGCGGGTAAACACGCCCATAATCACCAGCACAATGGCCATAAAGCCCGCTAAGTAGCTGGCAGAATAGCCCATGGTTACGGTGGTCACGTGGGTGGCCAGCCAGAAGTTGGTATCCAGTACCGCCCGCATCATTTCCATGGTGTCGCCGTCACCGGCCAGATTCTGGGCCACCAGCAAAGCTGAGAAACCGGTGATGGAGGTCATAACGGTACCAAAGCCGTTTTTCACAAACCATTCAATACCCAGCCCCATAAGCACGGCAATCCAGCCCACAAAAATGGCCGAAGAGTACAGATTGGTCACCGGAGGGCGACCCTGTAAGTACATGCGCACAATCAGAGCCACCGTGAACAAGACGCTGGTAAAAGCCACCACCGCAAAGGCAGAGCGGTTGAGGGTATCTCCCCAGAACATCCAGCTGAACACACAGAGCAAAAAGCCCAGCACAAAAAAGATCATGGCCTGATAAAAGGGCTGACTCAGATTAAAGCGCTGTTCCATTTGCATTTTGGGAAAAAGCTGTGGCTGACTCTCTTTTAAGAAGTTCAGGTACTTGGTGGCATTGGCATTGAATTGATCGGTGCTGCCGTTGTTATAGGTTTTCAGGGCCGTGTACCAGGCATTAGCGGAAGTGGTCAGGTTCAGATCCCGCTTTTCAGAACCCAGGGGCAACCAGTTATCAGAGCCGGTCTGGGCCGGAGGAATCACCAGCGGGGCTTCAAAACTGGCAATGCGACGATACACCTCAATTTGATTATAAAGTTCTAAGACCTTCACATCTACCAGATCGCGAGCGGCATCAGACTTTTGCGAGGCCACCTGGGCCTGTTGAATCAGTGCTGAATACTGCGGGCGAAGTTCTTCTAGCGAGTAGCGGAAGCCGGAGCGGGGCTCCAGTTTCATCAGGGTTAGCACGTCGTCGTGTTCAATACGAAACACCTTGTGCTGACGGGCCGCTTCCGTACCCGCGGCCACATCCATAAACCAGCGAATGGCGGGCTGTTTTTTGCCCTCGGCATCACGGAAAATCTGCTTGTCAGAGATGATCTTGAGGTTGTTGCGCGCAAAGGAGTCCAGGGGCTTGAGACGGCCCTGGTGGAGTACAGGAATCTGACTGAAGGTGTTGAGGTCCACCGCCTGATTTTTATAGGGGGTACTCACCAGATTGCGTCCAAATCCCAGCATGCACAGCACCACCAGAATGAGGGGGAGGTAGGTTTTTAAGATTTTCATGCGCTTGCTCCTTTTGCGGATAGCGATTTCTTTTTACGACGCTTTAACGAGCGGCTCAAAGAAAAACCAAATTGCAGAATCAGGCCCAGGGTCACCAGAATACAGGAGATGTAGGGCAGCAACCAGCCGGGGTTTTCTACCACCTGAAGCACAGTGCCCGTTTCGTCGGGTTTATACGAGGCCTGGTAATAGGTTTCGCCGCCGTAGCGCAGGGGGTGATTCATCCAGATTTTCACTTCACGGTTCACGCTATTGGCGGGATCCTGGATTTGTACCGTGCTGGCAAAGTTTTTGGGAATTTCTGTGCCCGGATAGCGGTCAAACTCAAAATCTTTGAGATAGAGTGAGAAGGGCTTATAGCTGCGGGCAAAGCGCAGGGACATATCGTAGGCTTTGTTATTGGCCACCACACTGTGAGAAGACTTCAGCCAGACGGAAGTGGTAAAACTGCCCACGGTCTCACTGGTGCCTTTTTTATACAGAGTCACCAGCAGGGCGGGCATGTCTATACGTCCTCCGCTGGCGGCTGTGCCGCTCACTTCGGGCATTTCCCGGGCCACAAAGCCGCCTTCGTCCCCGCGCTCCATGACGGAGTTTTTAAAATAGCGATCGATTTGTACATCAAAGGGCAACCGGTCGTCTTTAATGAGCTTCTGGCCCCGCAGTTTCCCTTCGGGGATCACGGTGACCGTATCGGTGTCTTTGTCGCTGCGGTCCACAAAGGCCAGTTCGGGGTGGCGAATATCTTCGCTGTAATTGCTGCTGCTGCCCTCGTCGATGGACATCATGCTTTCTTCGGCCATTAAGCCCGTAACGCCTTCCCCAATGAGGAGCAGGATCAGGCCGCTGTGCACCAGAAACAAACCGATTTTTTCTTTGGATAAGTTAAAACGCTGAAAGTGGGCCACCAGCAAATTAATCAGCAGCAGATTGCCCAGGGTCCAGCCTCCGGGGAAGGGAAAGGCACCGGGGACGCTGTTGGTGCGGGGGAAAAACAGTTGGAAGTCCACCCACACATACCAGGATCTGAAATAGTCTTTCACCACGGTCCACACGCCCTGGTCAATCTGGGCAAGGGTTCCCACAAAAATCAGGAAGATGCTGAGCACGAGCAGCGTCACGGTGAGTTTAAGGGAGCCAAAAAAGTCAATGACGGTTTTGAGCTGCCCTGTGGCTTTCCGGCGGTCTGTGTCCCGACGCGGGCTCTCTGTGTTTTCGGAATAGGTTTTCTCTTTGACTGTAGACATTATTGATCTCCTTCAAAGCGAATGGATTGTAAAAAGTCCTGGAAGGTTTGCTCCTGGGACTGAATGAGTGAGGCGGGGCCCATCATTTTAATAAACCACGTCAATCCTTCTCGTTCCACCAGAGACACCAGCATGCCTGAACCGTCTAAATTGGTGTACAGGGCCATAAAATACCCCTTATTACCGTCCACGGTAATGTCTTTGACGCTGTTTTTGAGGCCTTCCTGGCTGGTGGGGGCCATTTCCAACTGACGCCGCCAGCGATTGGTATTTTCGAGCAGGCCGCCGCCGTCCCCGGCGAGGGTGACCACTGAAACATCAGCAGTCTGTCCGTTGCTTTCCACCGCAAAAGAAGCCAGACGCATGGCGCCTTTTTCTTTTTCGCGCCAGTTTTCAGGCAGCGTATACGCCAGACTGGCGTCGGGTCTGGCCAGAGGCAGTTGCGAAGGAGAGGTCATGGCCGGAGTCCCCCCTTGCGTACTGCTCTGTGTATTGGCCTGCGTAGAAGTAGCCTTGCCCGCAATAGCAAAGGATCGGGTAAAGGTTTCAAAGTTGCTTCCCTGAGCCTTAATAACCTCACGGGTGCCGCTGAGTTTTAAAAACCAGCGCTGACCGTCTTTTTGTAAGAGCACCACCCGCATGGCTTTATTGTCCTTGTCTTCGGGAGCGTAGAGTTCCAGTTCCACTGCTGGAGCACCGTCAATTTGTACCGGTTTAAGGCTCTTCGAAATGGCGGCATCCTCTTGTAAAGGAGCCAGACCCACCTGTCCACGCCAGCGGTTCACGTTAGACTTGAGATCGCCCGACTGCGCAGGCAACGTCACCACAGACATGTCGCCACCGTCGGGGGTTTTTAGAGAGGCTTTGCGCATGCCAGAAGCGGGTTGGACCACCCAATCTTTGGGGGTGGTGTAAGTGACTTCGGTACTGGGGATGGTATTAATGGGGGCCGCCGCCCGTTTAACGGGGGCTTTAGGGACTTTGTACTGTTTGATTTCGCCGGAACTGCAGGCGCTAAACCCACAGACCAGAGCAATGGCTGAACGACGGGCGAGGGTACCGGTGAACAGCGAAACTATCCGGGGGGTGAATGTGTGATTGTTCATTTTACTATCTTATCTGGCGTCAACGCTGGGGGCCCATGATCGGGATCAACGACGTACAGGGCAACGTTTTAAGCTAAAATTAATATTTCCTTAGTTATCACCGGTATCTTAGCATGATAAAAGCCTCTGAACCCATACGATATGCTATGATGGGGTACAAAATTCGCAAAAAACACCAGTGAAAAATTAGGAAAAAATCCAAGATGTTTGACAATCTTTCTGACCGCTTTCAAAATGTATTCCACAAGATCTGGGGTCAGGGTAAAATCACCGAAGAAAATATTACTGACGCCCTGCGGGAAGTCCGTCGTGCGCTTTTAGAAGCAGACGTTAACCTCAAGGTCATCAAGGGATTGATCAAGCGTATCAAAGAAAAGGCCCTGGGCCATGAGGTACTCAAAAGTCTGTCTCCGGGCCAGCAGTTCATTAAAATCGTCAACGACGAGCTAGTAGCTCTGCTCGGCGGTGAGAATGCGCCCCTGAAGTATGTGGGGTCTCCGGGGGTGATTATGCTCTGCGGTTTGCAGGGAGCGGGTAAAACCACCACCTGTGGCAAGCTGGGGCTGTTTTTGCGCAAACAGGGACGCCGTCCTTTGCTGGTGGCCGCAGATATTTACCGGCCTGCGGCGGTACAACAGCTTATGGTGCTGGGCAAACAGCTGAATATTCCCGTCTTTCACATGGAAGGTGAAAAGCCGGAAGCCATTGTAGAAGGGGCCATGAAGCACGCCAAGGCCAACGGCAACGACACGGTGATTTTGGACACCGCCGGCCGTCTGCATATTGACGAAGCCCTGATGGACGAACTCAAGAACATCAAAACCCTCACCACCCCCGACGAAATTTTGCTGGTAGTGGACGCCATGGTGGGCCAGGATGCGGTCAATATGGCGCGTTCCTTTGACGAGATCATCGACATTACCGGGGTGGTGATGACCAAAATGGACGGCGACACCCGCGGGGGTGCAGCCCTTTCGGTCAAAGAAGTCACCGGTAAGCCCATCAAACTGATTGCCTCCGGTGAAAAAATGGACGCCCTGGAAAAATTCCACCCCGAGCGGATTGCGGGCCGTATTTTAGGCATGGGAGACGTGGTGTCTCTGGTGGAAAAAGCCCATGAAGTGGTGGACGAAGAAGAGGCCAAAGCCTTAGAAGAAAAATTGCGCAAAGCCAGTTTTACTTTAGAAGACTTTTTGAAGCAAATGCGCCAGGTGAAAAAAATTGGTTCTCTGGAGCAAATTATTGGCATGATTCCCGGCCTCGGCGGCAAGATTGACAAAGAAGCTCTCGCTCAGGGCGAAGACCAGCTCAAGCTGATTGAAACTATTATTCAGTCCATGACCATTGAAGAACGTCAGAAGCCGGACATTATTAACGCCAGCCGCAGACGTCGCATTGCCAAAGGCAGCGGACGCAGCACGCAAGAAGTAGCTCAGATGCTCAAGCAGTTCCGCGACATGCAAAAAATGATCAAAAAGCTGTCCGGTGCCGGACTCTTTGGCGGCGGGGGCAAAGGCAAAAATGCCCGCAAAAACCTCATGCGCGGCGGTCAAATGAAAGCCATGCAGGCGGCCATGCGGAATTTTCCCAAAGGTCCTCCTCAGAGACGTTAACTCATACAACTCAAGTAATACAAAAAGGTTAAGCATTATTTAAAATCCTCATTAATTTGAATAATGCTTAACAATCGGGTTTACTTCTAAGACTCAGCGTTATATTATTAAGAAACGATGACAAGCTTACAAATAAAACCTGTTTCTGCGCTATCTACCACATCCATGCCCGAACGCGTCTCTTTACAGGGGGACGTGTACCGCAAAATTTTTTCCCGGCGTATTCCCGATCAGCAGCATTTCGCCATTTACAAAGGGGCTCCGCTTTTGCAAAAAGGCAAACTCTGCCCGCGCTTTGTCTTGCTCAGTCAGGACCATAATTTCGTCTTTAGCGACACCTGTTTTAATAAACTGTTGCGAGAAATGGAAAAAATGCAGGGGCATCTGCGTTTTTTAAGTGCCGATGCCAAAGCCCGTCAGGCAGAAAAGCTAGCCAGAGCCGGTTACTCGGACCCCTTAAAGGCCGTGCGCACAGCGGTATAACTTTGCCGCCACATCCTGGACCAGAGTTCCTGATCCCGCCAGTGCTCCTGATTCCGGTGCCTCAGAAATATACGTGACCCAGTCTGTGGGTAAATCCCCGTACATGCCCAGCACCTGCCCGGTTAAGGTGGCGGTACTGTCACTATCTCCGCTGTGATTGGCTGAAGCCAGCACGCCGGTTTTAAAATTTCGATGGCGCAACGCGCAGAGCAATCCCATGGCCAGCGCTTCTTCCCCCACTGCGCCGGGCCAGTTTTTGCCCATTTTCTCCAGTAATTCCGGCGTCAGCGCCTGGCTGCTGTGGTGTATTTCCAGCATCTGATCCAGTGCTATTAGCACCTCCTCGTGATCTCCATAACTTTTAAGCAGGGGAAACAACACCTCAATATGTTGGCTGAGTCGCTGGTGGGCGCCATCAGCCTTATGAGAACCGTCAGAAGCCTCTGCGTAAATCAGGGCCAGCAGTGCCGCAAAAAAACCGCTGGATAAAAATCCCGAAGGATGACTGTGGGTCAGGGCGGCGGCATCTGCAGCCAGGCGAAAGGCTTTTTCGGGATCTCTAAAAAAGTACAGGCCTACCGGAGCCACGCGCATAATGCCGCCACAGCCCTTGCTGTCGTTGAGACGGTGTTCACGGGAGCCGGGTTTACCCGTATGGAGTGCTGTTTGCAGGGCACTCAGGCAGGTGGCTCCGGGTGCTCGCTGCACATGGAGTTCCTCATAAGATAACAAAAAGCCGGCGTTTTTAACTTTGGCCGGAAGCGCTGTGCCCTCCTGGGTGTGGAGCCAGCGCAGGTATGCTTCGTAGATGCATTGGATCAGAGCTGCGTCCGTGGACAGGGACTGTGTATGCCAGAGCAGAATGCCTTCAGCGGTAAACAGGGTCATCTGGGTATCGTCGGTAATATGGGGCGTGGTGAGGGTTTGCACACCGGCTTCGCCGTAATGCTGGCGAATATCGGCGATGGACCAGAATTCAATATCGTGGCCGCAGGCGTCTCCCAGGGCACCGCCCAGCAGGCTCTTTTCAAAGGCTGTATTCATGAAAGACCTCCGCGCAGACGCGACATTAAATACTGTTTAGACTGAGAGCTTTTCACCGCTTTTAACATGGACAGACAGCGGGTTTTTAGTTCCTCGTCGCGGGTGTTTTCAAGCATATCAATCACCAGCGGCACCGCCGGAGCATGGCGCAGCTGTTTCAAGCTTTGCAGCGTCACAAAAAGCAGTTCTCTGTCCTGTTGAAAGGTTTTGAGGCAGGTGGTTAAATAGTCTCCGGCAGCCTCAATATTGCCCAGGGCCCGCAGGGCCTGATAACGCAGGGCAAAATGATTCTGAGCCACCACCTCATACAGGGTGTCCCGGGCGGCATCGGTGCCCAGTTGTCCCAGGCTCCAGCAGCAGGAGCCCCTCACCGCATCACTGGGGTCGTTCCACACCCGCTCAATCAGCAAGGGTTCTGCGTGTACCATGCGATGCAGGCCGCTCAAACAGGCCGCACTGATTCTCACCTTGCTATCAATATCGGTGATGCATTCTAAGCTCATGCCCGGCATGCCGTGGTTAGCGAGCACGCTTAGAATGCTTTCTTTGAGCATAAAGCGGGCCTCTGGCCAGAAAGACAATAATTCTTCTTTGACCCGTTCGTCGAAAATCATTTCCAGTTGGGTCACGCACACCAGTTGGACGGGCAGTTTGTCGTAGCGCAGGCCCCGGGTCAAAATATTGTGCCAGCGGTGCTGAGGGGGCAAATTCAGTTCGTAAAATCGGGAGCGTACCCCGTAGGCCTCGTCTTCGTGCAAATGAATCAAACAGGCGTACCAGGGTATGTCGGGATCCGCCTCACGCAGGGCTTTTTTGAGTTGAATCAAAGCCCGCTGGCGACGCATGGGCAATTGACTGTTCACGCCGCGCATGCGCTTCCAGAGAGGGTCTTCAGACAGCTGTACCAGCGCATGGGCAATGGCATAACGCAAAGAGCGCTGCTCAGGGGAATCGCTGAGATGTTTGATGAGGGTGTCAAAGGCAAAGTCGCGACCAAAGTGTACAAAAGCAGCCAGGGCCTGAGCCTGCAGTTGGGGAATCCACAGCGCCTCTTCCAGCAGGGGTAATAAACGAGCGGATTCTGCAAAATCTTTTTCAAAGCGCAAAAGGGTATTTAAGAGTACCGAACGGGTGGCCAGAGGCGCTTCTGGCCAGATCTTGAGCAGGCGTTCCAGTCCTTCTCCTTCAAACAGCGGCAGAATGACCACACTCTGATTCACAAGATCCTGGTCCCAGCTTTCCAGTGCTAAATCCAGCAGAGGCAGCACCTGCGGTCCTCGTGTGGCCGCCAGCATCTCAAACACCTGTTGGCGAATACTGTCCTGAGAACGTACAAAAACCTGAAACACCCGCTGCAATTCCTCATGAGAAAGACGCGTTTGCAAATGACTGGCCAGAGACCACACCAGCGGACTCTGAGTGTGGGCGGTGTGTTTGACAAAGAGCGACTCACACAGCGGGAGCATGCGGTCCAGGGGCATACCCTCTAATTTTTCAATCAGGGTCTGTCTTAAAGAAAGGTCCTCTTCCTGACGGGCCAGCGCCACAAACTCATCCCAGAGGGCCTCTGAACGGGACCAGCGGGCGTAGATAGCGCGACGAATGTACGGATCTTTCTGCTTCCAGAGGGCCTTGATCCAGATTTTTTCTGCCTGCAGCATCTCTTCGGGCAGGTGCTGAATCACGGCGGCCACGGTGCGGGCTTCATCATGATAGAGGGCCTGACGGGCCATGTCAGGACGCTGGGCGCATAAAAACGGCAGCAGCTGCCGTTCTAACTGGGTTTGCAGCTCCGGTGTATGGTGTTTGATAGCGGCCTGAAGGGGTTCCAGGGGCCAGGTTTGTTCTCCAAAAAGCTGAATTAGCTGACGCAGGTATTTGAGTTCCAGGGGACTTTCTAAAAAGGTGAGGGCACGCTGGTGGGCCGCCTGCGCATGCTGCTTGACCAGGGACTGAATGCCCGCCAGCCACACCTCAGGATCATCTTCATAATCCAGTGCTTCTTCAATCAGAGCTTGTAAATCGGGGGCCTCCAGACGGGTCAGGGTTTCAATGGCCGCCTGCCGCACTTCTGCGGCCTCATCTTCCACCAGCGCCATTTCCAGGGGCTCAAGCACCACCTTATGATTTTCAAAGCGGCCCAGCGCCCGGGCGGCCACCGCCCGAATTTCACGATAACCGTTTTCCAGGGTGTCTACCAACCAGTCCAGGCGTTCGGGCACCTGTAGCTGCCCCACCAGCGCCACGGCCAGCACCCGCACGTCTCGGTCTCTGTCTGTTAAGCCCGCCCGAATAGCAGCAATCACCTCCGGATGGGCCTCAGGGCCCAGAATTTCTAAAACGCTGTGGCGCACAAACCAGAGTTCGTGCTCTAGAAGTTCCAGCAGCTGGGTTTGAAACTGCAGGCGATGGGGGCGAAGAAAGTAAACCCCTCCCCGACGCAAGTTCTCATAGGGAGAAGACAACCACTGGCTGGAAGTGGCAAATGCCGTATCCGGCAAAATGTCCACCGCTTCACTCAAATGAATCAGGGCATCCAGAGTTTGCTCTTCGGGTTCGGGGTGTTGTTTTAAATAGTCTTTTAAAAATTCAGCGGTTCGAAAGTCCTCAAAACGTCGCTGATGGGGCACAAGCACCTGGAGAGCACGGACCCGGGATGTGAGTGAGAACCCTTTGAGGGCCTCCCGAATCAAAAAAGCGCGACAGGGCCTGCGGGTAGACAGAGTGGTATAAAGAGAAAGCAAAGCCTGGGGTGAAAGAGACTGCCGGTCTAAAAAGTCCTGCCAGAAGTCCTGTTCCGGAGCAATCTGCACAAGGGCTGTGGCCACCGGATTTTCTAAGGCGGGCTCTTCAAATAAGGTCAGCAAATCAGGAATAGCCGCCCGGGCTTTAAAGTGCCCCAGGGCACGAATCAGGTTTTCCGACTCTTTTAAAGAAGGCGTAATACGCAGCTTTTCAATAAAAGCCTGTGTGGCTCCCCGGGCATCCATTTTCTCGAGGGCCTGAATCAAAAGCAAGCTGCGAGCCGGCAGCTGATTCTGATCAAAAACTTGTAAGAGCAGCGTGGTTTTTTCTTCCACGCCGGGCAACGGCAGTTCGGTAATGGCTTTTAAGGCCTCTGCAAAAATACCGTCAGCGTCCTGATACAAACCCGCCAGCAGCTCCCAGATGGGTTCGGTGGTGTATTGATAAAGGGCATACGCCACCGTTTCTCGCACTTCAAGGGTGGAATCATACAGCAACGCCCGAAATTCGGGCAGTAAATCCTCCACTTCCATTTGCGAGAGCAAAGCGGCACTCAGGGCCCGCACGTGGGGATAAGGAGACCAGAGCCCCCATTTTTTAAGGGGTTCCACCACCTCCGTGCCGTAATCCTCAATAGACTGCGCCAGAATATCCGTATTGTCTATATCCTGAGGATCAAAAAAACGTTGTAAAAGCACGTCTCGGGCTTCGGGCCGCTGGATTTTGCCCAGAGCATAGAGAATTCCGTCCCGGGCCTGGGGATGATCTTCCTGGTCAGCAGAGCGCAGCAGCACCTTCAGGGAGTCGTCACTGGGAATACTGGCCAATAGCACATAAGCACCGTAGCGCACCTCCCACACCTCGTCGTGCACAAAGGGAATGACCCGCTCAGCCACCACTTCAAAGTGTTTGAGCGCTTGCAGGGCCGCGCGGCGTTTGAGCCAGTCAGAGGCAAATAACCATTCGTATAAATGCTGTTCTGCTTTTTCTCCCAGCTTGGATAAGGCGTGTTCTGCGGCAATCACCACGTCATTATCGTCATCCAGAAGGCCTTCTAGAAGCCCCGGCAACACTTCAGGCACATTCAGGGCACCCAGCGCCAGCATGGTGGTACGGCGCACGTCCCGATCTTTATCGGTGGCGTTTTTTAGCATATGCTCCAACTGGTTAACGTCCGGGGCAAACACCAATTCCATTAAAGCGCGTTCACGCATTTCGGGATTGGGATCACGTAAACGGAAGGCAAAAGACTCTGACATATTGGGTTTCTCCGTTTAAAATATAAAGCAAATAGAGGCCAAAAACAATGGCCACGATTAAAGAAAACAGCTTCCGCAGAAAGGGGGGCAGTGGACCTGTCATCAAAAGACCTGCTAAAGCCTGGCGCTGAGCTGAATACGACGGCGCTTTTGATCCACTTCTAGCACCTTCACCTTCAGAGTCTGCCCCTGACGCACCACGTCCTGAGGATCTTTTACAAAACCTTCTGCCAGCTGGGAAATATGCACCAATCCGTCCTGATGCACACCAATGTCTACAAAAGCACCAAAGGCCGTGATATTGGTGACTCGACCTTCTAACACCATGTCCGCTTTGAGATCGTTGAGCGTCTGCACATGGGCCGCAAAGGTGGGCATCTGGAACTTATCACGGGGATCCCGCCCCGGTTTTTGCAGCTCCGCCACAATATCTTGCAGGGCAAAAGCGCCCACCTCCTCAGAGGCATAACGTTTAAGCGGCAGCTGCTCCAATTGAGTCCGATGGCGCTGAGGATGACTCACCAGGGTTTCCAGAGAACAGTCCAGATCCGCCACCATGCGTTTCACCGTATCATATTGTTCCGGGTGTACACCGGTGCGATCCAACACCTGCTTACTCTGGCGAATGCGTAAAAATCCGGCAGCCTGTTCAAAGGTTTTAGGGCCCAATCCCTTTACTTTTTTCAGGGCCGCCCGGGACACAAAAGCGCCCTGAGCCTGGCGGTGGTCCACAATATTTTGCGCCACCTTTTGGCTTAAGCCAGACACATAGGCCAACAGGGGCACGCTGGCAGTATTGAGTTCTACCCCCACCCGGTTCACACAGCTCTCCACGCGCCGGGTCAGCTCCTGAGAGAGAGCTTTTTGATCCACGTCGTGCTGGTACTGACCTACCCCCAGAGAGCGAGGGGGAATTTTCACCAGCTCGGCCAGAGGGTCTTGTAAACGGCGACCGATGGATACCGCCCCCCGAAAGGTCAAATCCAGTTCAGGAAACTCCTCGCGGGCCAGTTCAGACGCCGAATAGATGCTGGCTCCGGTTTCTGGCACGGACACGATTAGCGGTGGCGTGGCTTCATGGTCAAGCCCTTTAAGCCACTCTCTCACCGCCTGCTGGGCTTCGCGGCCCCCGGTACCGTCACCAATGGCAATGGCTTCCGGCTGATGCTGCCGCCACTTTTTTAGAAAAAGGACTTTGGCGGCCTCAGGCTGACGGGTGCTGTGTAACACCCAGTGATCCAGCAAATCTCCGGTATGACTGAGCATGACGCATTTAATGCCCGTGCGCAGTCCTGGATCAAAGGCCATGACGGAGCGCGTGCCCAGCGGAGGCGCCAGCAGTAAGTCTTCTACGTTTTTAGAGAAAATGGCAATCGCCCGTTCATCGGAGCGGATTTTAAGAGTTTGAAACACTTCTGTGATGATAGAAGGTCGCAGGAGACGCTTCCAGCTGTCCGCCAGGGCGGTTTTGAGCTGTTCGTCCCAGGCAGAGGAACGTTTGGAACGGCCCACCTGAAGGTAACCCCCGGCCCGCTTCAGAAATACATCGGCGTCCAGTTCAATGCTGAGACGCAGGGCCTTGGCAGCTTCCCCCCGTTGAAGAGCTAAAAAGCGATGGGAGGGAATGGAGCGTAGCGCACTGGAAAAGTCGTGATAATCCTCAAAACGACGGTCTTCGGCGTCTTTGACCGCTTTTGCATTGAGTTTTCCCCGGTGCCAGAGCACGTCCCGGGCAATGTCACGCAGCGTGGCATTTTCCGCCAGGCCTTCCGCTACAATATCTCTGGCTCCCTGTAAAGCGCCCTCTGGAGTAAGCCCCTCTTTTGTAAAAGACCGGGCAAGGTCCAGCGGAGACCGGGCATGTCCGTAACGCAGCGCCCGGGCGAGGGGTTCAAGTCCCGCTTCCCGGGCTTTTTGGGCCCGGGTGCGCCGCCGGGGCTTGTAGGGCAGATAAAGGTCTTCCAGGGCCGTGGCGGTGTCTGCGGCCAGAAAACGGGCTTTGAGTTCGGGAGTCAGCCGTTCGCCGAGGGTTTTAAAAATGGTTTCACGGCGGGCATTGAGGGCCTCCTGGCGCTCCAGTTCAGCAATAATCTCGCGAATTTGCACTTCGTCCAGGCCACCGGTAGTATCTTTACGATAACGGGCCATAAAAGGGACGGTGGCCCCTTCCTGATGAAGTTTGACCACCGCTTCGATGCCCCGGCGGGGCAAATTTAAATGTTTTTCAAGAGATTGTAGTAACATAACTGAGGCTCCTGAAAGTCAGTATAACCTATGCCGTAAAAGAGCCCACCGGAGAACGTACCAGTTGTAAAAACTCCATACGGGTAGAGGGATCGTCTTTGAAACATCCGCCCACCTTACTGGTAATGGTTTCACTGTTAATATCTTCTACACCGCGGCTTTTTACACAGAAGTGCTTGGCATTCACCATCACCGCAATATCTGAAGTTTCCAGAATATATTCCAGGGTGTAAAAAATTTGCTCCGTCAATCGTTCCTGAATCTGAGGACGGCGAGAAAAATACTCCACCACCCGATTGAGCTTACTCAATCCCAACACCTTTTCTTTGGGAATGTACGCCACGTGCGCATAGCCATCAATAATCACAAAATGGTGTTCACAATTGCTCTGCACCACAATGTTTTTCTCTAATACCATGGATTCATAACCCATTTTGTTTTCCACGGCGGTCATTTTGGGGAACTTGCGGTAATCCAGTCCCCAGTAAATTTCGTTCACAAACATCTTGGCCACACGATTGGGAGTGTCCTGTAAAGAATCATCCGAAAGATCCAAACCGAGGGTTTGCATAATGTCGCTGAACTTATCGCGGATATATTCTACTTTTTGCTGATCGCTTAAATCGTTCTCAATTTGCGGCGTATGCACGCCTTTGGTTTTAAGGTACTCCATCACTCGCATGCCCAGTTCTGGATCGACCTTTTGGGGATTAAAACTCATAATTTTCCTGTATTTCCGGCTTAACCTGTGTCAAACCTGTGTCATTTTTAAAATAGTTATACCCGTGTACACACCCTTGTGTATAGTCCCCTCGCATGTGCTTTAAAATGAGAAGACTATATTTTTATAGTATTATTATGCCGTCTGAGATAAAACAAAAATTAACTTTTCGTTTCTCTTTCCATAATCTTTGTTTAACCTTCATGCGTTATGATGAGTTTAAATACATCTAAAACAACGATTAGGTTTCATCTAAGGAGAGTATCATCATGGGTTCTATGGGAATATCTACACAAAATTATTATGCCACCTCGCCACCGGCGTATTACGGGAACAATCCCCCCCAGTACAACAACACCGGCAGCGGATACAACCCCTATAACGTGGGGAGTGGTGACACCTATGGTGATGACAGTTTCTCTTCGATTACTTCTTTAGTAGCTCCCGGTGCAGGGGGTGCCTTTGCCGCCTACAAACTCAGCGGCAAAATGTCAGAAAGCATTAAGTCTATTTTCGCTAAAAAACCGCCCGCCGGCGATCCTGCTGCATCCCTCAATGCCAGAGGCGTGATGGGCGGTCTCAAAAATGTGGCTATGACCAGTATTAAAGGTGCCGGGCTGGCTGCACTGGTGGGTGCCGGTGTGTCTGCGGTAGGTAACGGCATTGGCGTGGCCACCGGTTCTGTAGACAGTTCTCA
>CAYFGW010000052.1:0-22529 GCA_964342365.1 uncultured Candidatus Sericytochromatia bacterium | reverse complement strand
CAGGCCAATCCACTTATAGAACCACAAACGGTAGTACGGGTAGGGGTGTCGTAAAGATTAATCAACAAGCCGGGAGTAGCCTGTTCGTACACCTGCTGGGGAGCTACATCCAGATCGAAATCTCTGTGCTTGACCACAATATCTCCTTTATAGCTACTAGAGGAAGTGTCGCCGAGAGTGCCGGGCGTTACCTGATCCAGGTTATCTACCGGATACAGGAAAAAACGAGCAACACCTTCAGCGGCACGGAAAAAATCCACGTCACGCACGCGGGCAAAAATACGTCGAGCCGCGGGACGATCCGTAGGTGGTTGCAAACGATCACTGCCCGTGCCGTCCACCACCAGTTCCAGATCGTTGGCGGTAATTACGAGAAGCTTGTCCCGCAAATCCCGCAGCGCGTTTTGCTGGGCCACACTCACTGGAACCGTCGCATTAAGCGGACCTAAATTGATCAAGCGTTGTGAAAAGGTTACTTTCACATCAATAGAGTTCTGACCAGGCACAACACCTACGACACGAGAAATATTAAAGTTGGCGGGAGCCTCCGTAAGGGAAGGAATCAGCGTCGGACCCGTGGGCGGATTTTCACCGGGGTTGAGCACCTGTCTGGCGGGAAGCAGATCCACATTGCTATTTCTAAAAGCAAGAGGCTGTACATCGTCCATCATGGCCTGCCAGCGGTCCTGTACATCGGGGTAGGCGGTCGCCGCAGAAACATCCACCACAAAGTCAGAACTATTGGGCCGCATAAAGGGGCGATTTGCGGGTGTATTACCGCGGCCGAACTTTTCATAGGGCACTCTGGCATTACCAGAAACGCGCTGGATATCGAGATCTTGTAAAATATCGCGATGAATAAATGGGGTGGAATCAGGATGATCCACAAACCCTTCCAGAGCAGGATTGCGGGGGTTGCGCCCCTTACCGTCGAAGGGCACAAAAACAGATATTTTTTCCACCCGATTACGCTGCATGGCGGTGGCATAGGCAGCAGAGATAGGGTTGTTGTTAGGGGGCCACTGGGTCAACTGATCCTGCCCCAGAGGAGTCGTTTCATAAGCATAAACACGCAGGTTAATGTCTTCAGAATTATTGTACTTTACCTGCTCTGGATGTGTCACGACCCGCATGTTCTGGTAGCGCAACTCCCGTGCGGTAGGGTCAGCGGAGAGACCCGTGCGGGCGTCCCAACAGGCTCCGGAAGTGGAAGGTCGTATAGCGGGTACGGCATCACCCCACACAGAGGGAGTAAGTTCATCACAGGGCATTCTGGCAGGATCAGCGTAATTGCGCATGGCGGGCAGCGGCAAAAGTTCTCCGTGCAGATTTACCAACAAAGAGTTGCGGTATTTTTCAGGCTCCATATGCATGCCTTCTACCAGCATACGCCAGCTGGGCTCTAACATGGTCAGGCGTCCTGCTTTACTATTTAGAGCGGTATATTCTTCATTCAAGCGGGCATAGGCGGCCATTTCGTCAGGGTAACGCATGGCGTGATTAAATTGATCTGCGTAGGCATAACCCCGATACTCTCTGGGGGTATTGGCCGGGTTGGGGGCCACCACATCGGTATCCTTGAACAACGTGTGCTGAATGGCAGTGCGCCCATCACGCAGCGTCGGATCAGAACGCAACCGCCCTTTCATCAGATCGTACACAAATAAATCTTTAACGGTGCTTTTGCTGGTACTGGCAGAAATATCTCCCACGTAAGCGTAGGTAAAAGGCGTGTTTTTATCCCGCGCATCCTGATTGGTATTCATATAGGGCGTATAAAAAGGGTCACGGCCGTAGGACATGCGGGAAATAAAGCGTTTTCTCAATTCCAGGCCGGGATTTCGGGACATTAAATCATCCACGGTGCGATCGAAAATAGGGCGTAAGGAAGCCACATCCACCCACCAGCCGGGAGAATTATCCAGCCCCACGAGATAAAGGTCGTAAACCTGCGTGGGAGGACTCTGGTTAATGTTTGTTTTTAGAATGCCCGTAATGACCGCCAGCGGCGCATCTTTGCGTTGAGGCGTGGGCGTGCCTTTTTTATCGGCGTACCAGACTTTGACGGTGACGTGACGGGCAAATTTATCGTTGGGTACCGGAGCCACAATCACCTGGCGCACGTACTTCCACTGGTTGTCGCTGTGGCGGGTGTTTCCACTTAAGACATCGTCAGGCTGTACATAAACATCTGCTCGCCGGTTGTTGGGGGCAGAGGGATCGATACGCTTTTCAGTGGTCAATGTGTATAAATACTGATTGGCACCGTTGCTGTAGTAATCCTGAAGACTTTTAAGGGGCCGCTCTCTGTTGGCCTGTACAAAAGAACGCAGTTCTTCAAACATTTGCGTGGCCTTTTGTGCAGCAAAGGCACGATCGTTCGTTTTTACGGTCTTTTTTAAGACCTGGCTTTGTAAAGTAGAAGCACCCGCAATGGTAAGTGCCAACACGGTAGATGCCACCAGGGTTTCCACCGCAGAAAAACCTTTTTGCGTTATATATTTCATAACTACCTGCCTTCGTGAAACGTCACGGTATTTTCTCGATAAAGGGCCACAGCATCCCGTACGGACTCAATAATCCCACGGTTAAATTCAAAAACAGCTTTGACACCGGGCTCACACCGGTATTCACTGGCAAAGCTGGCTCCACTGATTTCATTATTGTTTTTCATTTCTAACCTTCCGGTCACATAGACCAGTCCCGCAAAATTAAAAGCGTCGTCTTCTAGCTTCAGATCTCCATCCACCACCAGAACCCCTCTGCCCAGCAAGGGCTTACTGCTATCAAAGGTAAAATTCCCCTCCAGAAAATACAGGGACATAGGTAAATCCAGGCGGTCTACTGCAGGATTGTAATAAGCGTCTACAAGATCTGATTTGCTGGTAAACACATCGTCTGCCAGAGAACGCACCTGATACAAATTATTGACCCCAAACACCGAGGACAGCGTCATGGGGTCAATGAATTCACTGATTTGCTGGCGCTTATTGTCCCGAGCACCGGAACAGTCTTCATACTGGCAATCCGTATTACCATTGGGGTCGTTGCTTACATATATCACGGTGGCATCCGCTCCATTTCCGGTCACCTGGCACTTATTATTAAACCGGCTCTTACCATGATTTCCGAAAATAGGGTCCATGATGTTGACAGGCGCTGAGGGAGCCGCCAGATTCAGACGATTGATCTCAATAGACACAACTTCTCTGTCCAATACCCGGTTGGGAGTCTCCTCCGGCCCCTTTAGAAACACGCCATCACTGTTTTTACTTTTATCTTCTCGCACGTAAACAATGCCTTCACTGGTTAACCGCCAGATGAGCCCCGATCCCTGAGCCGCGGGAGATTTCAGATGGGTGATGTCATGGGCAGCCAGAGGTTCGTAACCCGCATCGTCGGGTGTGTAATTGGGATCCGCTCCTGAACCACAGGGCTGTTTGCGAATAATGTAGCGCCCGTAAACGTTACGATCTTCATTCAGCAAAATGTCTTTGACAATGCCTCTGACAGGGTCATCTGTGGCCCTTAGTCTGGGGTCTGCATGATACTCTGGTGCAAAAGCAGCATCCACACAGGGTTCGGTTCCTGCAACGGCGCCTCCGCTAGAGCTTTTAAGCTTAAACCATCCCAGCGCTTCTTTAAGTCCGGCACGGGCAATATTGGTGGCCTGGGCCTTGCGACGGAATTCTTCCTGGGTGTTGGTTTGAGAGCGATTCACCAACTGACTGCTCAGGGCAGCAATGGTGAGAATAGCCACGGAAAAAGACAGCACCAGAATGAGGGCTGCCCCTTTTTGACCGTTTCTTTGAATAAGCATATCTGAACCCTGTATCTTTTGATACAGATGACTATACGCTTATTTTTGAATTTTGTATATACCCTGAAAGGCCTTATTGGCAAAGATCACAGAGATTTATTGGAGCCGAATTTATTTCGTTATATATTTCACTATATAAGGCTTACTCAAAACTCAAAAAACTAACGGCGAGGCTGCAAAAACGGAGGCAGCTCCAATTGATCTGGCGGAGGTGTCGCCGGTGCAGCCGGACGGGGAGCAGGGGCTGGCGCGGGAGCCGGAGCCGGTGCAGGGGCCGGTGCCGGAGCGGGAGCCGGTGCAGGGGCCGGTGCCGGAGCGGGAGCCGGTGCAGCAGCTATGGGAGCAGGGGCCGGCGCTGGAGCCGGCGCAGCAGGTGCGGGTGCCGGGGCAGGAGCTGGCGCAGCAGCGACGGGAGCTGGAGTTGGAGCTACCGGCCTGGGTGCAGGAGCCGGTGCAGGACTGGGTGCTGCAGGGCGAGGGGTAGGACGAGACGGGGTTTGCATACGGGGCGCCATGGAGCGGTTCAGCTGGGTTTGCTGACCGTTGTCAAAGCCGGTAGCAATGACGGTGATTTTCACCTGTCCCTGCAAGCGTTCGTCGGTTACGGAACCAAAGATAATATTGGCATCGGGACTGGCCACGCCATAAATCACTTCGGCAGCTTCATTGACTTCAAAGAGAGTCAAATCAGAGCCACCGCTCACATTGAAGATAATACCGTTAGCACCTTCAATGGAACCTTCGAGAAGCGGGCTAGAGATAGCGGCTTTTGCAGCTTCGGCCGCGCGGCCTTCGCCTGCAGCCTGACCAATTCCCATTAACGCAGATCCTGCGTTTTCCATCACGGATTTAATATCCGCAAAATCCACGTTGATATCGCCAGCAATAGTAATAATATCGGAAATACCCTGTACGCCCTGACGGAGAACGTCGTCGGCCACCTGAAACGCTTCTTGAATCGACGTGCGTTTTTCCACCACGTTTAAGAGGCGGTCATTGGGAATGACAATCAGGGTGTCTACGGTTTGACGAAACGCCTGAATGCCTTCTTCAGCTTGCTTCCAGCGGCGGCGTCCTTCAAAGGTGAAAGGGCGGGTCACAACCCCCACGCTCAGGGCACCCTGTTCACGAGCGAGTTTGGCCACTTCAGGAGCTGCACCGGTCCCGGAGCCGCCACCCATTCCGCAGGTGATAAACACCATATCTGCGCCTTCTAACATGGCAGAAATGTCGTCACGACTCTCTTCTGCGGCCTTTTGACCCATCACGGGATTACCGCCCGCGCCAAGGCCTTTGGTGGCTTTTTGACCAATTTGAACCTTTTTTTCCGCCTGAGACATTTCCAACGCCTGGGCATCCGTGTTGATGGCAATAAACTCCACACCGCCCACTCCGGCAGAAACCATGCGGTTGACGGCGTTGCCGCCGCCACCCCCGACGCCAATTACTTTAATATTGGCTACTGAGGCCAGTTGATTCATTTCAAAATCCATCATGGGTTTCCGCCTTTGGTTGTGTCTGCCAAATATCTGTTAAAAAGGGCAAACAAAAAGATTCGTAAGGGGAATTATACTATAAAGTGCAGGTTTTTAGGAGTGGGTTCAGGGGCCAGTTTTTACCACGGGGTGATTCCAGAAACGCAAATCAATGTAGTCTACATCAGCTTCTTTGACCTCTGCGGCCTGGTATGTGGATTCAATCAAGCGCATCTTGACAACCAATTCTTCAGGACGCCCTAACCAGATTTTAAGGGCCGGTTTCTCAAGATAAAACATGACGTTTTGTGGATTCGAAATGTCAAAAACGCCCACATCCGTGAGGGCTTTGCGAGCATACAGCTCATTCAGTTCATGAATTAAATTCAGGTGCTCAGCGGGAATTTGCCCCTTTTGATAACGTTTGGGGTCCAGATAAATCACGGGGCCGGTATAGTCCAGTTGACTGGATGCCAGGGGCAGCACCATTCCTTCGGCGTCAATGACGGTAGTTTTGGCATCTGTCAAACGTTTAGCAAAGGTATTTAGTAACACATAGCGCGGCTGACGCTCCTGTACTTTGAGTGTGACCGTGGCGGGCAGAATTTCTCGCTCTAAAGCCACGTTTTTGAGTAAGGGATTGGTTTCCAGAGCACTTTTGAGTTCCAGAGGATTCAGAGCAAGAACGTGTTGCCCCTGAATCTGGCGGCGCTGCACAAAATTTTCCACATATGCCAGCGTATTGGCGGTGGCTCCCTGAATGTGTACTTTTTCCACTTCCCAGAAATGAGCCGTCCACAACATAAATAAACCACTGCTCAAAATCATGCAGGCCATCATTCTGACATAGTCTACCCGCTGACGGGTTTTTCGCCGTGCCACGCCGGTGCCCTGCTTAAAAAGCGCCCAGAAAAATCACTTCAGGTTCCAAGTGCACCTGAAATCTGGCCTTGACGTCCGCCTGTAAAGAGCGAATCAGTAAACTGGTATCGCGAGCGGTGGCTTTACCAGTATTGACAATGAAATTGGCGTGATCCAGGGACACCTGTGCTTTACCCCGCAGGCGACCTTTGGCCCCTAGCTCCTGAATCAGGCGTCCCGCGTAATCCCCTTCAGGATTACGAAATACCGAACCACAGTTGGGCTGGCGAATATTATGCTGGGGCTGGCGGCGCAAATCAGCAGCATCAAAATTGGCCTGAATCACTTCCATGGCCTCCGGACGCAGCTGAATCACCGCTTCAGTGACAATTTCGCCGTTAAACTTGTAATCGCTCCAGCGGTAACCGTGCTGAATATCCACCCGTCGACGCACCACTTTTTTACCGGAAGGCGTCAAACTGGTAATGGTATCCACCACGTCAAAAAATTCCGTATTGCAAGCCCCCGCATTCATAGCTACCGCGCCACCCACGGTACCGGGAATACCCCACAATTGCTCAATACCACAAAGTTTTTGAGCCATGGCTTTTTTAATGAGGGTTCCCAATCTGACACCAGCCTGTGCACGCACTTTGCCATCGGGCATAAATTCAAAGTCCGCAAAGTGGTGGTTCATGTGCATCACAATGCCACGAATGCCCGCGTCGGAAAGCAGTACGTTAGAGCCACCGCCCAGAAGCGTAAGGGGTAACTTTTCAGAAGCCGCCAGGCTCAAAATATCCTGCATATCTGACTCAGAGCGAGGCACCACATAATAGTCTGCAGCTCCCCCAATACGCCAGGAAGTAAAAGGAGCAAGTTTTTTTTGGGTTTCAAGCTTATGAAGCGACTTTAACATGAGACACCTTCAGCACAGGCTTTGTAGACTCAGGTGCTGACTCAGACTTTCCCAGCAGTAACTGAGACAGTTGGGAAATATTGCCTGCCCCCATGGTTAGCAAGAGAGAATTCGGCACAAAGTGATCGTTGACGTACTGAGCAATGTCTTCAAAGGCGCTGAAAAAGAGCACGTCTTTTTGCGGGTTGGCCACCTGAGCAGCATGCACCAGATGTTGAATGGTAATGTCATAATCCAGCGGGTTTTCAGAAGCAGCGTAAATATCTGTAAAAATAATGCGGTCCGCGTGGGCAAAGGCCTGGGCAAAATCCTTAAGTAAGCCCTGAGTGCGACTGTAGCGGTGAGGCTGGAAGACGGCAGTAATGTATTTGTCTTGCAAACGAGCGGTTTCGAGGGTGGCGCGAATTTCGGAAGGGTGATGGGCATAATCATCTATTACACTCACAGAGCCGGGCATTTCGCCCATGAGCTGAAAACGACGATTTACCCCCTGGTACCCGGCCAGAGACGGAGCCACTTTCGACATATTCAGACCCATATCGTGAGCCGTGGCCAGAACGCTCAGGGCGTTATACACGTTGTGATTGCCGGGAATTCCGATTTCAAAGGAACCGAGAGATTGTCCCTGGTGCTGCACCTCAAACCGGGAGGCGCGGGGGAGATTATTGATAGAGGTGACGTTATAGTCTGCCTGTGAATTATTGATCCCAAAGCTCACATAGCGTTCGCGGTAGGCCTCCGGCATACGCGTTAGCAGTTGCTGGACACCCGCGTCATCCAGATTAAAAACAATGCGTCCGTGTTCGGGTTGATGACTCAGGAACTCCAGAACGGCTTCTAAGATTTCGTCAAGTCCACTGTAGTGATCCAGATGATCCACTTCCAGATTGGTAATTAGCACAATTTCTGAGGTCAGTTTACGCAGGGACTGGTCACTCTCGTCCACCTCAGCTACGGTATATTCGCCGGCACCGGCATGGGCATTGGTGCCCAGTTGAGGAATTTGTCCCCCAATGACAATGGTGGGGTCCAAATTTTGCTCCATGAGTACCAGAGACATCAGTGCAGAGGTGGTGGTTTTACCGTGGGTTCCGGTAATGGCGATACCTCGACTTACCTCAAGGACGTAACGCAGGACGTCGGAACGGTGCAACACTGGCAGATTCAGCTCTCGCGCACGTCGCAGCTCGGGATTACTTTCCTGAATGGCGGTAGAAATCACCACACACTCCGTCTGCGGTGAAATATTCTCTGCGGATTGAGAAAGAAACACCTGTGCACCCTGTTTTTTCAGAGCACGGGTTTGCACATTGTCTTTGATATCTGAACCACTCACCCGTTTTCCGTGACTCAATAAGATGCGAGCCAGGCCGCTCATGCCGATGCCTCCGATACCAATAAAATGGATGTGTTGTGCTGCGTCTAACATACGCCCTCTTTCTCTATTTACACGGTCAAACTATTTATCATACGGGTCACAATATGATCTGCTGCGTCTCTGGTATTTAATGTCTTACTATTCTGCCGCATCTGCTGCTGCTTTTCTGTACTCAGGATTACATCCCGGACGGTTTGCACCAATTTCTCCTGCAACTGAGGTTCCTCTAACATAATCCCTGCTCCGGCGGCTTCTACAGCCAGAGCGTTGTCCTTCTGGTGACCTCCACCAAAGGTACCGGGCACCAGAATCACGGGGATTTCGCAAGCCATCATCTCTGCAATGGTGAGCGCACCAGCGCGCACCAATCCTAAATCGGTTACAGCCAATAATGCGGGCATATTCTCCACATATTCTAGCAAATGGTAACGATCTTGAACACCAGATAATATGGGTTCAGCCCTGATTTGGTCAAAGTTTGCTGCCCCACACATATGCACAATTTGTAAACCTTCGATTTGCAATAAATCCCGTAAATTGTGCAAGACTGCGTCATTGATCGCCTTAGCCCCCTGGCTCCCTCCCGTAATGGTCAGCACCGGGTGCTCCGGGTTAAGCCCAAAAGCTTTGGCTCCCGTTTCTCGATCAATAGAGCCAAATTCGGGACGTACGGGTGTGCCGTCCACAAAGGTTTCGGTTTTTGGAAAGGCCCGGGCACTTTCAGGGTAGGCCAGCGACACCCACTGTGACAGACGAGCCAGCATCTGATTGGCCTTGCCAGGCACCTTATTGGTTTCTACCAGAAAAATTGGAATACCCAACTGACGCGCGGCCACAAGGGCAGGCACGCTAATGTATGAACCCATACCCACCATGGCCACGGGCTGCTTTTGTTTTAAATAAGCCCTGGCCTGGCCAATACAGCGCCACCAGTTGTAAGCCGAAGCCAAAGGACGACGCCTATTGAAGGGGCGTACGGGCACCCCCATAAAGGAAAAACCTGCCTGCGGGATTTTTTCTTTTTCCATGCGCAGGGTAGACCCCATAAACACCACGTCAAACCCGTGGGTTCGAAGCTGGTGCCCGAGGGTCAAACCCGGATAGATGTGCCCACCGCTTCCGCCGCAGGCAATGGCAATAGTTTTCATGATTTGGCCTTTCGTGAGCGCTGACGGGTGTTACCGGTTTGTGCGGAATTCCGGCGCGGAATATAGCGAGACACATTAAGTAAAAGTCCCATGGCCGCCAGATTCACCACCAGAGAAGAGCTGCCAAAACTAATAAAGGGCAACGTCAGGCCCGTGGTGGGAATGGTGCCCGTCACAACCCCCAGATTCACCAGCGCCTGCATGGAAATCATGCAGGCCAGTCCCATGGCCAGCAGCTTCAAATAGGGAGTAGGGGCACGACTGGCAATGGCCAGCCCCCGCTGGGTCAGGGCACAGAAAAACACAAAGAGCAGTACGCCACCGATCAGGCCGAGTTCTTCAGAAATGACCGCAAAAATAAAGTCCGTGTGCTGCTCGGGCAAATAAAACAGTTTTTGTACGCTCTGACCCACACCGTTCCCGGTGACACCTCCTGAGCCAATGGCAATCATGGACTGAATCAAATGGTACCCCGTGTTTTTGGGATCAGACCAGGGGTCCAGCCAGGAGGTGACCCGATTCATCTGATAGGGATTGCTGAGCACCACCGCTGCAGCTCCGAAAAAGCCCGTTACTAGCACGCCTAGCACGTAGCGATAGGGTAACCCCGCCAGAAAGCAAAGCATAAGTACGGTGGAACCAATCACAATGGTGGTGCCCAGATCGGGCTGTTTGAGGACAATAGCCATAATGGCAAACACGGGCAAAAAGGCAATAAATTTTTCTTTGAGCGAAAGCAGTATAAACCGGGCATTGCCGAGAATACCGGCCAGATACAGCACCAGCATGGGTTTGGCAATTTCTGAGGGCTGAAAGCGAATAAACGGTATATTCAGCCATCGGGAAGATCCCTTGCTGGTCACCCCAATCACGGGCAGATGGGTACACACCAGCAGAAAAATAGTCAGTATCATCAGGGGGCGTATCCAACGGGACAGTTTGTATAAATTAATACGGGAGGCCACAATCAGGGCAAAAGAGCCCACAAACACGCCCAGAATCTGCCGCCTGAAATAAAAAATACCGTCGTCCATATTGGCCTGAGCCACGTGGGCACTGGCGCTGAAAATACTCATGACCCCGGCCAGCGTGAGCAAGGCCACAATATAAATCAGGGCATGGTCAATGGGGTGGGTGGGCAAATGCTTTTGTTCTGCCTCAGGCATTTGATGAGGACTCGCTTTCAGACGCTCGACCCGCTGCTGTCTTTGTTTAGGCTTTTGAAACAAGTTGGTCAACATGGGCTTTGAAATCGTCTCCTCTTGCTTCAAAATTGGCGTAAGCATCATAACTGGCCGTGGCCGGCGATAATAACACCGTATCGCCCGACTGAGCGTGTTCAACAGCAGCCTCGACAGCTTCCTGCATGGTACTTACCTGTGTGATTTGATTATACCCCGACTGGATCAGCAACTGCGCAAAATAGGGGGCACATTCGCCCATGAGTACGGTGTGCTTTGCTCGTTTGTGGGCCCACTGCGCCAATTCCGAAAAATCGCCGCCCTTGTCTTTGCCTCCAGCAATCCAGATGACCGGCCTGTCCATGGCCTGAAGGGCCTTTTGAGCCGCCAGATAATTGGTGGATTTAGAATCATTAATAAAATGTCGTTCCCGCACGTCGGGCAGGGGTTCAAGACGGTGGGGAATGCCGCGAAATGTTTCCAGAGTGGTTTTTAGTGCAGCCTCTTGTACATCAAAAGCTGCAGCCAGCGTTTTGACCGCCTGAACATTTTCCAGATTATGCTCCCCTTTGAGGGCAATATCCGAAATGGGCATCAGCGGCTTTCCTCTGTACATCAACATCTCTGCAAAAGGCAGCGCAAAGGTACAGACCCGACCGCTCAAACGCGCGGTCAGGCGCTTGCACCAGGGATTGGTGCGAGACAAGACCGCCACGTCAGCATCCCGTTGGTGGGCAAATAAACGGGACTTAATTTCAAAATAGGTGTCCATCGCACCGTGGCGATCCAGGTGGTTTTCGTACAGATTCAGTAAAATTGCGCCGTCGGGGCGCAGGGTATAGGTGGTTTCCAGTTGAAAGGAGGAAATTTCAAGAATTAAAGTATCAAAACCGCCTTCCACACATTGAATCAGCGGTGTCCCGATATTGCCACAAGCCTTGGCCTTGAACCCGGCGGTATTAAACAATGTTTCTAATAAAGTCACCACGGTACTTTTCCCGTTACTGCCGGTGACAGCGATCAGACGCGGGCGAGAAGACATTTTTTGTAAAAACTGCCAGGCCAGCTCCACTTCACTGACCACGGCAATCCCGTGTTTTTTGGCCCAAACAAAGGGTGGAGCCGTAAGAGGAATGCCCGGACTGGCCACCAGAAAATCGGCTTCCTGTAAGAAGCCTTCCGTATGCCCCTGTTCTTCAAAAGCAATAGAAGCAGTGGACAAACGCTGGCGGGCTTCCTCAGACAGGGAGCCCGCATCACTGAGAGTTACGGCATAATTTTTCTGTTGCAGAAACTCCGCCGCGGCCAGTCCGCTGCGAGCGGCTCCCAGCACCACCACCCGGGCGGGTTCAGTAAGCTCAAAGTCCGGGGCAAAATCCGGAGAAATCGAGGTGGTCATAAGGTGCCTCCGTTAGCCGCATAGAAACCCATCACGGAAATCACCGCCACAATAAAGGCCACAATAGAAAAGCGGTTCACAATCTGCGTTTCTTTCCAGCCGCCTAATTCGTAATGGTGATGCAGAGGGCTCATGCGAAAAATACGCTTTTTCGTGCGCTTATACCAGAACACCTGAATCATGACCGAAAGGGCTTCAGCCACAAAGATCAGGCCCAGAAGCGGAAACCAGAGTTCCACATGTCCAATACAAGCCATTACTACCAGCACCGCACCCAGCGCCAGAGAACCCGTATCCCCCATAAAGACCTGAGCCGGATGGCTGTTGTACCACAAAAACCCGATACATCCCCCCATGGTAGCCAATCCCAGGATGAGCCCCGTGTAGGTCAGGGGTTGTGCCATATCCCCTTTGAGCAGCAGCATGGCCACCAGCGCTCCCAGACTGGAAAGCACCACCGTGGAAGCCAGGCCATCTAAACCATCGGTCAGGTTAACGGCATTGGTGGTAGCCGTAAAAAAGAAGGTGACAAAAGGAATGTATAACCAGCCGGGCTGAAAATTGATGGCCGTAAAGGGAAGATTAATCTGGGGCACGAATCCGGGAACGCCCCAGAGTAAGAAAGCGCCCAGCGCGGCACCGATGAGTCCCTGCCCCAGAAGCTTTTGACGGGGCGTAATGCCTTTGTTATTGCGCATCAGCACTTTTTGTAAATCATCCACAAGCCCCAGGGCACAGGTGAGTAACACAATCCCTAACAAGACCAGAGTAGATAACAGTCCTGTGGGCATGAGCATGGGACTCAAAACGGCGGTGACCGCGATTAGAGGAATCAGAAAAATCACGCCGCCCATGGTGGGCGTTCCCCCTTTGCTCTGGTGAGAGGCCGGGCCTTCTTCTCGAATATATTGTTTCAGTTTCAGTCGTTTTAAGGCGGGAACCGTGTAAGCGCCCAGTGCCAGCGCCAGAAAAAGGCTCAGCGGCAACGCAAAAAAAGCCGTTAGTGTAGGGGTCATGGGAATCGTTTCTCTGATCGTTTTATTCAGTGTAGCTCAGGTATTTTCTCAGCATCTGTGATATATGTGGAACATGTCCACGAATTCTGCACGACCCACGCCCCTTTTTTTTGGATGCACTTTCCTTTTTCTTCTGCTCTGGGCCGCCTACGATTATGGCGGGCGCTATTTGCATATTCAAACCTTCAGTCAGGTACTTTCCGGGGGACTCTTACTGTGGTGTGCCCGAAAGTTCGCTTACCCGGAAACCTTTCAGCAGCTCCGGCGTTACCCCTTATTATGGCCATCGGTACTGTGGCTCCTGAGTTTATGTATCAGCTGGATTTTTTCAGTGAATCAGCTGGCAAGCCTCGAAGAGATTGCACGCATGGTCATGTACTTCGGTCTGGGGCTCAGCGCGTATCTGGGACTGGGTCAGTATGCAGAAGCAGAACAACGTCAGGGCGCTTTATACGGCACCCTGCGAGCCCTGGTGGGACTGGGTCTGGTGATGGCAGCGCTGGGCTGGCTCAATAGAACCGATACCCAAACCCTGGCAGGAACGTTTTACCGCACCAACGATCTGGCGGGTTATCTGCTACTGCTGGCTCCACTGGCAGTGGGGGGATTTTTCGAAGAAAGCGGACGTTGGCGTCTCTTTCACGGCCTGAGCAGTCTGGTCTTGATACTATCAGTGCTTGTAACCAATTCGCGCACCAGTTGGATCGCCATGGGGCTTTCCATGAGCGTCTTGCTCTGGCATTACCGTCAGCGTTTTCGCCAGCGCTCGGTTCAAATGACCTTTGCGGGCATTGGCCTCGTGCTGATGACGGGACTGGTTCTAAACTGGCAAACCGTGGGGCCTCGTCTGGCCACCCTGACCCAGCTCAGTATTTTGCAGGAAAACGCCACGTCCTGGAGAGTTTATTTACTTCAGAGCGCCTGGGACATGTTCAAAGAACGTCCTGTTATAGGATTTGGCCCCAATACGTACGGCATTGCCCTGCCCGCTTTTATGCAGGAAGCCGGTCGATTTTCTGTTAATCCTCACAATTACTATCTACAGGTCTTAGCAGAACAAGGGCTCGTGGGTGCCGCCGCCATTTTGTGCTGGCTGGGGTGTGCTTTCTGGCATTATCGCAAGTCAAACAACCGTTTTAGCCCCGCCATCGGCGCAGCTTTGCTGGCCTCTTTGATTCATATTGGCTTTGATATTGACTGGAGCGTGGCCGCCATTCCCATTCTCTTTTTCACCCTGGCCGGTATCGGACTTGTACGGGAAACCCCCGATGCCTTACCAGAAGTCCAATACATCCCTTATATTAACGTGGGCCGCGGCATGCTCGCTTTTGTGGGCCTGGCTCTGGTGCTGGTGCCCACCCTGAATTATTACTCGGCACGGGCCTATGTGGATGCCATCAAAGCGCAATCTCAGCGAGAATTGGAACAGGCACAGCAACATATTCAATGGGCCATGCAGCTTGCCCCCTGGCCCTCGGGCAAACATTATTACGCGCAGGCCAGTTTTTATGAGGACCAGAAACAATACCCTCAGGCGCTAATCAGCGGTCTTAAATCTATTCAGATTGATCCTTATAACGCCCGTTACTATACGCTGGTGAGCAAGCTCTTACTGCGAGCGGGGCGCACAGAACAGGCCGCAGCGCTCCTGGAACGACGCTTAAAAAACAATCCCTACAGACATCCGGAGTTATATACAGAGCTGGCAGAAATTTACTGGCGCAAACTCAAACGCCCGCAGGTGGCGCTGGAAATATACGAGCGTGGAAAAAAAGCCTTTAGTGAAGAGGCATTGGCGCGCTACGAACGGTACACCCCTTCCGATCGCTATGAGCGCTTTATGCTGCTCCAGGGCATGGAAGCCCTGTTAAATTATCTGGGCGAAAAGCAGCGCGCGAGTGCACTCCAACAGGAAGCTCAGGATTTACTCAAAAAAGGCCCCCGGGAGATGTATATTCAAACAGGCAATGCCAATCCCACCGTTGCCATTGCCAAATACTGGCAAGCCATAGACGCCCGTGATGTAGAATTACTCAAAACCGCAGTGCATCCACAGGCTCCTTTTGAGCATCCCCCCACAGGCATTTTTGGCACCGAACCCACCTATACCCGTGCGGAGCGAGATATTACCACTGCACTACTGCAATACACGCTGCCCCTGAAAAAAGCACCGGGCATCATGACCTTTGAAACCCAGCTGATTGCCGATGACGCCGGCTGGAAAATCATTGCCCACCGACCCATCGAAAACAGCCAGCCCTTTCTCTTTGAAGACCTGTTTGAAGACACGCCTTGAGCCTTACGAAATTGAGCCCCTCTCGCCACCACCACTATCTGGCCCATGAACTGCCCCAGCGTTGGTGTCACCCGCGCTATTTGCACGACGTCTTGCAATGGGACGTTGCCGTGTGGTCTCAGGCTCTGAATATGTGGAGTCACATTTTGCCCCCCTCACTAAAGGGACTGCAGGCTCTGGAACTGGGAGCAGCAGGAGGGGGGCCATCCCTGTGGTTGGCCGTGCAAGGAGCCACGGTCACCTGCTCGGACATCACCTCTCCCGCAGAGCGGGCTCAGCCGCTGCATCAACGTTACAGAACGGCCATCAACTATGCTGCCATAGACGCCCGTGCACTCCCTTTTGCCAGCGAAAGTCTGGACATCATTTGCTGTAAATCCGTCCTGGGCGGCATTCGTAAAAAATCGCATCTCGATCCCAAACCCCAGATAATATCTGAAATTCATCGCGTCCTTAAACCCGGCGGTTACTTACTCAGCGCTGACAACCTCAGCGGCCACTCGCTGCATCAACAGCTGCGCCAGCGTTTTGTGGTGTGGTCTGAGGGCTGGGAATACTTTACGGTGCCAGAAACGCTGGACTTGTTGTCGCCTTTTTGGCAGGTGCATTACACCACCGCCGGACTGAGTGCGCTGGTGGGCCGAACGCCGACACAACGATCATTTTTAGGTACAATAGATTTCTGTGTGAGTCCATACTTCTCTGGACAGCCTCCCCACTATATGTTGGCCACCGTGGCCCGGAAGGAACTTTAATGTCTCAACCTGAAATTATTCCACGCACCGCTCTCTTTGGTAATCCCGAGCGGGTATCTCCCCAGATTTCTCCCGATGGCAAACATATGGCCTATGTAGCTCCCGCCGAAGGCGTCCTCAACCTCTGCTTGCGCACCACTGGCAACAACGATGACCGCGTGCTCACGGACGATAAAGATCGGGGCATTCGCAGCTTTTTCTGGGCCGGTGACAGTCAGCATTTACTGTACGTGCAGGACAAAGGCGGCAACGAGAACTGGCGACTGTACGGTCTGGACATTGACAGTGGTGAAATCAAAGACTATACCCCTTTTGAAAATGTGCAAACCCAGATTTTACAGCGCGATAAGCATCATCCTGAAGAATTGCTGATCGCTATGAATAAAGACAACCCCCAACTGCACGATGTGTACCATCTGCATCTGGGCAATGGCGAACTGCAAAAGGTGGCAGAAAACCCGGGCAATATGGTGGGTTGGTTAGCGGACGCCGATTTCAAAGTGCGGGGCGGTGTGGCTGCTCAGCCCGATGGCGGCATGCATTTATTGTACCGGGCGGATCACGATGCTCCCTGGGAAACCCTGATTGAATGGGGTATAGAAGACAGTTTAAACAGCAGTCCTTCTCACTTTTCCCGGAACGGCAAGTTCATGTACCTGCTGGATTCGCAAAACGTTAATGCCGCCCGCCTGGTCAAGCTCAATGTAGAAACCCGCGAACGACACGTCCTGGCACAGGATGAACATTACGATGTGAGCGGCATGTTTTTAGACCCCGACACCTACGAGGTGCAGGCCGCCAACTTCACCCGGGCCCGCTCAGAATGGGAAATTCTGGATCCGGCTATCGCTGAAGATTTTGCCTTTCTAGAAGCCTACAATCACGGGGACTTTTCGCTCATCAATCGTGATGATGCCAACACCACCTGGGTCATTGCCTTTGATTTTGACAACGCTCCCGGCAAGTATTACGTGTACGACCGGGCCCAAAAAGACATGCGTTTTTTGTTTACCCACAACAGTGCCTTAGAAGGCTATACCCTGGCCAATATGGAGCCCATGAGCTACACCACCCGCGACGGATTGACGGTTCATGGTTATGTGACTTACCCCGTGGGATTAGAGCGGGAAAATTTACCCATGGTGCTGTATGTCCACGGCGGCCCCTGGTGGCGTGACGAATGGGGGTATGACCCCAATGCTCAGTGGCTGGCCAACCGTGGCTATGTATGCCTTCAGGTGAATTATAGAGGCTCCACGGGCTACGGCAAAACCTTCCTGAACGCCGGAGACCGCGAGTGGGGTGGCAAAATGCACGAGGACTTGATTGATGCGGTAGAATGGGCCGTCAACGAAGGCGGTGTAGATCGTGAAAAAGTAGCCATTTACGGCGGGTCTTACGGGGGCTATGCGGCCCTGGTGGGCGCCACCTTTACCCCTGACGTGTTCCGCTGTGCCATTGATATGGTAGGACCCAGCAGTTTGATCACGCTGATCGAATCCTTTCCGCCCTACTGGTCCAGCATGCTAAATAATTTTAAAAAGCGGGTGGGCGACCCCGACACGGAATCAGACTTTTTAAAATCGCGTTCGCCGCTTTATAAGGTGGACCAGATCCAGATTCCGCTCTTTATTGCACAGGGGGCCAACGATCCGCGGGTTACCCAGCAAGAAGCCGACCAAATTGTCAAAGTTCTTGAAGAAAAGGGCTTAGACTACAAGTATCAGCTCTTTGAAGACGAGGGTCACGGTCTTGCCAAGCCCGAAAACCGCATGAAGTTCTTTGAAGCGGTAGAGTCTTTTCTGGCGGAATATCTCGGTGGCCGCGTAGAAACCGCCTGAAGCAAGTTACGTCATAAACGTCCCGATAATTAAGTGTTCGTATAAGTAGAAAGCGGGTGTGATATGGGCAATTTTATAGGTTCTACAGGATTTTCCGGCATTCCTTTTTTTAAACCCACCACGCTGGCCACACCGGTATTGCCTGAAGCTCCCGAGGTTCCGACTTCATCAGAAAAAGCCACACCAGCCCTTTCTGCGACTACCGTTCAACTTCCGGCACAGGGTTCAGCAGCCACAGGAATTGGTGCCGTGGATTTTTCCCCTGAAACGGCCCCTGCCACTGAACTCAAAACTGCCACAAAAGCTCAGGTTAAAGCTGCGGTGAATAAGGCCACCCGGAACAACTATGCGCTTGTGAAACAAGGTATTACCGAAGATCGTCATGAGCTCAATCAAAGATTGCAGCTACAAGATCCATCAAAACCACGTAGTTCCAGTAATTTGACCCGTTACGACGGTGCTGACGTGGTGGTTATTTCTTTTGAAGGTACTGCAGCTTTTGAACCACGACGCTTACAAATCATGCAAGAAGCCGCAGCGATATTAAAAGAGCAGGGACTTAACAGTAAGGATCTTTACTCTGTTTCTACCGGTGCTATAGAAGCCCAAAATGACAAACCTGCTAACTGGTCTGGCCTGAACGTGGGTGTGCACACAGAAATTTTTAAAGACCCTGAACTTCAAGAACGAGCTCAAATTCTGAGCTTTCCCTCAGAAGAATCTGAGCTTTTCAAGGGAGATGAAGTGAAACGCACCTTTGGGGGTTCTTATGTTATAGATGCCCTCAAAGATGGTAAAAACCCTTTATCAAAATTGGGTGACGAAATCATGGGGAGTACTCTGGGTAGAACACCGGGCATTGACAACGCTCTTATTGCCATGAAAGATATTCAGACACAGGCGCAAGCGATGGGTAAATCCCCAAAATTTGTGGTTATTGGCCACAGCAGCGGTGGGCGAAGTATGGTGAAATTCCTGGAAAAAGCAAAGGCTATTGAAGATAAAGACGGTAACGCCGTTAAATTCGACTTATCTATCAGTATAGACCCTATGATGGAAGCTCACGAAGCTGCAAAAATAGGAGTTGGTGTTCTTGCTGAACAGGGAAAACAATGGCTATCTAACGGAACCCTCCATAACATCAATAAACTCAACAGATGGTTAAATCCCCTGGCAAAGTACACGGGTGACATAGTCAATGTACCTGAGTACAAAGAACCCGTGGTGGGCTACACCACTAACACTAAAAAACAGCTTTATGTCCCCAACAACGTCAAGCCGGGTATGTCTTACGCTTTTCATCAGCGAACAGACAAAAATGGACTGGGCATGGGTTTTGGTATTCAGGGGGTGAAAGTCGCTGGAGCCCAAAACATGCTGGTGGAGTATGAGGATCAAGAAAAAAAGAAACCTCTCTCCGATGACGGCCATGGCTCCATTACATACAGTCACTCGGTCACAGAATTGTTCAAAAATAGTATCAGTGGTTTACTCAGGCTTCCCTGAAAACACCATGTAAAAAGCCCCCAAATTGGGGGCTTCACGGGAATGGAGATGGCGAGAATCGAACTCGCGTCCATAGAGCCAACTACATCAGCGTCTACAAGCGTAGTTTACGTATTTAAATCTCGCCGAAGGTTAGCCACATAAACACAGCGTCTTCAGCCAGCCTATAAAGTCTTTCCTGCTCGCCTATAGGCGTCGGCGCTCAGGGCAGCGACAAAAGTGTATCCCACGTTCATGCTTGTCGCACACAATCCCGTGGGGCATTCCTGCTACTAAGCTTTTATTAAGCTGCTACCGCCACAGGGGCTGCAGTTTTCATAGTAGGAATAGCAAACAGATTTTTCTTGTTTGCATTTATAATTGGTGTTAATAGTTTTACGGGCACATTAACATTCCCGACTCGCAGCTCATGCCATCATACTCCATGTCGAAGCCTTTACATCCCCGAGTGTTGTTAATGTTAGCACATTCTCTCTGTCAAAAGAAATACGGTGAGCATTAAAATTCCGCTTTAAACTGTCGCCAGTCCACGTTCACCTGTTCGGCATAACGCCCGGCAAAAGCGGCAATCTCAGGAGCAAGCTGTGGAATTTGAGACGCCATTTGCGCTGCCTTCCCATTGCGACTGTGGGCCCGGGCAATAATCAGAGCCACAGAATCCAGAAAGTCACGGTACTCGCTCACCTTGTTGACTTTTTCCAGTTTCACGGCTTCATCAGGCAACCATTCCCGCACGTAAGCGGAAACTTTCCCCAGTCGGGTCACCCCCAGATAAGGGTCAGCCCCCGGCAAAAAGCGACGGTAGGCGTTCACAATACGCGCCCCGTCAGAACTGGAAGAACGTATGCCCGCATAGCTAGCCGAAGGAGGAGCCGCCTCTTTAAACTCCAATAAAATATCGTCTTGTGAGGCCGGTGTGGGACCTTCCACGCGCACACTGTACCGATAACGACCCAGACTGCCTTTGCCCGCAATCCGCATGGCGGTGTCTTTGACCGCAAAAAACCCCGGGCCTTCGCGGCGGGTTTGCACATAGGTTTGAATGGCCTGCTGAAGCTGAGTCACTTCCCCGGGGGGCACCGGACGCATTTTGTCATCCTGTGGAAAACGGCCGTTGGGCGCTTTTTCCTGGAGCCAGGCGGCCCGATTAAAACGTTCACGGGCCTGCATCACTTCTTTGGCGGGTTTTTCGGTGAGGTGGCGTTCGTCAAGGGGCGCTTTGTACAAGCCGGGCTGGCGCTGAAGGGTGTTCAACGCTTTTGCATAAGCACTTAAAAAGTGAACGACCATGGCCTCACGCTCCTCCGAAGAGAGTCCCACTTCACTGGCTGCCAGATGAATGCTCGTGCCCAGACGGGCCAGATCCCAGCTAAAAGGACCGGTCACCGCTTCATCAAAATCGTTGAGGTCATAACCAAAGGTGCCCTGTGCCGTGCGGTAGGTGCCCAGATTTTCCAGGTGAAAGTCTCCCTGTAGAGGCGCTTTCAGGGCCTGGCTTAAGGCTTTTTCTGAGGCCACATCGTGATAAAACAAAAAGGCCGTGGCCCGGTAAAATACAAAGGGGGAAGTGGCCATGGCCCGGTATTTCAGGTCCACCATAGCCCTGTTACGTTGAATGAGCTCAGCATGGTGTTTATCAATCAGAGATTTAAGATTTCGGCGTGCGTTAAAGACTCTGACATTTTGCGATGCAACGGCTGAGTTAAATACGCCACGATTGAGCCCGGGCATAGCAGCTTCAGAACGACTGCGACAGCTAGAGAAGGTTACTGATGAAAGCACGAGCAGGGAGAGACCCAGAGAGAGGGAGGAAGTAGGGATTTTTTTTAGCATAATTTATCTTTATTTTAAAGCAATTTTGGTAAATATAAAAGTCCCGCAGTATAATATCTTGTATGTCAGCCCATTATGCCATTGAAACACAAGGTCTTAGTCGTAGTTTTGGCGACTTCATCGCTGTTAAGAACCTGTCTTTACAGGTGCCCATGGGCTCCTTTTTCGGTTTTTTGGGCCCCAACGGCGCCGGGAAGTCTACCACCATTAAAATGCTCACTGGATTACTGGAACCCTCTGAGGGAGAAGTACGGGTCTTTGGAGAGAACATTCAGCAGGCTCCCGTTAACGTGAAACGAGCCATGGGCGTGGTGCCCGAAAAGCTGCATTTGTTTGAATCTCTGAGTGCGCTGGAATATCTGGAGTTTTCCAGCACCATGTATGGTGTGCCCCCTGAAGACATTCCCGAACGCAGTGCCAAACTGCTGGCGTTTATGAATTTAGAAGAGAAACAGCACGAAACCGTGGGCGGATTTTCTCACGGCATGCGCAAAAAAATTGCGCTGGCCGCCGCTTTGATGCATCAACCGCGGCTGCTGTTTTTAGACGAGCCCTTCGAGGGCCTCGACGTGGTGGCAGCCCGCAGCTTACAAACCCTGCTCAAAACCCTCACAGCCCAGGGCATGACCATTTTTTTAACCTCTCATATTCTGGAGATCGTGGAAAAACTCTGTGACCATGTGGCTATCATTCAGCAGGGAGAACTGGTGGTGAACGGCACCATGAAGGCGCTGACGGCGGAAAACTCGCTGGAAAACGCCTTCTTAGAAGTCATGGGTACATCAGGGGAACAAGACCACCTGCTGTCCTGGTTAAGCGAATCTTCGTGAAACATCACAAGCAACTGGAGCAGCAGCAGTTTCGCGCTTTGCTGCAATTGCAGCAGCGACTCCTGTTGCGCTTCTGGCAAAAACAGGGAGAACTGTACCGCTGGAGCACGGGCATTTCGTACGGCATGAGTTTTTTACTGGCACTGGCGCTGGCGGTGGGCGTGGGATTTATGGTGTCTTTGCCCGCAGGACTGGATCAGCTGGCCCCTGCCTCTGCAAACCCCGAATTTACGCAACGGGTGCTGCTATGGTTGTGGAGCTTTATTTTCGG
>CAYFGW010000051.1:0-22844 GCA_964342365.1 uncultured Candidatus Sericytochromatia bacterium | reverse complement strand
CATGGTATCCAGGCGCATTTCCAATCCTGCGTGACCTAAACGCCTGTCCTGATCGTATAGAGGCATAATTGTGGGAAGGACTAACCCCAGACCTGAAATATCCTCATAGGGTTTGCCCCAGAAAGGGGTTTTATAAGCGTTTGCTTCTTTATACCAGGGACGCTGGCGGGGATCGTAGTCGGGTTTATATCCTCCTTTGCCCGGGTAACTGTAATGCAGTCCGTTTTCCAGGGAAACGTATCCCCAGACGATGTGGGGAGACTGCTTAAAAATAGTCCTGTAAATTCTGTTGAGGACTCCCAGACGCTGAAGAACTGGGGTGGCTTCCTTTTCCGTTAAACCGGGTGCGAGCTTGACCACGGGCGTTTGTCTACTGATTTTTCTCTGATAATCAGCATCCCAGAAA
Source organism: uncultured Candidatus Sericytochromatia bacterium (assembly GCA_964342365.1). Taxonomy (GTDB): domain Bacteria; phylum Cyanobacteriota; class Sericytochromatia; order UBA7694; family UBA7694; genus CAXRDE01. The sequence continues at coordinate 22,438 of CAYFGW010000051.1, read as the reverse complement.
AAATTTGGCACACGGCCGGCAATATAGTCATCATTGGTATACCAGAGAACTTCAGAATCGGTGCGTCCGTAAAGTAAAGCGCCTCTGGCCCGGGTGCCCAGGTTTTTTAAATGGTTCTGAATTTGTAAGAATTCCCGCTCAATCTTCTGAGCCCGTTGAGAGCCTGTGCTCATCAGTCTGGCAATGGCCGCATTTTCTCGCCGGGCTTTGTTGACCGAGTACAGTTGATAAGCCATACTGCTGACCACGGCAATGACCAGTAAAGATAAGGTAATGGCCACACTCCAGAAGGTCAAACGACGGTGTTGTTGTACCCAACGTAACGCTTTTTCCCACCAGCGAGGTGTATAAACGGACACATTTTCTTCTGCTATAAACCCCCGGATATCCCGGGCAAAATCTTCTACCGTGGCATAACGATCGGGCAATTTACGAGCACAGGCTTTAAGAATAATGGCCTGTAGCGGCGGTTCAAATTTATGAAAACCAGAGGCCCTGCTGGCATTGGGGTAAGGCAAAAATTCAGCCAAATTTGACTGAAGTACTTTTTTAAGCAAATCTAACTGGGTTTTAGCACGAATAGCGGGCTGAAGGGCCAAAATTTCGTAAAGAATGAGCCCGAGGGCAAAAATATCGCTCTGGCCGTTTAACTCATTGTTTTTAGCCGCTGCCTGTTGGGGAGACATATAACGAGGTGTTCCCAGAATTTGACCGGCCTGGGTCATATCCGGCTGATTTAGATCCTCTACCTGTAAACTGCGTTCGGCTTCAGAAAGGCCGAAGCGTCGCGCAATGCCCCAGTCCATGACATAAACGTCTTCATAGGGGCCTACCATAATATTGGCGGGTTTTAAATCCCGATGAATCACCTGTTTGGCGTGAGCAAAACCCATGGCGTCACACACTTTCAAAAACACTTCTAACAGCGTTTCTCGGCTATAGATGGGAGATTCACCTGCATCCAGACAGGCCCGGGTTTTCTGAATCATTTCTTTCAGGGTCAGCCCGCTAATTTTTTTCATGGTGTAATTGGGCAGTCCTTCTCCGGAGCGAGTCAGACGATACACGGGAATAATCTGAGGATGGTCTAACTGGGCGGTGATTTGAACTTCATTTACAAAACGCTGGACCACCACTTCCGGAAGTTGACCTTCTCCCAGAAGTGATTTATAAGCAATGTGACGGCCCAGCGTTTTGTCTCTCGCCAGGTACACCACGCCCATGGCTCCTTTGCCCAGTTCGTCTTCAAACACATAATCCTGATCTTCGGGGGAACTGGAAGACTCAGCGGTGTTTTGGTAGACGTGAGGTTGTACCGTCATTTCTACGGGTTCGGCAAAATGAAGCGCTTCCACTTCTTTCAGGCTAATCAAATCTTTTTGCCAGAGCCTGCGAATAAAACGGTCCAACAAAAAAGCATCATGAGAAGCTTCTTTGAGAAAGTCTTCCCATAAGCGCTGGATATCAGCGTGTTTATCTGTGTCAAAAACCTGAAGTAGAAGAGGGGGAACCTGCGGCATCTGGGTGAGCATAAACGTATTATAGCCAAAAAAGAAAGCCCCGTTTACCCTAAACGAGGCTTTTTAGAAGTACCACAGGCTGGATTCGAACCAGCGACAACCCGGGTATGAACCGAGTGCTCTAACCAACTGAGCTACTGTGGCAAGGGTTCCCATTATATTATATTCAGAACGCGAATGATAAGCAGAATCAAAAAAATATTTCGTCAAAGTGCGGGTTTTTTAGCGTCGCCTTCATGGATTTGAGTTCTTCCAGGGCAATAATTCGCACAGGATGACAGGGGTTTCCTTCTTTCTTCTGTTAATCTAGAGAATAACTAAACCTTTCGGAGTGAGCATGCAGCAAAAACTTTCTAATCCATTGTATATGATGCTCTATCAACTGGTTACCAGCGAAAATCCGCAGCATATTTTGGAAGTGGGTTCTGCCTCTGGTGAAGGTTCTACGGCCATTCTGGCTGAGGCCATACGGGGCACTCAGAGCCAATTGTACTGCCTTGAGGCGGAACCAGAACGTCATGCTGCACTGACACAACGCTATGCCGAACAATCCAATGTGCATACCTATCCCTATCTTTCTGTTTATCCGGCCGAATTTTTACGGTTTGAAAATATTGAGGCCCACTGGCAAGCGGGCCAGAGCTTATTAAAAAATTATCCGCTGCAAGAAATAAAAAAATGGTACGACGGAGAAAGAGCGCTGGCGACACAGGCGAAAAATGTGTCGGGTATTGCTTACATTCAAAAAGAGTACAATATTGAACATTTTGATATGGTGCTTCTCGATGGGGCAGAGTTTCTGGGAGATCAGGATTACGAAGCGGTGCGGGGAACCCCTCTTATTGTGTTGGACGATACCCAGAGCTACAAAAATCAGCGGGTTTTAGAAGCCCTGCAAAACGATCCCGACTATTATTTGCTTTACAACATAACTCACTGGCAGCATGGCTGTGCTACTTTTAAAAAGAAACGTTCTCTCGAGCCTGGTATTAGCGCTGTTATCCACACCCGTAACGAAGAAAACGTCATTGTTGATGCCATCAATAGTCTTGGATCACTGCCTCAGGAAATCATTATTGTAGATATGTATAGTGATGACCGGACGTTGCAAAAAATTAAAGACATAAATGACCCGCGTGTGCGGGTGGTATCTCATGTGCCTACAGCCGGTGTAGACATGGCCCGTAACTTTGGGCTTTCACAGGTCAGTTTTAACTGGACCCTGGTGCTGGATGCAGACGAACGTTTAACAACAGCTCTGTATGAATTTCTAATTCAGGGGCAACAGGAATTAGAAAGCACGGACGTTAATGGTCTCTGGCTGGCCAGAAAAAACTATTTTTTTGGTGTTCCCGTGGACCATCTTTTCCCTGACTATCAGATGCGATTTTTTAAAAGTTACAAAGTAAACTGGCCGGGTGGTGTACATCAATATCCCGTTATTGAAAAGCCCGAGGCACAGTTAAATCCGGACCTCTATTTAGAGCATTATTCGTATGAAAATGTTTCAGATTTTGTACGACGACAGCAGCACTACGCAGAAGTTTTTTGGCATCAGCAATCGCCTCATCAATTACAACAGCATTTACCCGTACTTCAAAAAAATTATACGCGTCAAGTAGAAAATACGCTTCATCATCTGGATACCACAAACGCAACACCTCACGAATGGCTGGTGCGACATCTTTATCTATTTTCTGAACTTTGTAAGGTGTCTGAGGCCATGGAAAAATCAGGGGTGTTTCAGCAGTTGCAGTCGACAAAACCTCGCCTGAGTGCCTATAGCTATTTAAAAAACGGCATTTTATTTGATTACCCCTTTCGAGAGAGCCTTTTATCAATCTTGTCCGTGTGTGATGAAGTCATTGTTACTTATGCCACAGATAGTGATGACCAGACTCAACAGGTCCTCGAAAATATGCAAAAATTGTTTCCACACTTGAAAATTTATCCTTCAGAAGTATGGAAAGACACAACTGTTCTGGACGGTAAACGCATCGCGCTGGCTGCTCAGGAAGCTGAAAGCTATTGTTCCGGAGATTGGCTGTGGCATGTACAAGCCGATGAAGTCTACTCTCGTAAAGATGCTCAAAAAGTCAAAGCATTGATCCATGAACACCACTATCAAAACGTAGGCGCTTTTCTTTTTCCTATTTACCATTTTTATGGGGATTACCAGCACCTTGTGGCCCAGAGTGGTAAAAAGTTAGGCTGGTATATGTCATGTGTTCGATTAACCCGCAGAGGGGCAGCCCATCATATTGGCGATGCCTGGACACAAAAACTAAATCCCGGTTGGGTACTACAACCTGCTGAAGTGACTATTTTTCACTATGGTCACGTGCGAGAGCCCGAATCCATGCGCTTAAAAAGCAACAATATGGAGAAACTTTATAAAAAATTACCCGACGATTTTGAGGTATGTAAACCCAATACTTTTGTTTATGATCGGGTGCCTCAGGAGCATTTAGAATTATTTCAAGCCCATCACCCTCTGGTCATGGCCCGCCGAATTTCTGACTATGAATCACAACGGAAAAGCACTGAAAAGAAGCCTGTTCTTCTGGTGGTCTCTCGTTTACCGGGTCTTAAAAAGGGATACGGCATTACCATGGAAACCCTTTATCGACAAAAAGTGTTGCAAAACCATTTTGAGGTTCATCATCTGGCCTGGCACTATCATGAACCTTCCTATAAAGAAATGGACGTAACCATTCACCCGGACAATAAAAACAAAATTAAAGATCCCGAACGTTTGCAAAATCTCATTTATAGCCTTAGCCCCGATGTCATCTTGCTTCATGCAGATTTACATTATTTTTCAAAATATGAAAAAGTTCTGGAAGCATGGAAAGGCCCCGTAGTGGGATGGTTTACCGTGGATTATGAGCAAACAAAAAACCCACGCCCTTTAAGAAAACTTTTACAACGCTGTGATCGTGTGATTGGATTAGCAGATTTTGGTATTGAACAGCTTAAAAAAGATTATACTGGCCCCGTGGGAAAAGTTCCTCTGGGAGTAGATACTCATTATTTTAAACCTGTTTCACAAACACAAAAATCGAAAATACGTGAAAAATTTAATATCCCCGATCACATGACGGTCTTTTTAACAGTGGCCAATAATTTCTGGCGTAAAGGTATTGAATATGCTGTGGAAAGCTTTGGTTTATACTGTCAAAATTACCCTGAAGCAGCAAAAAACAGCTGCTTGTATCTACATACGGAAAAAACGGTAGAGTTGCTGGACCAAATTGAGGTATTAGGATTAAATCAAAATGTTTTAATCACACCCGATTATGATCCCATGAAAAATCCACTTTCAGTAACGCAACTGGCAGAGATTTACCAGATGAGCGACATCTTTTTATTAACCACTCTGGGCGAAGGTTTTGGTATGACGCTGTTAGAAGCTCAGGCGTGTGGGTTGCCGGTTATTGTTTCAAACAATAGTGTCATCAAAGAAGTAACCCAGAATAATGCATTGTATATTCCCTGTCCCGGTTTAGCCGCTGGAAAAACCGGTGGGCGCTTAGTATGGATGAAAGCCCCGGACATAACAAAAGCAGCTGAAATGATGCTGGAACTATATCAGTCCCCTGAAAAGCGTTTTACCATGGCTGAAAAAGCACTTGCGGATCTACGTTTTTATGATTGGAAAACCACGGCCTATCTTTTAAACAGCCAATTGGTTTTCGCTCTGGGAACCGGTAAACTATTATTTGATTATCCTCAACCGAAAGTTCGGGCCGTATAATGACACAGTCACCTGAAAACATGTCTCATCTTCTGTTTATACAGATTTCAGAAAAATCCTACGATGAAATTTATTTAATTGATCGTCTGGTATCCCAGTGGTCGAAAAGTCATCCTGAAACCAGCGTTTATTCACTCACTAACGGTGTTTCTTCAGCTTTTATTTCCAGTCGGCCTGAGCGTGTGGTGGGAGTTCTGGCAGAAAATCAGGAAGAAAACTTACAGCGTTTTGAAGTACTTAAAAACGATCTGGAATTGGATGCCATCGTCATTCTGGATTTACACGAATACTTTATTCGTCCCATGGATCTCAACTTTTTGCCCGTCTGGCTTGAGGATGTTAAATGCCCGGTTTATGCACTCGACTATTTTAATCTTATAGAATACAAAGAAGGGGTGCTTCATTTAAAACAGGATGTGGAACTGGATCAGTTTGAAGAAGGTGAAGCTCCTTTGCCCTTACAATTGCAGGTGGAAATTTTGAAACCGGTGCTTCCCAATTTGCCAGATGCTTTCAAAAACGAACCGCATACCCGGGCCTGGAACGCCACCTATCCCGAACTGGGAATTCAGTCTCCTCAAAATCGCCGCGAAATTTTAGAATCCATTGAAGCCAAAGAAAACGACTTCATTGTTACGGTTCTTTTTGATCCGGCACTTTTTTCGCAGGCTCTGGAACGCAATTTAATTGGTTTTTATTTTGTGCTCGTAGAAGTGCTGATCTTTTACTTTAGTCAGATGCGCGGTCAGCGTTTTCAGCTCTTTATTTTTGGTTCGGCCCCTCCCACACCCGAAATCAACATGCATGCAGACTTAAATGTAGACATTCACTATTTTACTCACCTTACTGAAGACAACTATGCCGCATTTATTGGAGCCAGCGATTTAATCATTAGTAATAGTGACTGGGCCGTGGCTTTGCTTGATGCCATGCAATTGAAAACGCCCGTCTGTGTTTTCGGAAACAGTGTGATTCAGGAATGGAAAGATGACACGGAAACAGAAAAAGAACTCAGAGCCCCTTTTCAACCCCTGAAACCCCTGTATGACCTATGCCAGCTCATGCTGGATCTGAATCAATTTTCAATAACCACACCCATTTATCAGTTTATTTCATACCCATTAAGAGATTCGAACCCTGATTTTCCGATTCCCGGTTTACAGCAAAAAACCTTTCCTTATTTTTTAATGGATATGTTTGATGACCAGAGCACGTTATTTATGTTGCGTCATTTACTTTTATCTGCTGAAACCAATGAAAAACACAGCAAACTGTGCGATGATTTATTAGCGGTCACAGAAGATAGTTTAACCTTTAACCGAATTCACGAAGCCGTCATGACCTCAGAAGAAATTGAAGAAGAATCTTATGAATAGTCCTTTGTTTCATCTTAAAAAAAGAAAACTCGCTCCAGAGTACTTTAACTTTAAACAGCCCTGGTTATTCAATACGCCAGATATTTTACCTTTCGCCTATATTCTGGCGGGTTTGTTTGTCTCTTTATTATTAATGGGTCTACTTTTATTGTTATTTGTAGGTACATCTGGAACGCCTACCCAGAATTCAGAAGCTCAACAATCTGGCGTGGAACAAGCGGTTTCAACGGAATCCGAAAATACAGAAACAGCCTTCAACGAGAACGAGCTTTCACCCCTGGTCAAAAATTCTCAATCCCAGGCAGATTTTGAAACCCGTTTGCGCCAGGCAGAAACCCAACCCACCTACGACTTGAAAATTCAGGCTTTGCTCAAGCTGGAAGAAGATCCTGAAATTAGTGTGGAACAGAAAGAGTCTTTAAAAACCCTCAAAAAAGGCTTTACTCAAAAACTCACCACAGCTCAGAAAAATTTTGTGGCCATAGAAAATGCCATGGAAAAAGAATATTATTCCACGGCCATTCGAAAGAGTGAGGCGTTAATTGCCGAGGGCAAAATTCTGGGGGTTATTTTTACCAACGCGCAGGAAGCTCTTGAAAAAGCACACTTCCGCAAAATCGACTATTATCTGCGGGAAGCGAAACTGGGGAAAGCGGAAGCTGCTTTAAAAGAAGCCCAAAAGAAAGACCTGAACGCTGAAAAGCTCGATGCTTACGACAAAAAGATTAAGGCCCTTAAAGCTTTATAAGAGTAAATCATTTTACATAGCCCTGGTTTCACCTACAATAATTCATGTTATTGTAGGTGAAACTGTTTTTAGAAGTGCCTGGTGACTAATTTTAAATAGAAAGCATTATATAGGTATTTCTCCGGAGAAAAAGCCTGGTTTCGGACTTCGTTGAAACCCAGAAATAGCCTGAAAAATGCTTTAGTGACAATAATATACATTATTGAATTTAAAATTTAACGAAAACACTAGCTTTCAGGCATCATATATACAATAACAAGTTTACAAAACGCAATGATTTTCCGGTCAAATTGCTTTGATATACAATAATTTGTTAGCCTTGTCAGCATCTTTTTGAAGGGTTTTACATATTAAAACACCCTAAAAAATAATTTTCTCAGGAAGTCTTTTTTTGAAGAGATGACCTCAAGTATAATTTTTTGTTTTTTAAAATTGCATCGATACAATTTTTTGGGTCACAATCATTTCTGTAATATTTTATGGTTATCTATTAGCTTGGTCATACTTATACGTATTCCTAATATACTGATATACACATACTGACATGACATATATTTTCAAGTATAATAATACAAATTATTGAACATAATGCCTCAAATAAAAAAGGAGAGTCATTTGACTCTCCAGTGAAGTGAATGAGGGGACTAATTTTTAATACTTGCGGTGAGCACCGGCAATTTCGGAGGAACGGTTCTGAATACGGTTGGCATCCTGGGTAATTCCTTTGAGGTCATTGCTGACAACACGAGCGCGATCCAAATCATTGGCACTGCGGGCATCAAACAGTTTGTTGTAGAACTTCTGGTTGGTACCAGACAGGGCTTGTTTATCAGCACCGGGATTGTAGCTTTCTACACGTCCCGCCAGAGAACGAAGAGAAGTGGCTTCAGATTTATAACCTGCATCAATGCTGCTACCAATTAAGGCTCCGGTTCCGCCAGCGGCCACTGTACCAATACCAGCTCCGATTAAAGCAGACTTAACGGTACGTCCACCGGCGAAATAACCAATGGCTGCGCCACCTACCGCACCAATTCCGGCACCAATTCCGGCAAACGGAGTGGTTCTTCCGGTGGCTTTGGCTTCCGTAGCGTCAGCTTCGGAGCGAATGTTGGCCGCAACCTGAGAAGGTGCTTTTCCTGAATTTTCAATGGCATTAATGTTTGACAATGCACGGGCAATGCTCTTATCGGTAGCTTGAACGCTAGCTTTTAAGTCAGGCAGATCGTTGGTTTGTTCTGTGATCGCTTTCAGGGCATTGTTCATCACTTCGTAAGAAGCTTGCAGATTGGTCAGAATTTGTTGTTGCTCACGGATATAAGGGTCCAGGCGGTCAAGGTAGGGATCATCAGGAATGATAGGTTGACTGTTATCACCAGGGGTAGAATTAAAAGGATCTTTTCCGTAAGGGTCGTTGCTACCTACATTATTACCGCTGCCACCTTTGAAGGGATCGTTACCGAAAGGATCGCGACTGCTGCCACCACCATCAAAGGGGTCGGTGCCATGAACGGGACGGTTACTAGGAACAGAAGGGCTTGAGGGACGTTGTCCGGGAGTGTAGTCATCAAACCAATCGCGGGTACGACTCATATTTTGTTGTAAACGAGCGGTCCAGGTTCTGAACTGGGTGCTGTTTAAAGTGGTTTTTGCCTGAATATGTAAAGCACGAGAGGTGGCATCGGTTTTTCCTGCGGTCATATCGCGGATTGAACGCAGCGAAGACTCCATGGAGCTGATAGCAGAATCGTAAGAACGATTGCTTTCTTTCAGTTTGTGATAACGGTCACGAGAAGTATCGTCGCTATAAAGATTAGGGGTAAACACGTGGGTGTTTTTAATGCCGTTACGAGCGGTAGAACGTACGGATTTTAAGGTTTCCAGTCCGTTAACGTGAATGTTAAATCCCTGACTTTTTTGGATGGTGCCCTGACGAATTTCAACTTTGTCTTGTTGTAAAGCACTTACGAGTTCTTGCTTTGAAATACTGCCGTCGTTGTTGTTGTCCACGCTACGACGGATAGATTCGGAAGCTTTCAGCTCATCCATTTGTCCATTTTTATTGGTGTCAAAAGCGTTTACTAAGAATTGATGGTTTGAAAAATTCACACTTGATGTCATAATTATTGTCTCCTCGATAACTTTCAAATTGTTTTTTAACTTCACTTCAACTACTCTTTTATTATGGCAAAATAATCTAAAAACATTCTTAAGCATCGGGTAATCATCGTTTAAGAAACAGTTAATTTATATTAAAGAGAGAACAGGGTCTCTATTGAGGTTGAAAAATCATTAGAATAAGAACCAATAATCCGCGTTATTGAATATAAATTGGCGTCTTTTGATTTAACAGCCCTTACCAATCTGTGCCATATTGAAATTATGAAAAAACGTATTTATTATCTGGACCGAAAATTTTAGTTTGTACTCAAAGAGCTGAACCTGGAACCTCGCGACGTTTTGCTGCAGGTAAAACTCCCTGTTGATTTTTTTTCGCTCACGATGCCACGCTTCCTTTTTTGTCTGCCAATCACACTATGTGGGGCTTTTTTACTGCTGAACTTGATTTACAGCGTAAGGAACAAACGGTGACCGATGTGTCAGAACGGGTTACATCTTGTTTGCGTCAAATTTTTGCCGGAGGTTCGCCGCTTATTGACCAGGTGGCAGCTCAATTATGCATGATTGTTAGAACCCTCCAGCGACAGTTTCAAAAAGAAGGTACAAGTTTTTAACAGATTTGCGCCATAACCTCGCTTTACAATATCTCAAAAAAACAGAATATTCTGATGTGGATATTGCGTTTTTACTGGGTTATAAAGAAATTAACGTTTTTAGAAAAGCATTTCGTAAATGGACGGGCAAAACGTTTCAAGCCTATAGAAAAGAACAATCAACTTTTTAAAAAGTCAAACGTCATATCGAGCACCCGGTCGCGCATAGGCTTAATTTCCCAGAACATATCGTGTCGACAGTCCTGTATCCATTCAATGCGTGCGTCGGGAAATTTTTGTTTTAAAAAAGGTATGTTATAACTGGCTTCCACCACCGTGTCGTCGGTTCCTTGTAGTATGAGCATATCTGTATTTGCGGGTGGGTAATTTTGAATTTTGCGGTCATTCCATTCAATTAAAGCGCGCACCCACTGTACCGGCGTGCGGCCGTATTGAAGCGGATCTTTCAGGGTTACGGCTAAAAATTCAGGCTCCCGCGTGGTAGGACGCAATAAACGAGGGACCTCTTTGATGAATCCCTGCCCCAAATAAAAACCTGTAGCGGACCATTGCCAGGCGTATGATCGCACCAGTGGAGCTCCGAGCACCACTTTTTTATAAGGATTTGTGGGGTTTTGTAACAGGTATTCCCATACAGCTGCTCCTCCTGTACTATGGCCCAGTAAAAACAGAGGCTCTGGCATATGCTCTTGAATCATAGGTGTTAGCAAAGACACCATGTCTGCGTAATCAGAGAAATCTTGAATAGAAACTTTTTCACCTTCCGATAAACCGTGTCCGGGCAGGTCAGCAACTACTACCTGGTAATTTTCTTTTAGGGCCCGGTCTATGAGGTACTTGAGCATGGCCGAATGTACAAAATAACCGTGATGGGCAAATATCGTTCCTCTAATGGGACCGGTTTTATTCTTAAGCACGTGTACAAAAGTCTTTTGCCCCTGGGCGTTGTCTATTGTGCCGGCGTAATGCTCAACACCTTCAAAATTCAGGTGATAGAAGTCCAGATAAGCCTTAAAATCTGCAGTTTGTAAAGAAGTTTGCCAATCAAGGCTGGGAAGCTGTTCCTCAAAAAGCTGAAAAGCCGTGTTTTTCGGGGGCGTCAAAAACATATTTTGCGCTTTGGCTTTTTTGACGCCTTTTACTCCCATTCCTGCAAGTACCAGTAGAACAAGCCCCGCCAGATATTTTTTATTCATGAATTTAACCCCATTAAACGCTGTTCCATCTCTTTCATGGGCATCAAATCTCCTTTTTCTGCCGCAGCTTTTATACCCTGTTCGTAAATCTGGCGAGCATCTTCAGGTTTACCATTTTCAGTCAAAGCCTTGCCCAGCTGTAAATAGGCCGCTGAATAATAAGCGTCTATTTCTACAGCCTTTTGTAGATAACTTTCGGCTTCTTCAAAACGTTCTAGATCTACCAGGGCTTTACCCAGACCAAAATTAGCCACCAAATCTTCGCTATCTTCGGTTTCTAAAACTTCTTTGAACATGGAAATCATGTTTTCTTTTTGTGCCCGCTCCTGTACCTTCAGGGCTTCTTGTTGCATGACTGTACTGCGTTTTTGCATATCCAGTCGCGTGGCTTCAGCCATATGATCTTCAGCGGTTTGCTTATCACCAATTAACATATAAAATCTGGAAAGATTGGTATGGGCCATGGGTTCTTCAGGATCTATTTCTGTTAATTGTTTCATGATGCGAATCGCTTCCTCGTGCTGCCCCATGCGCGATAGAATAACCCCCAGAGACTCATAGGCATCTGCCAGGTGAGAGTCTTTTTCAATGGCGCTATACAAAAGTTGTACGGCATTTTGCTCCTGATCTTCAGCAAAAACGTCCAGAGCTTGTTCATACATTAAACGGGCCTGTTCACTCTGGGTGGGCGGCGTATAAAAAGGCAGGCGCCTGATTTCTACAGCATAGGTGCCTGTTTCAAACTGAAGGGTATAGCTCTCTCCGGGGTGCCTTACGTTTTTATGAACGTATCCCAGGGAAATGTACTGTTCATAGGTGGGAGACCATCCTGAGGAGGTGATTTCGCCCTGTTTTTTAGCGTTAATTTTAAATTCACCTTCAGGAATAGGTTCATCGCTCATTCCTCCCATCAGCTTATAAGGCACCACTCCGTAAGTGTGAATTCGAGCAATGACCTCTTGTCCCAGATAACATCCTTTGTTATAAGAGACTCTGAAACTTTCTTGACCGGTAGCCGGTAGTTGCGTATCCTCTGTCATATCCTGACCAAAAACCGCGTAACCCGCTTCAAGACGTAAAGCCTCGTAAGATAAGGGTTCAAGTCGTTCAATTTGCATTTGTTGGGTAAGTACCTGAATAAACGCGTTTTTTAAAGAATCCGGCATCAGAAGTAAGACGCCCGATTCTCCACTTATATTATCCACAATTAAAGTGGCTGAACCGCCAGAAACCGCTGCTGAGCGAATATCAAAAGCCTGTGCCTGGTTCAAGTTAATGCCTGACAATGTTTGAAAAATTTTAAAACACTGTGGGCCTTCTACCCGCAGGCCCACAAGATTTTGCTCCCGCGTAATCGATACATCTTCTACAAAATGAAAGGCTTCCAGGTGATCATATAGTTTTTCAGATCCACAGGTGGGCACTAACAGGTATTCATTCACGTCTTTTCGATGTACCGTAAATAAGCTTTGAATATGGGCCTTTCGATCCACGAGGGCTGCTGCTGTTCCCTGTCCCACTTCAAGGGGCAGAATATCTTGCGTAATCTGGCTCTGGAGATAGCTGGCCGCATCTTTGCCACTCACACGAATCGGATTCTGGGTATCAGACTCCCACCAGGCACAAGCCTGACGCACTTTCCAGTAGGAAGCATAAGATTCTTTTTGCGGAATTGACATAGGATCTAACCTGCCTTTTGTTTTGTGTTCAGCATACGCTAAAACAAAAGCCTTCGCGGTACTTAAATGCTGTTATAGTGAAAACATGAAACCTTTTTTAAGACAGTTTGATACCAAAAATCAAAATTTAAAATCGTTGTATGCCCTCCACGCTGAGGACCTACAGCAACAAAATAATTTAAAACGTTCGCTAGAACTCATGCTCTTATTGGGAGTAGAAGCCCGATTATTGAATCAGTTAAACGACGCTTGTGAGTACCTTAAAGCAGCTCTGGATTTAGCCCGCCAGCAACATGATATTCAGGCAGAGCTCAATGCCTGTCTTCAGCTGGGCATTTGTGAGCAGTATCTTGAGCATACCGAAACCGCCGACGACTATTTTCAAAAAGCACTAAAAATGACTTTAGAAAATGATCTCACCCATCGTCGTCATGACGTTCTCATGGCCTGGGGTAAATTACTGGCTGAACAGGGAAAATATGATGTGGCTCAGAATTGTTTTGAGCAAGTTTTAAATTTGCGTCAGGACCTGTCACCAGAGGGCCAGTGGCAAGCAGAAATAGAAGAAGCTGAAGACGCACTGGAGTTATTAGACGCTCTGGATCTGGTGGATGATAAGGGCTATGCGGTATCCTATACAGAGATTACCCACATTGAAACCCCCGATTTTGACACAGACCAACCCGACCCGTCAAGCTAACCTTGCTTTGGCCAGCGTTTTTGTGTCCAGCGCTTGCGCTCGGGGCCTTCTAAGAAGCTCCACAAAATAATACGGCTGGTTTTTTGACCCTGGGACATATTTTTAATCAGGTACGTATTCACACCCACCTCTTTTAAAATGTGTTCCAGACGGGTTAAATGATCCTGATTAGAAATCAAAGCACTAAACCACAGACAGCGTTCGGCAAGGTCTTGGCTTTCCCGAATAATATTCTCCACAAAGGCCCTTTCACCACCGGGAAACCACAATTCAGTATCCTGCCCGCCGAAGTTGCGTTTGGGCTTGCCCGCAGGACGCTTCAGATTTCTATTTTTGCGTTTATTGGCGGCCCTGGCTTCTTTTGCCGAACTGTAAAAAGGTGGATTACACAGGGTCAAATCGAAAACTTCCTGTGCATCTACAACCCCGGTAAAAATACCGTCCTTTTTACGCTGCTGTCGACATTCAATAGATTTGGCCAAATCTTTATTGTGATTCAGTAGGGTAGCGGCAGCTTCAAAAGCCGTGGGGTCTACTTCCGTACCTACAAAAGACCAGCCGTATTCCCTGTGACCAATAATGGGGTAAATACAGCTAGCGCCGGTTCCAATATCCAGTAAACGAATGCGTCCACCGGTGGGAATGAGCCCATTTCCCGTATCTGCCAGAATATCCGCGACGTTATGAATATAGTCCGCCCGGCCTGGAATCGGTGGGCAGAGATAACCTTCAGGCAGATCCCACTCCTTCACCCGGTAAAAATGCTCTAAAAGCGCTTTATTGAGTGCCTTAACTGCTTTGGGGTTAGAAAAGTTAACGGTAGTCTCTCCCCTGGGACTGAGTGTCAAAAAAGGTTTGAGCTGAGGGGAGCTTTTGGTGAGAACATCAAAGTCATAGCGAAACCGATGGGGGTTTCTTTTATGTAGTCCCGGCTTGGGAGCAGAAGTCGCAGGTGTATTTTTCATGTTTTCATTATACTCCTGAACCGCCACTGTTTTAGTTACATATGTAAAAAAATAAAGAAATTTATTCTATAGCGCTCAGCAAGCGTTGGAGTACAGCAGGAGATATGTACATATCACGTTGAGCATTTTTTACGCGACCGGTCAAATAAGTGTAGCGGTGTCCCAAAATATTCGCCATAATCCAAAAACAGTGATTCACCTGGTCTTCAGGTAAAAACTCTATTACTCTTGTTCCTGTGTGAGAAAACAACATATTGGACAGCCCTGCCCCGTGAGGGCCGATGATGATTTGAGCTTCGCTAAAACATTTAATTTGTGCTGTGAGAGACATTCCTTCCAGACATATCCATTCGTACCCTTCCTTTTCAAGAATAGGCTTTAACTCATTTTCGTTAAGAACACGTCGACTATTGGAATCAACACGAGAAATATATATTTTGCGCAGCAATTTTGGACGGAGTCGAGCATTTTCCAAAAAAGCATTGCGGACGCTAAAAAGATGATCCGGCGCATAAATTCCCAGTTCAGGCACATATAAAGTAGGACACCATAAACCTTCCGTGGGATAAGTTAAAACCCTGTCCTTCAGACCGAGAAGTTGCAAGGTTTCCAAATGAAAAGGTGCCAAACTTCCTGACATAATCAGTCGAGTATCAGGCTGTGGTAAACAGTTTTTATATCTGATAAGCAGCGGAACGGTTTCTATTAACCAATGGTGATAATTACGATACCAAAAAGAAACGGGGAGAAAAACAGAAGTGTGTAATCTTCGCGGTGAATGGTTTGGAGTATAGGCTGCAACTTGTGTTTGCGCATCCGCAGCTCGTACTTTTAAAACCCCACTCTGTTCCAGTTGCGGAATATTATTGCAGTAAGAATCGCGAATGAGCACCTGATTTTGAGTGATTACCGCATAAGTATTGCTAACAATAGAAGCTCCGGGTAGTGAATAGATATAACGAGGTGGGTAAGAATACTGTAATGGACCATAAGTGGGTATGTTTGCATAAAAAAATTCGGGGCGGCCTAGATCAGGAACGGGAAGTTCTGGAGGCGCACATAGGAAAGCTCCTCCCGGCGTTAATTCTGCCCTGTCTTGTGAGCAGGCCTGTGCATAAGACTGCACTTTTAAAAATTTCACGACACTAAAACATCTACCAGAGCAAGACTTCTTTCTAAGGCATCAAGATGGGCTGTTATTGATCGATTACTTTGTGCTCGTGCAAAGATCAGACTGAGACCGTGATGATACACGTTACTCTGCCAGCGGGCCCGAAACGCACGGGGGTCAGACTGTTGCCGGAGTGCTGCTTGTAAGCCAATGCGAATATGTTGTAAAGGGGAGTTTATTGCATATTGAAAAGCCAGTGAACTCCAATCGTAAAGCCAATCTCCCGGACGTGCTGCTTCCCAGTCTATCCAACCGCTAATGCCTTCCTGCCAGGGCATATGTTCCGGCTTGAGATCTCCATGAATCCAGTGTAAGGCGAGATTTTCAGGAATTTTATCCACCGCGGCGTAAAGGCAAGAAATTAAAAAACGCCAACGCGCAGGAGGCAGACGCTCGGGAAAACGAATTTTTGCTTTTACAAAGTCAGATCCTCGAAGATGAGTACGCCACAAATGCGCCGGGGGACGTTGCAAAGGGGTTGCACGATGATGAAGCGCCAAAAGAAGAGGCACCGCGTTTTTTATGTGTTTTTGAGGTAATGGTGTTCCGGGACAGTAATCCTGAAGAACCCAGTACCAGGGCTTCAAATAGCCCTGACCATAGGCAAAGGGAACTTTAAAAGCCGTGCCCAGCGTCTTGCTGGCCCAGTATTCGCGCTCCGGAGGATGGGCATAAGGACTTATTTTCAGCACATACCCCCGTTGACGACATTCGAAGTAGAGTGCTTTACAATGCCAACCTTCTTGTAAAAACCGAAGGTTGACAATGGGAGCCTGAAACTGCTTTTTTAACCACATGGCGACATCCGTCATGCGGCTAAGATCGCAGGACCATAATGACATTTTAAGTTATGAAGGCATATCTGTGGGGGTGGGATCACAAGGAGTGGCACTGGGGTTGGGGGTGTCGGTATCGGTTTGTTCCACCCGATCTTTATCTCCGTCACCACAGGGCTGAATATTGGGCGGTGGGGCACCATAACAAGCGGTTAGCGTCATGGTAATGCTCGCACCGAGCACCAGTTGGGTGGCTCGCTTAAAACGATGGCGCTTTTTTGCATCGGGGCTTACGCAGAGAGCATCACAATGGGGACAATCAGTAAGTTGAGGGGGAACTAAGCCCTGACAGGCTTGACATTGACGCATAACAGGTTACCTTTTAGTAAATTTCAACTATTATACGCGAAATTGCAAAAAAAGTAAATCAGCAAGAGCAATCATAGCAACTGGCTACAGAGGTAGTACCACACTGTGCATTGAGCTGACGTAACAGAGATTTTTTGGCCCGCAACAAACGTACGCTAGCATTATTGGCGTGAATACCAATACTTTTGGCCACGTGTTTCACAGGCACTCCCTCTAGTATCACCTTTTCAATGAGCTGAGCATACTGTGCTGGAATCCGTTCTAACAAGGCCAATGCACACGCACAACTTTCGGGTGAAGTATCTTGTGAGGCATCTGGTAACATATGTTCAAGAATTTCAGGTTTTAGCGGGGCAAGCACAGACTGACGTCGATACTCATTGATCAACATATTTTTGAGAATTTGCTTGAACCAGGGTGTGATCTTTTGAGGATCACGGAGCTGATGAAGCTTTTCAAGGGCCTGTAAACTGGCCTGCTGGAAAACCTCTTCGGCTAACTCTGGTTTAACCCCCCTGGAGCTCAGCCAGCGCAACATAGCAGGACGAAAAGCGGCTATTTGATGGGCCAGGACGCCCTGCTCTGTATTCATTTTACTGACACCCACACTCAGGAGGGCACTGACAATTTGTGCAATTACAGTTCACTCCACAGCAGCAGCCTGAAGAAACGGGCGTACCACAATCACAATTTGTGCAACAGTTAGACATAGATTCGACCTCTTTACTTTTATTTTAAAGCTAGCTTTGTATATAAGACGAAGAAGGCGCTAAAATCTTACACTTCATCAGAAAATTTTTAAACGCTGAATGTTTAAACGTTGCTTGTCTTTTTGCAAAGCGCGATAATACTTACTATTTTTGTCAGTCAGAAAGGGAGCCCACAGCCTCAGCGCTTTTTTCTCTTGACCGCTCAAATAATAAGCCCAGCCCAGGTTCAGTTGAACCCACGGGTTTTGAGGTGCCAGAGCTTCTGCAGTTTGCAAATAAGTCACGGCCTGTAAATAACGTCCACGAAATATGGCCAGCCAACCGAGGCCTTCTTTAAAGCGTACATCTTCAGGAGCCAACAGTTCTCCGTAAGCCAGGTCCAGCCAGGCCAATGGATAATTCCCCTGATATTGATAAATTTCAGCACGGTGTCGGAGTCCGTGTAAAAGGGTCTCTTTGTTTTGACGCTCGTGAGCTTGCTCTATTTGTTGTGCAAAACAATTGCTGGCTTGCCCTGTAGTCCAGCAAAGAACCAGACCACAGAGCAAGATGGGCTTACTCAGGAGCTTACATATTGCGACGATATTGGCCTCCCACTTTGTAGAGGGCTTCCGACATTTGCCCCAGTGAACACACCTTGGCACTTTCTAAAAGTGCGTCGAATAAATTGGCATTGTCCAGAGCCGCCTGTTGCAGGGATTGTAAACTCAGGACTGCAGCAGCTTCGTTACGCTTCTGGAAAGCCTTCAGAGAATCAATAGCGTAATTTTTTTCTTCAGCAGTAGCCCGAATGACTTCACCAGGAATAATCGTGGGGGAACCGTTTTCGTCCAGATAGGTATTTACACCAATTAAAGGCAATTCGCCACTGAGTTTTTGGTGCTCGTAATACATGGACTCTTCCTGAATTTTAAAGCGCTGATACTGTCTCTCCATGGCGCCCAGCACGCCACCCCGCTCACTAATGCGCTTAAACTCCAACATAACCGCTTCTTCCACAAGGTCGGTCAATTCTTCGATAATAAAGGAGCCCTGCATGGGATTTTCGTTCATGGCCAGACCCAACTCCTTATTGATGATTAACTGAATGGCCATGGCCCGACGCACGGATTCTTCTGTGGGCGTTGTAATGGCTTCATCGTAGGCATTGGTGTGCAGACTATTGCAATTGTCGTAAATAGCGTAAAGGGCTTGCAAAGTGGTACGGATATCGTTGAAAGCGATTTCTTGTGCGTGCAAACTGCGGCCAGAGGTTTGAATATGGTATTTCAGTTTCTGGCTGCGGGCGTTGGCCTTGTACTTATTGCGCATGGCTTTGGCCCAGATGCGACGAGCCACCCGGCCAATGACCGCGTATTCGGCATCCATGCCATTAGAAAAGAAAAAGGATAAATTGGGTGCAAAAGCGTTAATATCCATGCCCCGGCTGAGATAGTACTCCACAAAAGTAAAACCATTGGCCAGAGTGAAAGCCAATTGAGAAATAGGATTGGCTCCCGCTTCGGCAATGTGGTACCCACTAATGGACACCGAGTAAAAATTGCGCACGTTATGCTGAATAAAAGACTGCTGAATATCGCCCATCATTCGCAGGGCAAACTCCGTACTGAAAATACAGGTGTTCTGAGCCTGATCTTCTTTCAGGATATCTGCCTGTACCGTTCCGCGTACCGAGGTCAACGCTTCGGCCCGCAGCTGATTGTACACTTCTGCGGGCAGCACCTGATCGCCAGTCACCCCCAGCAGCATCAGGCCCAATCCGTCATTGCCTTCGGGCAACTCCCCCTGGTAACGGGGGCGGGGCAGTCCCTTCTCTGCGTAAATAGCCTCAATTTTTGCCTCTACTTCAGCTTCCATACCGTGCTCACGCACGTATTTTTCGCAAAGCTGATCAGTAGCCACGTTCATAAAAAAGGCCAGAAGCATAGGTGCAGGACCGTTAATGGTCATGGACACTGAAGTGGTGGGGTTACACAAATCAAAGCCCGAGTAAAGTTTTTTGGCATCGTCGAGGGTAGCAATACTCACGCCTGAGTTGCCCACCTTCCCGTAAATATCCGGGCGGTGATCGGGGTCTTCTCCATACAGGGTTACCGAATCAAAAGCGGTAGAAAGCCGTTTGGCAGGCAGCCCGCGGGATACGTAATGAAAACGCTTATTGGTGCGTTCAGGGCCCCCTTCTCCGGCAAACATGCGGGTGGGGTCTTCTCCGCTCCGCTTCAGGGGAAACACTCCGGCCGTGTAGGGAAAATCACCTGGCACGTTTTCGGTAAGTTGCCAGCTCAATAAATCACCCCAATCTTTGTATCTGGGCAGCGAAACGCGCGGCACCTTATTTTGGGAAAGGGTGGTGCGGTACATGGGCTGACGAATATCTTTGCCGCGCACCTGATACACAAACTCTGATTGGGTATATTGCGCCACGCGCTCTTCCCAGTTCTCAATGAGTTTCTTGCTTTCAGCACTCAAATGAGGCAACGTGTCTTCATACACGTGCTCCAGAGCTTCCAGCGCTGAAGGAGAAGGATCGTCCGTTGCCTTGAGAGCCTCTATGGCTCCCTTAATCTGATACAGACGACGGGCTACGCTAGCCTGGGTGTTCACATAGTCCTTATAACGTTCGTGTTCTTCGGCAATTTCTGCCAGATAGCGGTTGCGGTCAGGGGGAATGATATAAATTTTTTGCGACATGCCCTCCGATAAAGAGAATTTCGAAGGCAAGTCCGCACCGGTTTTTTCAGTGAGCAAGTCCATCAGTTTGCGATACAGGGTGTTCACACCGGGATCGTTAAATTGTGAGGCCATGGTACCAAAAATAGGCAGGGTGTCATCTTCAGCCTGAAAAAGCATGCGTTCGCGCTTATACTGCTTACGCACATCTCGCAGCGCATCTTCTGAGCCCCGCTTATCAAACTTATTAATGACCACCACATCCGCTTCGCCAATCATGTCAATTTTTTCCAATTGAGTGGCAGCCCCGTACTCCGAGGTCATCACATACATACTCAGATCGCTATGGCTCAGTATTTCTGTATCGGACTGTCCAATACCGCTGGATTCCAGAATAATGAGGTCATAACCTGCAGCCTGACACACCAGAATGGCTTCTTTGACCGCTTTACTAAGAGAAGCATTGGCCTGGCGGGTAGCCAGGGAACGCATGTATATACGGGGGTTGTGAATACTGTTCATGCGAATGCGATCTCCCAGTAAAGCTCCTCCACTGCGTTTTCGGGTGGGGTCCACGGAAATAATGGCGAGGGTTTTATCTTTAAAATCCAGCAAATAGCGGCGCACCAGCTCGTCCACCAGAGAAGACTTACCCGCCCCGCCGGTACCGGTAATCCCGAGCACGGGAATGGTTTTAGGGGCTGTTTCGAGGGCCTCATGCAAGGCTTTTGTCAGCGTTTCCGTGTCGCGGTTCTCAGCATAGGAAATTAACTGTCCCACGGAACGGGGCGCGGTAGCACGGAGCTGTGAAATTTCACCGTTCAGGTTTGTCAGGGTGGGGTCAAAATCCGCCTGTTGCAGCAAATCGTTGATCATTCCCTGAAGGCCCATGGCACGCCCGTCATCGGGGGAGTAAATCCGGTCAATACCATAAGCATGAAGTTCTTCGATTTCCGTGGGCAGAATGGTGCCCCCACCGCCGCCAAAAATTTTAATTTGCTCAGCGCCTCGTTCTCTGAGCAAATCGTACATGTATTTAAAATATTCCACGTGCCCGCCCTGATAAGAGGTGATGGCAATGGCCTGAGCGTCTTCCTGGATAGCGCAGTCGACAATTTCCGCCACAGAACGGTTGTGGCCCAGATGAATGACTTCAGCACCGCTGGACTGGAGTACCCGGCGCATGATGTTAATGGCCGCATCATGCCCGTCAAAAAGGGAGGCCGCCGTCACAATACGAATGGGATGTTGGGGCGTATAAATTTCGGGTTCAACAAAAGTAGACATAAGAATTGCCTTTCAGAAGATATGCCTTCAGTATACGCAAAATTACACGTATAATAGCTTTGAGGAGGCTCTATGCGTTTTAATAAATCCCGTTTACTCTGGGGCGGACTGGTGTTTATTGTGTTGACCTTCGTCTTTTCTTTTATTGTGAAAAGTAACCGCACCTCGCTCACACAGGCACAAAACACACTGCCATTAACCCAGGAAAGCCTGTCTCAATTAGAAGAAGACCAGCCGGTGATCATTTACGGCACGATTGCAGCAGGACCCACGTTTTACCAGGATATTGTCATGGGCGTGTACGAACGCTATTATTCAGGGGAAGACGGCGGCTGGGAAGTGGAACAAGATCCCGAAGCACGTCTGAAAATTCAGCTGGACAAGACCCCATCCGAGAACGTTGCACTGGACGTTTTTTACGACAGCGTGTACCCCCACGGAAATTATGTCACGATCACCCCCTCCTCAAACAACCGTTATAAAGGGTATCGCATCGGAGATTCCTTAACCACAGTGGCCGTGGTTAGCTCCCTTAACCCCCTGTCTTTTGATGCCACGGCTCACTACGGGGGGACCCTGGCTGAATATCAGAGGTCTTTGAAAGACACCATTGCCACAGGACAATGGATTGCGGCCGTTGGGCTGGGAATTTGTACGCTGATTATGTTCTGGCCCGAGAGGAATTAACGCCCTGCCGCAGCTGTTCATATTTCAGCAGCTGCGTTTCCACGGTATCCAGAAGTTCCCGTGCAGCCAGCGGCTTGTATAAGTAATCGTCT
>CAYFGW010000050.1:0-22973 GCA_964342365.1 uncultured Candidatus Sericytochromatia bacterium | reverse complement strand
GGTGTCCACCCGTCTTGCACAACAACCCCACCGCTACTTTTTACTGCGGGCCAAGGGTGACTCTATGAACGAATGCGACATTCACGATCAGGATCTGGTACTGATTCGTCAGCAAAATACCGCAGAAGACGGCGATCTGGTGGTGGCCCTGATTGATACTGAAGCCACCGTCAAAGAGTTTCGTAAATCCAGAAGCATGATTGTGCTCAAACCGCGCTCCACCAACCCCGTGCATCAACCCATCGTTCTAACAGACGATTTTCAGATTCAGGGTAAAGTGGTGGCCACACTTCCGAGAGAAGTTTTAAACTGATCCTGGCTCAAAAGAAATGCTGATTTGCCAGGATCAGCTCTTTCGCTCGACTTAGAAAAACTTACGGTTTGGAAAGATACACCACTTTGTTCTTTTCTGTGAGCAACTGGCCTTCTTCATCGCAAGCATAGATCCGATAATCATAAGTTCCCATCGGTTCGTATAGCACCATGCCCGCAAAATCTTTTTTCTCTGCCGCAAAATTATAGGCTGAGTAATCTGCAATAATCCCTTCGCGACGGCGCGATTTGGTCAGCGGGTTTCTATTCAGGGCCCAGAATCCGTTAAGCGTCGCCTGTCGGTACAGTTGTTCCACATTCTCGGCATAAGGTCCGCCCTCCACGGGAAAAGCCTCCGCCATTTTGCGGGTGCGCTTCATATTGTCCACAAGAACGGTGTATTCCGCACTGCGCGTGAGCTGTGCACCCAGAGACTGTATGCCTGATACGGGCGTATCTAGACGATACTTTTTAAGCATGGCCATGGTCTCCTGACGCACCGGTCCATCGCTTTGTAAATTAAACCCCAGGTAGATGCCCCCAAATCCCAGGCTCACACCGAGGAGTGCTGTTAAGGGCTGCTTAATTTTGCTACGAAAAAAACGGCCCGCAGAAAGCTTGACTCGCTTGAGAAACCACAGCACCTGTTGGGCTGTGGAAGGAGGAGGCAGAGGCTCCGTTTGATAGCCGTGCAACGGGCGCGTATAGTGGTCATTACGTTGGTTACGCCTCATTTTTTACGTCTCTTATGAAACAGGAAAACACCTGGAGGCCTGTTTTTGCAATGTTCTCCAGAATTTCAGCCGAATTACGCTGACGCGCCATCACTCCCATGCCCTGCATGAGCCCATTAAAATACTGAGCCAGGGCCCGCACATCTGCCTGTGGAGACAATTCCTCTTGCTCAATCGCCTGCTCCAACCGTTCCTGAAACAGATTTTCATTGCGTAAATTCAAAGTTTGTAAACGCGCATGGGTATCGGGATTGTCTGCACGACATAAAATAGTGCTATTGACCATCAAACAGCCCTGCATTTGATCCTGACAACTGTGATTCTGAGAAAACCAGGAAAAAAGCGCTTCAAAACTTTGCTGAACAGATCGGTTTTCTGTAAACAAAATGTCTTTCATTGTCTCAAAACTGGGGTCAGAATACAGAGAAAGCACCCGCAGGAACAACGCTTCTTTATTTCCAAAGGCCGCATAAAGGCTGGGGCGACTGATACCCATGGCAACTGTTAAATCGTCTAAGGACGCGCCTTCATAGCCTTTTTCAAGAAACACCTGAAGGGCGGCCTGAAGAGACTGTTCGATATCAAAATTGCGAGGTCTTCCACGGGCTGCAGTCTTTCCCATCACGTTCTCCATCCTATTTCACGGCGCGTCTATTACTAGATTACTTCACTTTTTCAAACAATGTCAAAGAAAAGTAGCAAACGTCCCTTGACATTAATGTACCGATTGGTATAAATTTAAATCAAGCAATTTTTATACTGATTAGTACATAAATAAATTTCTGAAAATAAAAAGGAATAAAAATCATGACGGAACAAAAATTAAAAGACAAAGTGGCTTTGATTACCGGAGCCAATAGTGGTATGGGTTTTGATACGGCCAGAGCGTTTATTGAAGCGGGTGCAAGGGTTATTATTAACGGTCGTCGAGCAGAAGCTGTGCAGGAAGCGGTAGCAAAACTGGGACCTCAGGCCACGGGCATTGTGGCGGATGTAGCGGACTTAAACGCGTTGAATACGCTGTATGAACAAGTGCAGGCTCAGTTTGGCAAAATAGATATTTTATTTGCCAACGCGGGTATTGCCTCCATGCGCCACGTGAATGAGGTAGACGAAGCCTATTATGACAACATGATGGATATTAACGTCAAAGGACTTTTCTTTACGGTACAAAAAGCTCTGCCCGTGCTCAAAGACGGCGCCTCTATTTTGCTTAATGCCTCCGTGGTGCAACAAAAAGGCATGCCCAACTTCAGCGTCTATGCCGCCAGTAAAGCCGCGGTACGCTCTTTTGCCCGCAGCTTTGTAAGTGATCTTAAAGACCGTCAAATTCGTGTAAATGTCATCAGTCCCGGCCCTATTGAAACCCCCATCTACGGAAAAATGGAATTGCCCGAAGCAACGGTCCAGGCCATGGGCCAGAGCTTTGCGGAACAGGTGCCGCTCGGAAGATTTGGCACCGGCGATGAAATAGCCAAAGCAGCGGTATTTTTAGCTTCTTCAGACGCTAGCTATATTAACGGTGTGGAACTGGCCATAGACGGTGGCTTTACTCAGGTTTAAGGTTAACCACTTTTTTAAAGCGTATTTAACGGGCATTTTATGCCCGTTTACGTAGTATAAGAGAAAAATAAAGGACACTAAGTTATGAATATTTTGCATTTAGACGCCAGCGGACGCCATGAATCTTCGCGAAGTCGTATTTTAAGCCAGGAAATGGTGGATCGCCTCAAACAAGAACACCGCGGTACGGTCACCTATCGAGACATTAGTCAGGGTCTTCCCTTCGTGAATGACACCATGATCAAAAGCATGTATATGCCCGACACCGATCGCACCGAAGCACAAAAGCAGGTGCTCCAATTATCCAACGATCTCGTAGAAGAGTTTATCTCCGCTGACATTGTGGTATTGGGAATTCCTGTCTACAATTTTACAATGCCCGCGGCTTTTAAAGCTTATGCGGATCTGATTGCCCGCCGGGGTTTAACCTTTAAATACACTGAAAAAGGTCCTGAAGGCCTGGTGTCCGATAAAGATATTTATGCACTGATTACCTCAGGAGGTACCGAAGTGGGCAGTGATGCCGATTTCTTGAGCCCGTGGCTCCGTCATTATTTCAAGTTTCTCGGTATTCAGAAAGATATTGAAATCATCTCGGCCGACGGCTTGATGATGACTCAGGATGCACAGGCCAAATTAGAGGCTGCCAAAAAGGAAATTGCCAGCGTGGCTCACTAGGTTTTTATCAGCATAGAACGCAATTTTAAGAAACGGACGTTATATAATTAACGTCCATTTTTTATTGCCGACTTATTTGCTACACCAATGGTTATGAACGCTATAAACGATTTTACAAACGCACGTCTTTACGGGGATAATAGAAAAAAAGCTAAAAGAGGAACTCCTCAATGTCAACATTAACATATACCGCCGACGTGGCCGTGATTGGTGCCGGAGCCGCAGGCATTATGGCCTATTTGCGGGCCGTGCTCAACTGTGATCGCACCGTCTTATTTATGGGAGATGCTAACACCAAGCGCCGTGGACGTGCCACCTGGGTGCACGAGGTGGAAAATATTCCCGGCATGCACGGTCTCAATAAACCCATATTAGCCACCACAAAATCCACGCTGAACTGGGTCAAAAATCATGAGCACCTCAGTCAGTACAGCCAGATTGTCAAGGGCAAGGTGGATCGCATCGAAATCCTGGAAGGTAAAAAAGCCGGCTTTCGCCTGCACTACACCGAGAAAAAAACCGAGCATACCCTGAACGTCAGAGCCGTGATACTGGCCACGGGTATTATGGACATTCAGCCCATGATTAACGGCAGCATTGAACCGATTTTACCCTTTGCCAACGTCGGTCACGTGCTGTACTGCCTGCGTTGCGACGGTCATCAGACAATAGGCGACGAACTTTCGTTGATTGGCAGTGGCGACAAAACCGTTCATATAGGTACTCTGCTTGCAGAACGCTACGGCCACAAAAGCATTAAAGTGCTGACCCACGGTGACGAACCGAATATTTCGGAAGAACTTCAGCCACTGGTCAGAGCATACAATATTCAGTTTTATACGGATGAAATCATTGAAGTGGTGGGCGACCCCAAAGTGGCTCTGGAAGGCTATCGTCTGAAAAGCGGAGAATTTGTGAGCACCAACAAAAGCCTGGTGGCCCTGGGCAGCCTGATTTATAACGAGCTGTTTAGAGATCTTCCCGGTGCTGAGTTGGACAGCGGAGGTCGCGTCATCACCAACGCAGACTTTGAAACCTCCGTGCCCGGTATTTTTGCCATTGGTGATCTGGCCGCAGGCACCAAAATGCAGATTTATACCGCCTGGGACGAAGCGGTCATTGCTGCTGAAACCATTAACCGTCGCCTGAGAATGGAAAAACGGGAAGCACTGCTGGCTGCCGTGCCCGTGTGATGAAAACCGTGGGCCGCTTTGCGCCCAGTCCCACCGGATATATGCATCTGGGTAATTTAAGGACGGCTCTACTCGTCTGGTTACAGATGCGCTATCTGGGAGGAGAGGTTATTTTACGCATTGAAGACCTGGACACGGGCCGCTGTCGCCCGGAAGCAGACGCCGCTATTTTTGAGGATTTGCACTGGTTAGGACTGGACTGGGACACCCTCTATCGCCAGTCGGAACGCACGGATATTTACGCTGCACATCTGGAGCAGTTAGAAACCTATGCCTGTTCTTGCTCTCGTAAAGACGTACGGGAAGCGCTTTCTGCACCTCACCTTAAAAACACGCGCATTTACCCCGGCAGCTGTAGAACGGGTATTTTAAAGCCGGAGCGTCCTCAGGCGCGACGCTGGAATATAGCCTCCCAACCCCCTGAAATCTGTGTAAAGGATCTCTATAAAGGAGAACTGTGCACCTCGCTCGCTGAGGATGTGGGCGACTTTGTACTTCAGCGCAACGACGGCGCTTTTGCCTACCATTTTGCGGTGGTGGTAGACGACGGATTAATGGAAGTCACCCACGTCACGCGGGGCGAAGACTTGTGGTGGGCCACCCCCCAGCAAGTGGCATTACAGAACGCTCTCGGGTTTCAACGTCCCACCTATGCTCACGTGCCTCTCATGACTCACGAAGGCCAGCGCATGGCCAAAAGGGATCAGAGCCTGACCTTAAAATCTCTTAAACATGAAGGCGCCTCCCCGGAACAAATTCTGGGGAGGCTGTGTCAGAGTTTAAAGTGGCAGGTACCCGATACGGTAAGCCTGACTGATTTACTGTGCGAAATCCGTCAGGGGCGTATTCAGGACGCTCTGTTTACCAGGCCTTAATGGCTCGGTAAGCTGCACGAGCAGCGCTGCTGGAGTGACTGCCGTGAATATTGAGCAGATTCACAAAGCGGCTGGTTTCAGCCGTGCGGCTGTCATAGTCATTTAAATAACGATTAATCAGACGATAGGCTTCGCGGGCATCGCTGGAACCACTGGCCCCGCCTTCGGCCCACAGTAAGTCTTCGTAGTTGCGAGTTGCCATCAGGCGAGACTCATCATAACGCAAGCTATCGTTAATCAGACGATAAGCAGCGCGGGCATCGCTAGAGCTGCTGGCTCCGCCTTCCGCTTGAAGCAAACGAATGTAGCTTTGAGCACCATCTTGCATGGTCTCTCCGGGGCGCAGGCTGCTTTCAATCATACGCAGGGCGGAACGGGTATCGCTGCTGCTGCCTTCCATGGCGTAGATCATTTCATAAGCACTCTCACTGTAAATAGGACGATCATAGCCGGGATTGTCGTAAACGGGATTGTCATAGGGGTCGTTCCAGACGGGAGGCGCAGGGCGGTAAGGACGGTCGTAGTTGGGGCGATCAAAGGGATCGTTCCAGATGGGAGGTGCGGGGCGATAAGGACGATCATAGTTGGGGCGATCATAGCGAGGATCGTCTGGAATAATCGGGCCATTATCCGGGCGGCTGGGCTGATTAAAAGGATCGCGACCAAAGGGATCTCTGTGGAAGGGATCTCGGCCAGGAGGATCGATGGGGCGGCTTCCGAAAGGATCACGGCCGGTGGATCCGCCGTCAAAAGGGTCGCTGCCGAAAGGGTCATTTCCAAAAGGACTGCTAGCGAGCGTAACGGGAATCCCCCGTTTGTGGGTGAAAGACGCGGTGTCCTGTGTGGAAATGGTGTTACGAGATGAAGCAGGTGCAGGCTTTACGGGGCGCGAAGCGGCGGGGTTTTGGAAGGGATTGACGGAGGGGCGAGCTGAAATTTTCATATTCATAAGTAAGTCCTGAACCTTAACTTTGTGTTGTTCTTCTTACCTTATCCTTAATCGCCCCATAAACTTACTTGATATTATACTTTTTTTAATTAAATATTAATCTTTTATTAACCTCAAGAAAGAACGGTCAGTTTGACCTGCATGACACCCTGCCCCAGATGACCAATGCGTTGAAAAGCCGCCGGAGACAAATCAATAATACGCTCGCCTACAAAAGGTCCTCTATCATTGATTTTTACCACCACAGACTTTTTGTTTTTGAGGTTAGTCACCAACACACGGGTGCCAAAAGGCAACTTTTTGTGGGCCGCGGTCAGTTTTCCGATGTCGTAGCGCTCGCCGTTGGCGGTTAAACGACCGTGAAAAAACCCGCCGTACCAGGAAGCATGACCTTTTTGATGATGTACGCGACTGCTGATGCGATCTGTGGCCGCCGCACCGAGGCTTTCTCTCAGTCCGTTGGTTAAACGCAGTAGGCAACTCAAATCACTTTCGTGAACCTGCTTCCAGGCGGGATTTAAGGTCATCAGGAAAGTGCCTTTGTGCCAGATTTCATAATGCAAATCCGGAGGCGTTCCGGCAATGACGGGCGTAATAGAAGCAGGATTCAGCTGGCGCTTTGCGCGGAGTTGATTCAGTTGACGGGCCAGATTTTCCATATCTTTGACCAGATATGGCTGCTGTTTTACCGGTGGGTTCTTCAAACCAAAACGCACGTGACCGTCTTCAGTGAGAGAGATATGTTCTTTCTGGGCGCGATAGCCAAAAACCGTGGGGTAGGCTTGCTGAGGTTGAGTGGGAATAGCAGAGGTGCCCAGAACTATTCCCGTGGTCATCCAGAATAATATACTCTTTTTGATAAACATATCCACTTAAGTCCTTTTTTATTCTTATTTATCTTTAATTTAACCTTTAGTATATAAATACTAGATCCGTATTGCCTAAAGCGCAAGCAGATGGATCTCAGATCACACAATAGAGAGTCCGATGTAAAGCTCAGGCGTGCCAGTGAAAAACACGCCGGGTAAGGGTAGACGCTTGTTCTTCAAACCCTACAGCCAGCAACAGGTTCACAGAAGCAATATTGTCAAAATGGGTTTGTGCCACCAGCTTGCGCACACCATCATGGGGTAGAGCGTGTAAAAGCCCTTGTAACGCTTCTCTGGCAAAGCCACGCTTCTGAAAACAAGGAGAAATCGCATAGCTGATCGCTGGCCGAATCTGTTGCCACTGATGCACGCTGACATAACCCACAAAACTCTCTTCAAAACAAATGGACAGGGTTAGGCTTTTCTTTTGCAAAAGATCCATTTGTTTTTGTGCCAATAACACCGCGATATTCTGAGGCGGCCCTTGCTCAGTCACAAAAGGATGAACGGTGGGGTCACTGAGTAGTTCTGCATAGGCAGCCGCATCCTCTGATTTAATAGGGCGCAAATACAAGCGCTCTGTATATATGTTCAAGCTTTTATACATGTTTTTAACACCCCTGAACTTTCAGCCCGTGAGACGCTTTTAATATAAGCAAAAGGAGATTATTTATGCAAGATAAAGTTATTGTTATTACAGGAGCAGCCATGGGCCTGGGCTTCGCAGCAGCCCAGGCACTGGCTAAAGAAGGAGCTAAACTGGTACTGGTGGACGTCGACAAAGAAGAACTTCAGTCCGCAGAAAAACACCTCAAGTCGGAGTACGCTCCTCTGGAAACGCTTGCGGTTGTAGCGGATGTTTCGAAAGAAGAAGACGTAAAAAATTATGTCAATCAGGCTGTAGAAACCTTCGGAGAAATCCACGGCTTTTATAATAATGCAGGCATTGAGGGCAAGCAGGCTCACCTGGCGGACTATGAAATGGACGTTTTCAAAAAGGTGATTGATATTAACTTGATGGGTGTTTATTATGGTTTACGACACATTATTCCCGTCATGAAGAAAAACGGCTATGGGCGCATTGTTAATGTGGCCTCCGTGGGCGGCATTCGCGGCGTCCTGAATCAGACTCCTTACGTGGCTAGTAAACACGCGGTCGCAGGCATGACCAAGAACGCAGCTATAGAATACGGTCAGCACGGCATCCTGACCAACGCCATCGCACCCGGGGCGATTCTTACTCCCATGGTGGCCGCATCCTTCAAGCAGGTAAATCCTGAAGATCCCGAAGCGGCACAAAAAGAATTTGCCAAAAACAACCCCACCCGTCGTCTTGGCGAACCCGAAGACGTAGCGAACGTGGTAGCGTTTTTACTCAGCGATAAAAATAGTTATATCAGCGGTCAGGTGATTGCCATCGACGGCGGTGAATCTAACCTGTATGGCAATCCGTAGAGACATGCTAAGCATAAACCACTTGAACCACTAGCACTATATTTGATAGAGTGCTAATATACTATCAATTAACGTTTTATCCAAACGGTGAAGGCTTATGCAAATCGAGTATCGTTTGTCGCAACGGAAGAAAGAAATTTTGGATGCCATTGTGCGGGATTATATCCTGCACGGTGAGCCTCTGGGCTCCCGCACCATTATGCAGCGGCACGGGTTTACCTTTAGCCCGGCCACCATTCGTAATGAAATGGCGGATCTTGAAGAGGTGGGCTTACTGTCTCAACCCCATACCTCTGCGGGTCGTATTCCGTCTCAAAAAGGGTATCGTTTTTTTGTGGATCATCTCATGACCGCTTATACGCCTACTCAAGAAGAAACACAGTTTGTGAAACGTTTACAGCAAACGTCCCGGGCGGTGGAAGCCGTACTGTCTCAGGCTATTCGTATTTTGTCAGAGGCAACCGAAAGCGTGGTAGTGGCCGAAACACCTCGTTCACAGACCTACTCGCTCTCACAAATGCAGCTCCAGGCTCTTGATGAACATGTCATGGTGATGGAACTGATGTATCAAAACGGCCTGCGCCGTCATTCCGTGCTCAAACTACCCCATAGCCTGTATGCAGATACCCTGCACCTTCTGAATCATTATCTGAACGAACAAATTCAGCGCTTTTCGTCTATTGACGTGTTGTTTCACCGCATGGTGACCCGTCCCTTAGATCGAGAAATGATGCGTTACGAACAGCTGGTGCGGGATACGGTGTCAGAAATATATGCACAAGTCCAGCGGGATGAAAAAGTGTTTTTGTCAGGAACACCCTATCTTTTGCAGGAGCCTGAGTTCCAGAGTATGGAAAACGCTTTTCCCATTCTGAATTTGCTGGAAAAGGATCACTTCATTCACGATCTTTTACATTCGTTTAATAAGGGCAGCCTTCAGAAATCACATAATGTATACTGTTTAATCGGTTACGAAAACCCTTATCAGGAACTTCATAACTGTAGTTTCATCGCAACCCCTTACTATATTGACCATAAGGCCAGCGGCATGATTGGTGTCCTCGGCCCCACGCGGATGTATTATTCAAAGGTCATGGCTTTACTGCAAAGCGTAGCCAGCAATGTGACTCAATCTTTAAGTGAGCTGTTTAATGAACAATAAAGAATCTAACGGAGGAAAAATGGAGCACACAGAAGAACACGACGATCTTGAACTCAATCAGGACGTTGAAGACATCGTAGAACTCGAAGAAGAAACGGTTGAGGAAGCTCCCCCGGAGGCTGAAGCACCGGCAGCTCCTGACAATCAGCAGTTGCGCGATCTGGAAGTACAGGTGGAAACCCTGAAGTCCCGCAACGATCAGCTGATGCGTGTGGCCGCAGATTTTGAAAATTATAAGCGTCGTCACGCCCGTGAAAAAGAAGAAATGGCAAAGTACGCCGGTCAACAGGTCGTGGCCAACGTTTTGCCTGTGTTAGATAACTTTGAAAGGGCCCTGCAAGCCCAGGCAGACAGCCAGAGTGAAGATATGGAAAGCTTTGTAGAAGGTGTCCGTATGATTCAAAAGCAGTTGCTTGAGGTGTTGACCAAGGCCAATGTCTCTGTGGTAGAAGCCGTGGGCCAGCCCTTCAACCCCGAATTTCATGAAGCCATTGCTTCAGAAGTCAGTGATGAAGTCCCTGATGAAACCGTTCTTCAGGAATTTCAAAAAGGATATGTCATGCATGGTCGCCTGATACGTCCATCTATTGTAAAAGTATCAAAAGAATCTTAAGGTTTTTCCAGGAGGAATTATATGAGTAAAGTAGTCGGAATCGATTTAGGGACCACCAACTCCGTGGTGGCCGTTCTCGAAGGCGGTAAGCCCGTCGTCATCCCCAACGCAGAGGGAAGCCGTTTAACCCCTTCTGTGGTGGCATTCACCAAATCCGGTGAGCGTTTGGTAGGTCAGATCGCCAAGCGCCAGGCCATTACCAACCCCGAAAACACCGTGTACTCTATCAAACGCTTTATCGGTCGTCGCTGGGACGACACCAAGCAAGAGCGTGAGCGCTATCCTTACGCCACCTCTAGCGGTAAGGACAACATGGTAGAAGTAGAAGCCCTGGGCAAAAACTACACCACCCAGGAAATCTCCGCCATGATCCTTGGCAAACTCAAGCAGGACGCAGAAGCGTATCTGGGCGAAAAAGTAACCCAGGCCGTTATTACCGTTCCCGCTTACTTTAACGATGCCCAACGTCAGGCCACCAAAGATGCGGGCACCATTGCCGGTCTGGAAGTGCTGCGGATTATCAATGAGCCTACCGCCAGCTCCCTGGCTTACGGCATGGACAAAGATGGCGAACAAACCATGCTGATCTTTGACCTTGGCGGCGGTACCTTCGACGTTTCTTTACTAGAACTCGGTGATGGGGTTTTTGAAGTCAAAGCCACCAGCGGCAACAACCACCTCGGCGGAGACGACTTTGATGAGCGCATTATTGACTGGCTGATCGAAGAATTCAAAAAAGACCAGGGCGTGGATTTATCCAAGGATAAAATGGCGCTGCAGCGTTTAAAAGAAGCCGCTGAAAAAGCCAAAATTGAGCTTTCCAGCGTTCCTCAGACCGAAATCAACCTGCCCTTTATTACCGCAGATCAAACCGGTCCCAAGCACTTGAACGTGACCCTGAGTCGCGCCAAGTTCGACGAAATGACCGCCGATCTGGTAGAAGCCACTATTACACCCATGCGCCAGGCTATTGCTGACGCCGGAATGGAACCTGGCGAAATTGCCAAGGTCCTGCTCGTGGGCGGTTCTACCCGGATTCCTGCGGTACAGGAAGCCATCAAAAAATTCTTAGGCAAAGAAGCTGACAAAGGCATCAACCCTGATGAAGCGGTCGCCATGGGTGCTGCTATCCAGGCAGGCGTTCTCGGCGGTGAAGTCAAAGACGTTCTCTTACTGGACGTAACCCCACTGTCTCTGGGTATTGAAACCCTCGGCGGCGTATTCACCCGCGTGATTGATCGCAACACCACGGTTCCCACCAGCAAAAGTCAGATTTTCTCTACCGCTGCTGATGGTCAAACCAGCGTTGAAATCCACGTCTTGCAAGGTGAGCGCGAAATGGCTACCGACAACAAGACCCTGGGCCGTTTCAACTTAGAGAACATTCCGCCTGCTCCCCGGGGCGTGCCTCAAATTGAGGTCACCTTTGACATTGACGCTAACGGTATTGTTTCCGTTAAAGCCAAGGACAAAGGCACAGGCACAGAGCAAAAAATCTCCATTACCAATGCCGGCGGTCTCAACAATGATGAGATTGAACGCATGAAGCGTGATGCAGAGCAATTTGCTTCTGACGATAAAAAGCGCCGCGAAAAAGCAGAAGTTCGCAATCAGGCCGATACCCTCGTGTACTCCACAGAGAAGAGCCTGAAAGAACTCGAAGGCAAGCTGCCCGATGACGAAAAAACCCGCGTGGAAGATGCTTTAGCAGATCTGCGCAGCGTCATTGACAGCGACGATCTCGATGATGTGAACGCAAAAATCAACGCACTTAAAGACACCATGTACTCTGCGACATCCAAGATGTACAAAGACGAAGGTGGAGATAACACCCAAACCAGTGGCAGCGAAGAAGCGTCGTCTGAAGAAGACGATAACGTGGTAGACGCTGACTACGAAGAGGTTAAGTAACGAGGCCCGATCGTGTCAAAACGCGATTATTATGAAGTCCTCGGCGTCGAAAAAAACGCATCCGACAGTGAACTTAAGCGGGCCTATCGCAATCTGGCCCGCAAGTTCCACCCGGATGTAAATAAAGACGACGGGGCCGAAGAAACGTTTAAAGCAATTTCAGAAGCATACGACGTGCTCAGCGACAGCCAGCGCCGTGCCGCCTACGACCGTTTTGGTCATGACGGCATGAGCGGTATGGGTGGAGGCTTTGGCGGCGGTGGCTTTCAGGACTTTTCCGGTTTTGGAGGCGGCGGTCTCGGCGATATTTTCGAGGCCTTCTTTGGCGGTTCGCGAGATCCCTTTCAGGGTCAGCGCGGCGGTCAAAGACGCTCTCGTGCCGAGCGTGGTGCCGACTTACGCCTGGATGTGGAAGTCTCTTTTAGAGACGCCATCTTTGGCGTGGACCACGAAGTGGAGATCAGCCATTTAGAAGCCTGCGAAGTATGTGACGGTGATGGAAAAGAACCCGGAACCGAGTTAACCACCTGTCCCACCTGTAAAGGTAACGGTCAAATTCAGCAGCACCAGCGTACGGCTTTTGGCACTTTTGCCCATGTGACCACCTGCCCCAAATGTCAGGGGCAGGGTAAGTTCGCCGAACACCCCTGCAAAAACTGTAAGGGCAACGGAGCGCTCAAGAAAAAGAAAAAGCTGAAGGTTCCCATTCCTCCTGGTGTAGACTCAGGCATTCGTCTCTGTCTTAACGGCGAGGGAGATGCAGGACTCAGAGGTGGCCCGGCGGGCGATCTCTATCTGGTCCTGCGGGTGCAGGAAGATCCTGACGGTGTCTTTGAACGCCGGGACCAGGACCTACATACAGAACTGTCCGTAGGTTATGCTCAGGCGGCCCTTGGCGATAAAATCGAGGTGCCCACCCTGGAAGGCAGCACTAAATTTACGCTGCCCGCGGGGACTCAGCCCGGCGCTGTTTTCAAGCTGAAAGGCAAAGGCGTACCCTTGCTGAACGCTTCCGCTACCCGGGGTGATCTGTATTTCACTGTCAACGTGGCGGTGCCTACTTCTGTGGACAAAGAGCAGCGTCAGCTTTTAGAAAGCCTGTATGCCCTGGAAACCGGTACCGGTTCCTCATTTTCTTACACAGAAGGTGATAGCATAGGCGCTGAAGAAAAAAGCGAAAAAAAGGGTGGTTTCTTTGACGTGCTCAAAGAAACCTGGAAATCCCATCACAAGGACTCCTGATGATTCCCTTAAATGAAGCACAGTCTCAGGTGCTCGCTGTGGCCGCCCCCCGGGTGGCCACAGTGCCCCTTGAGGACAGTTTGCACCACATTCTTTCTGACGACATTATTAGTCCCCAGTATGCCCCGGCCTTCGATAATTCAGCCATGGACGGTTATGCCTTATGTTTGCAGCCCCATGAACTGAATAAAAGTGAAATTACCCGCCATGTGAGTCAGGTGATTGCCGCCGGGGAAAATAAGCATGATGAATTGCTCTCTCACCACTGCGCTAAGATCATGACAGGAGCCCCCGTTCCTGCAGGAGCGAATACGGTAATCCCCATTGAACGGACGCAGGTTAACCACAAAGAAATCACCTTTGAAGGCCCTTTCAAGCTGGGACAGCATATCCGCAAACAGGGCGAAGAATTTACCCTGGGCGATACGTTGTTAAAAAGTGGACAACAGGTGCGCCCCGCGGTCATTGGACTTCTGGCAAGCCTGGGTTATGTGAACGTACCCGTACATCAGGTACCGCGAGTGGCGATTCTGGCCACTGGCTCAGAATTACTGCCTGTGGGGGCTCCGCTGACTCCGGGTAAACTCCGAGACAGCAATAGCGATACGCTGGCAGCCTGTGTCAGAGAAGCAGGAGCCATTCCCGTAAAATTCGGTATTTTGCCAGACAATCCGCTGGCGATTCAGGCGGCTTTCGAAAAAGCCTTTAGCACCTGTGATATGGTGCTCAGCTCAGGCGGCGTCTCCGTGGGAGACTTTGACTATGTGCAGGATATTTTACTCAAACTGGGATTAGAAAAAAAATTCTGGAAAGTGGCCATCAAGCCCGGTAAGCCAGTCCTCTTTGGCACGCTGGCTGAAAAGCTGTGCTTTGGCATTCCCGGCAACCCCGCTTCAGCATTGGTGGTTTTTGAGCTATTGGTGCGTCCTGCCCTCAAACAGATGCTGGGGGCAACACAAACTTTCAGACCCACGCAAAAGGCGCGCCTGCTTCATGCGGTGAAGCCTTCCTCAGGCCGTTTGCACTTTATGCGCGCCTTTTATGATGCTGAAGAACAAACGCTAGAACCCTTTGTGGGCCAGGGCAGCTCCAATCTCTGGACCGCTGCCCGCGCCAACGCCTTGTTGCCGGTTCATGAGGCTTATGAGGCCGGAGCGCAAGTCAACGCCCTGATTTTGTAAAGGGCTGACTCACTCCTGACTAATTCACCGTTTTCTGCAGCCAGTCCTCCAGAGAACTCACCAGTTGTGGAAACACCTTACCACTGGCAATAATGCCCACGTGCCCTCCGGGCAGTGTAAGCACGGTTTTGTCTTGGGCACCCGCTTTATCGTGCAGAGGCTGAGCTGATTCCGGAGGAACAATATGGTCAGTCTCTGCCAGAATGGTGAGCACCGGGCAGGTGATATTACTCAGAGTGGCATGTTTATCACCAATCCAGAGCTGATCGTGAAGCAGGCGATTGTCCTGATACAGCCACTGAATGTACTCAGCCCAGGTGTTCCCTGGAAAGGGAATATTGTCGTTCACCCAGTTTTCCACCGTAAAGAAAGCCTGTAAAAAGGAAGGGTTGTCCTGTTTACGCCAGGCACTGCGCCATTTTTTAATAAACTGAGCAGGTTTTAAAGCCACAAAGCCGTTTTGAATCAGCTCCGGCGGCACATTGCCCATGGCATCCACCAGAGCGGGGGCATTAAGGTATTTTTCATCGGTCCAGAGCGCCATATGTCCGGCTTTACTAAAATCCACGGGCGCGGTCATGGCAATCAGACCCGACACGTGCTCAGGGAAACAGCTGGCGTAAATCATGCTGAGAATACCACCCAGGCAGTACCCAAAGAGCACGGGACGCTCCTTATGCATGCGTGTCACCTTACGCACCATACGATGCATGGGCCCCTGAATCACGTCTGCAAAACCCTGCCAGCGATCTTCGGGCCCGGGGGTTCCCCAGTCCACCAGGTAAACAGCGTAGCCTTTGTCACTGAGGGATTTACACAAACTATTGGTTTCATTAAGATCCAGAATATAGCTGCGGTTGATCAAAGCGGGAACAAGCAACAGCGGGGTTTTGTGAGTGACGTCCTCGTTGTTAACTTTCCAGAGGGTCAACTTGTTTTCGGTGTACACCGCGTGCATGGGAGTGACCTGTTCTCGCCGATAGCTTTTTTGGGCCACGGCCAGCGGAGATTCAAGGGTGTTTTCAAAAAGGGTATCAAGCATTTTGTTTCTCCTTGGAGGCGTTGAGCAATTGTTTAAGATCGCGCTTGATCTCAGCCAGGTCTTCTTCCAGATGGGACAGACGGGCATCGGTTTCTTCCTGTTCAAAGCGCCATTCGCTGGTCAGGGTATTCAGCAGATGCAGCGTGCGTTGCTGCATATTTTGATTGGGCAGATTCAAAAGTCCCCACAGGGTTTCAAAGGTGTGATTGAACTGTTTGCGCAATTCAAATAACTCCCGCAAATTTTTACCCATAAACCCTAAGTAAGTGGGGTTGGCCCAGAGTCTGTCAAAGTAAGCCGCAATAAACTGGTCAAACTGGTCTTCCCGCTTCGGCATTCTTTTCGTCTTATTCATCGTATTGCTCATTCTATTTTCCTCTTAAAATCCGCAGGTCAGTCCGCCGTCTACATACAGCGTTTGTCCCGTAATAAAGGCCGCAGCATCACTGGCCAGAAAAGCATAGGTGGCGGCAATTTCTTCAGGCCGTGCCAGACGGCGCAAAGGCACCTGTTTTAACAGTTTTCCCATCACTTCGTCAGGAATGGTGCGCAGCATTTCTGTATCGGTAAAACCGGGCCCTACCGCATTCACCCGAATCTGATAACGGGCAAATTCCATGGCCCAGGTGCGGGTCATGGCAATCAAACCGCTCTTGCTAGCAGCATAATTGGCCTGTCCCATATTACCCAGAGCCGAAACTGACGCCGCATTTAAAATCACGCCGCTGTTTTGAGCTTGCATAAAGGGAAGCACCGCTTGCACACAGACAAAAGGTCCTTTTAAGTTCACCTGAATCACCGCATCAAATTGCTCCGGGGTCATTTTGGCCGTGAGCGCATCTCGCGTAATGCCTGCGTTATTCACCAGCACATCCACGCTGCCCCAGGCATCGTTCATGGTACTCACCGCCTGCTTTACGGCATTGGCGTCGGTAATATCTAAGACCGCGTGCAGAACCTTGTCTTCGCTAAGATCTAGATCTTGTATAAGTTCTTGTTTCAGGTTCTCCAGGGTTTCTTGCTCTCTGTCCACCAGAAACACCCGCGCTCCCTGTTCCAGAAAATGCCTGGCACAGGTAGCTCCAATGCCACGAGCGGCACCCGTTAAAAAAATATTTTTTTGCTGAAGTTGTTGAGACTGCATATGATACTCCCTTCAAGTTGCGCTCATTTCGAATACGCTAATTCTATATAGAGAGTATAGAGTTTTGGACTTACAGATAACTTACAAGCTGAATCTAAACAATGCCCAGACTGCCAAGAATAACCGCTGATGCGGTAGCCGCCAGCGGAATGACCACGGCCACCATGCCAATGTCCGCATAGGATTGTTTATGACTTAAACCACAAATGGCCAGCAGCGTAATCACAGCGCCATTATGAGGCAAAGCATCAAGACTGCCACAGGCAATGGTGGCTACCCGGTGCAGGACTTCCGGATCGATATTCACCGCTGCCGCCATATCTAAATAGGTCTTGCCCAGAATTTCCAGCGCAATACTCATCCCACCAGAAGCGGAGCCGGTAATGCCTGCGAGTACCGAAATGGAAATAGACTCTGAAATTAAGGGGTTATTAGAAATTCCCAGCATACCGTTTTTGATGGTATCAAAGGCGGGCAGCTTGGAAATAACGTTGCCATAACCCACCTCTGAGCAGGTGTTGACAATAGCTAACAAAGACCCCAGAGCCCCCTGATTCACGGAGTCAGTGGGCTTTTTAAAACGTTTCCAATGCATACCGAGGGTGGCAAGAATTCCTGCACCCACGGCCAGAATCAAACTCCACTGTCCGATCACTTTATCAGGTTTAATATTGTAAGGTGCTTCCTTAAGATAGCTCAAATCCATCTGGCCAAAAACGAACTTAGACAGTACAAAATTGAGCCCCAGCACGACGATAATAGGCAACAGCGCCGTCAAAAAAGAAGGCAGCTTACCGTGCGTCTCGGCTTTATTATCCGCATGGTCACCATAGCCTAACCCCTTATTCTGGGCACGACGCGCCCGAAAATTAAGCCAGCCCACGCCCCCACCAAACATAATGGCGGCAGCCACGAGACCAATAATAGGAGCAGCATAGGTATCGGTGCCAAAATACGGCATGGGGATAGCGTTTTGAATCTGGGGAGAACCGGGCAACGCTGTCATGGTAAAGGTAAAGGAACCTAGAGCAATGGATCCTGGAATCAGGGTTTTGGGCAAATCTGCGGCCCGAAAAAGAGCGGCAGCAATAGGGTATACCGCAAAAGCCACCACAAAAAGCGAAACGCCACCGTAGGTGAGCAGGGCACAGGACAACACAATGGCCAGAATGGCGCGGTCTTTGCCCAGGATTTTGACAATGCGCTCGGCGATAGCCCGGGCGCTGCCCGAATCGTCCATCACTTTACCAAAAATAGCGCCCAGCAAAAACAACGGGAAATAGGCTTTGGCATATCCCGCAAAAGAAGTCATAAACACTTCAGTATAGGAGGCTAGCACCGGCACCCCGCCATTGAGAATCACCGCAAGCATGGCCAATAAAGGGGCCAGCACCAGCACGGTAACACCGCGAAAGGCCAGATAAATCAACAAACCCAGAGAAAGAACAATACCTAAAATACCAATCATGGCACTAGCTTAACACAGCCCTCTCAGGCCTCAAAGGGCCAGTGTCACCCTGAGCGTGTAACCTGTATGTAAGTGAGCCCTGCTAGAATACAGCAAAACAAAAAAGAAGGTGTTTGTATGTCTCTCAATACGTCTCTTAGTAACAAAACGGCCATCGTTACCGGTTCCACCAGTGGCATCGGTCAGGGTATTGCCCGCAGTCTGGCCCGGGCCGGTTGTCATGTAGTGCTCAACGGTTTTGGCAATCCCGAACAGATTGAAGCCGACCGCCTGGCCCTGGAACAAGAAACCGGTGTCACCGTACTTTACAGCAGCGCAGATATGACAAAGCCTGATGAAATCGAAGCCATGATCGCCTCTACGCACCAATCGCTGGGCAGTGTAGATATTCTGGTCAACAACGCCGGGGTACAACACGTGGCACCGGTAGAAGATTTCCCCATCCACAAATGGGATCAAATCCTGGCCATTAACTTAAGCTCCAGCTTTCACACCATTCGGGCCGCGGTTCCTCTGATGAAAGAAAAGGGCTGGGGACGCATTATTAACCTGGCCTCGGCCCATGCTCTGGTGGCCTCTCCTTACAAAGTGGCGTATGTGGCGGCCAAACACGGTGTGGCGGGAATCACCAAAACCGTGGCTCTGGAACTGGCTGAAAGCGGTATCACCTGCAACGCCATTTGCCCGGGCTATGTAAAAACGCCTCTGGTGGAAAACCAGATTGCTGATACGGCAAAAGCGCGCAATATGACCGAAGAAGAAGTAAAGCGAGACGTTTTACTCAAAGCACAACCCACCCGTGCCTTTACAGAAACTGAGGATCTTGGAGCATTGACCGTATTTTTGTGCTCAGAAGCGGCCCGCAATATGACCGGCTCTATTCTGTCAATTGACGGGGGCTGGACAGCCCAATAGGGGCTATCAGGTACAACTCCAGCCACAGCTGTAGCGTCTTTTTGAGCCGGGGCCAGTCCCATTCCGCGGAGGTTAGACGGTCAAGCAACTGCTGAGCAGTTGCTTGACCGTCCAGTTGCTGCCACAGGTTCACTTCTTCAGCAGACAGTACCAGCTGTTTCCCCATTTGATTGTTCAGGAAATAGCGCCCTCTTTGTTGCTGAATACGAAAACACAGAAAGTGCCTGCACACGGTTTCAGGAAGCACTTCCATGGGTGCTGAGACGGGTTGCTTTTGCACCCCCTCCACGTGCGATCCTTCCACAAACAAGGAAAAGTTGTGGGGCGGGCGCAGGCGTTCAGCAAGGCGTAAACGAGCGCGGGCAGGTCTATCTGTGCCTTCCAAAACATGCTTGAGATCTTTAAGGTAATGCCCCACGTCCCAGCTTGCTTCATCCAGCCAGCGTCCCGGATGCCAGTGATGGGCCTGAAGTAAGTCAAACCAGGCGTCCACATCCCACAGGTGTTCACAGCGCTGCAAATAGGTATCCACCAGAAACGCATCCGAGTCCGCTGCAATTTCGCCGAGCATATACTTCATTTTATTACGGGTACGCACGTAAAACTGATTGAGTTCGTGCGTGGCGGGCAATTGTTCAAAAAACTGTCGACAACAGCGTACGCCTGCGGGCCAGTCTTCGTGATCTTGCCAGAGCATGTACAAAATATCCTGAATCTGCTGAATCTGATGGCGGGCATGACGGGCGTACACCATAAAATAGCCCATTCCATTTGACTTTAAAGCATTACGCATGTTTTTAAGGGCCCGGGCAGCATGGGGAATATGATGAATGACCCCTGAAGAATGGACATAATCAAAAGCGCCC
Source organism: uncultured Candidatus Sericytochromatia bacterium (assembly GCA_964342365.1). Lineage (GTDB taxonomy): Bacteria > Cyanobacteriota > Sericytochromatia > UBA7694 > UBA7694 > CAXRDE01. Next base: position 2,801 of record CAYFGW010000050.1, on the reverse strand, counting down.
GCGTAATCTCTGAGTAAGTCCCGCTCTTGCAAATCGCCCCGTATCCAGGTAACTCGCTCTTCGTGGCCCGCTTGCTTCAGGCGATTTCTGGCAATCTCTTGTGAAGCCGCACTGAGCTCCACGGCCACGATCTGTGCCGTAGGATTCAGCTCCGCCAGTTTCAATGTAGAAAACCCCGTTCCACAACCCGCATCCAGAATGAGCGGATGTTGCTGAGCCGGAAACATTCCCCGCTGATAATAGTGGGCAAAGGCATAGTCTGCCTGACAGGGACGCACTTCCTGTAGCGCACCTATTTCTAACGGAGGGAAGGGGTAACGTTCGTACTGATTTCTCACCTGGGCTGTGGGAACTGTTTCCGGTTGCGGACGCCTCATCAAACGGGTGGCGTGAGCTTGCGGGCCATCATAATTTCCTGATGCATATACTCTTCGTACAGGGCCATGACCCGCTCTTTTTTACCTTTGGCACAGTCCACCAGCGGCGAGGTAATAATGCGATTGCGCACCAGTCCGACCATGACATCGGATTCACCGGCCAGCAGTTGTCGCACAGCGTGTAAGCCCATTTTACTGGCCAGAATGCGATCAAAAGAAGTGGGAGCCCCTCCCCGTTGAATGTGTCCAAGATTGGTAAAGCGCATACTGATTTTTTCAATGCCGCGCTCCATCATATACCCGCTGAGCATGGATTTGATTTCTTCATCGCTGTGGCGGGTGAAACCTTCTGCTTTAATAATGATGGCGTGTTTTTTAGAACGTCGGAAAGCCTTGTAAATCAAATTACCAAACACATCTGGTTCAAACTGGTCTTCTAGCTCTGGCATCAGCACCGCCAGAGCCCCACAGGAAATGGCACTATTCAAGGCCAGATAACCACAGTGTCTTCCCATCACCTCAATGACAAAAATTCGACTGTGAGAAGAAGCCGTATCCCGGATTTTATCCACGTTATACACAATGGTATTCAAAGCTGTATCCACCCCGATAGCCATATCAGTACCGTGCAAATCATTATCAATGGAGGCCGGAATGCCCACTACAGGAATACCCGTTTCTGCACAGAGCAGATGGGCCCCGGTGAGAGAACCGTTGCCCCCGATGACAATCACGCCCTCAATATCTCTGTGTTTGAGGTTGTGAAAAGCCTTCATCACATAAGGTTTTTCCTTAAAAATAGGATAACGGGCGGTGCCAAGAATCGTACCGCCATGCTGGAGGGTTCCCGCAATATCGTGGTTGGTCAGAGGCAGGATTTCGCCTTCCACCAGGCCCTTGAACCCGTCATAGGCTGCATAAATCTGGATATCGTTGAAACTGGCCTCACGAATAATGCCGCGCAGGGCCGCATTCATTCCGGGTGCGTCCCCGCCACTGGTCAATACAAGTATTTTTTTCATGGCATTCCTCTTTTTGTTCTGGCTGTATTTTATCAGCTGAAAAACGGGTGCTGTACCTTAATCCGGTTCAAATAAGCGTCCAGATCATCATAATTCATTTCAAGGGCCGGTAAAAAGCTTTCTTTAAAGGGCCTGGATTCTTCGTTCAGAAGGGTTTGCAAAGTGGCCGTCACGCTGTTACTCAGGGCCTCTAACTGGTAACCGCCCTCCAATAGAAAGCCGGTTTTAGCCCCCACCCGATCACTGAGTCGCATCACCGCTTCTGTGAGCATCGAAAAGCCGGTGGCGTTCAGGCCCATTTCCGTTAAAATATCCGCATGGTGGGCATCATAGCCGGCGGCCACCAGCACCAATTCTGGGGAAAACTTTTGCAATGCCGGTGCCACAAGGGCATCAAAGCTTTTTAAAAAAGCGGGCGTTCCGTATTTTTTGGGCAGCGGGATATTCAGATTATATCCCCGCCCCGCATCGGCTCCCACATCCTCAATTGCGCCGGTGCCGGGCCAGTTGGGGTCCTGATGCCAGGACACCGTAAACACCCGCGGGTCCTGATAAAAAATAGCTTCTCCACCGTTACCGTGGTGGGCGTCCCAGTCCAGAATGGCGACCCGTTTGAGCTGATGGGTTTCCAGGGCATGCAGCGCAGCCAGGGCAATATTATTAAAAAAGCAAAAGCCCATCAGATAATGGGGCATGGCATGATGCCCGGGGGGACGCACCAGTGCAAAAGCCCGGTCGCATTGCCCGTTCAATAAGGCGTCCACCATGCCAACCGCTGCTCCGGCCGCTTTACGGGCCGCAGGGTAGGTGCCCGTGGACACCACGGTATTTTCGTCAATGCGCTGCCCTTCGCCGGCCTGCGTACAAAATTGCGCAAAACGTTTCACGTAGTGAGGGTTGTGAATGCGATAAATAAACTGCTCTGACAGCGGTTCAGGCTCTATCTGTTTGCATTGAGACAGCACCTGATGAGCATCCAGGGTTTTTAAAATCGTCAGCAGTCGCTCCGGGGATTCCGGATGGCCCGCCGTCTGGTGACCGAGAAAATCACGGGAATAAAAAAGATAGGGCGTGGTCAAGGGGAGGTATTCTCTTCCACATCAGACTCCTCTACGTCGGGCTCAGCCACGTCAGGTTCATCTACAAAAGCCACGTGCGGACTTTCGTTCTGTTTCATGACCTCCTCAAGGGAGGTGAGCACCACGGGCTCCTGAGGCTGCGTGGGTTCAAAATCCAGTTCATGGGGCTGGGCAAGGGTTTGTCCGGGGGTCGCCCATGAGCGGCCACCAAATAATGTGGAGGGATTAGCGATACCTTCACGGGACAAACGTTCGCGAGCCGCTTCTGCCTGCTCTTCTTGCGGATTAAGGGGGCGAGGAGACATATTTTTAAACAGCTCACC
>CAYFGW010000049.1:0-23007 GCA_964342365.1 uncultured Candidatus Sericytochromatia bacterium | reverse complement strand
ACTCCAGCGGCTTAACAGCGATCAAAAACTCTCCGGCTGCACGAGCGTGGTACACCTCGTCAAACACCATTTCCGGGGGAAAGCCCAGACGCCACAGCTTCAAAATGGCGGTAGAAAATAAAATCGCAGCCAGCGTCCACACATCGGTAAAAGCAAGAGGCTGAGGGGCAGGAATCCAGCGCAGACCGCCTTTTGACTCCTGATCCACAGGATCTACCGTAAAAAATGCTTTTAACTTATCTGAAAAGGCTCTGGCGGCATCCTGAACAGGTTCAGCTAACCAGAGAAAGAGCAAATAGGCGAACAGCAAAAGGTTTAAAACGGCCACCACTTTATACCAGACAAAAGTCCCGCCCCATACCTGAGGCAGCTGACCGTCCAGATATTTATTCACCTGGGTAAATACCGGAGGGAAACCGAGTTTGTCCATGGCTTCCTTATTGTGGCCCGGTAATTCGTAAAACAGATTCATTAAAAAGGTTATTGAATAAATAATGAAAGGCCACATCATGCGCTTTTGCACAATGGCTGAAGCCAGTAGTAAAAAGAGACCGCTATACAAATAACGTTCGTGCATACGTGTGGGGAACAAGAAAAAGGCGATCATAATCCATGCAGAGGCATGAAGAATAATTTTGTTTTCGTCCTGTTCTTCTTCACGGGGTTTGAACATATAGTAGGCCAGCGCGCCGGCATAAGCGATGGAGAAAAAGATCAGCCCCAGAATTTTGTGAGAAATCCCGGCCACCAGACGGGCATCGCTTTTCCACATACCGCTAAGGGACCACAAGTTAAAGGCCTGAATCGAGCTATAGGAATAAAGGTCTGCCTGGCTGCCGTATTGTTTCATAAGCCAGGGAATAATCTGGTTAAAGGGCACAAAAATAGCTGTCAGGACAAAGGTGATTAATGCTGAACTCAACAGACCAATCAGCAGATGTTTCCATTCCTTTTTATAAAGGGTCACAAACAGGACCAGCGGCATCAGAATCAATCCCTGAGGCTTCACGAGAATATTCAGGGTGGTGGCCACAATAGCTGAAGCATAGTCTCTACGCATGAGAAACCAGGTAGCAGCAAGCTGTAGCAAGAGAGTTACTGAGTCAATCTGGCCCCACATGGCGGATTCATAAATGACCGCGGGATGCAGGGCAAAAACAAGGGCTGCAAACAGGGCCAGGGGCAATGCCACAAAGCGGCGAAGGATGACGATTAAAAAGGCCATACAGCCCAGGTCCGCCAGAATAGCGGGTAACTTGGTCAGCAGCGTGAATCCCGGGCCTTTCCACTGGGCCAGATTGGGATCAAAGAGCATTTGTATTTTACCCGTTAGCCACAGTACAAGAATATAGAGGGGAGGGTAATCTGCCCAGATACCTCCATTGTTCTTGCCCACCACACTTTCGTAAAACTGTCGAAAGGGATTGCGCGCCGCATGCATACTCCAGGCTTTGAAGTTATTGATGTCTGTGGTGTGACCGTGAATGATTTGCGTCATGTCCACTCGCACCAGAAGCGCGCCCAGAAAAAGGGCGACCAGAAGCCAGAAGATTTTTTTACGATAAAAAGGCGCCTGCCGGGGCTGTAAAGATTGCTCTGTGTCAGCAGCCATGAATTGATACCGTCCAGTGTTGTGTCTTAATTATAAGGAGTCAAAAGCCAATAAACCCGCTCCGATCATCCCTGCATCAGAACCTAACGCAGCCAGACAAATAGATTGAGGAGTTTGAAAAGGCATACCCATTATACCTGCTACTTTCTCACGCAAAGGGTTCAAAAGCACATTTTCCCCCTGACGGGAGATCCCGCCCCCAAGAATGACCGCCTGGGGTGCTACCGTGTTAAAAATATTCACAATGCCCGTGGCCAGCATATCCAGGGTCAGGTCCAGGGTTTCCTGTGCCAGGGGTTCTCCCTGAAGCGCACGGCGAAAAATGTCTGGCGATGTGACATTAAAGGCACCTCCCTTCAGGCGATAGGTTTTTTGGATTCCCTTACCTGACACATAGGCTTCAAGACATCCCTGCTGACCACAGTTACAATACCGTCCCTGACGTTCCACAATCATATGACCATAACCAATCCCCAGATCGTGATATCCTCGAGAAAGACGTCCACCAGACACATTACCACTCCCCAAGCCTGTACCTAGCGTCAGCATCACAAAATCCGACAAACCCAAACCAGAACCAACTTTTAACTCCGCTATGGTAGCCGTATTTGCGTCGTTGTCTACCCTGACACCACACTGGACAGCACTCGACAAACCTTTACCCAATTCTCGGCCCTGCCATTGTTTCAAATTGGGGGTGCAGCCCAGAATTTTTCCATCTGGAAAACTGACCTGTCCAGGAGTGCCTATTCCAACGGCGGAAATTTCATGATGTTGCTGAAAATGTTTAACTATATCTACCAAGGCTTCGAAAATAGCGTCTCCCACAGTAGGCGTGGGTCGTTCACAGATCTCCAACACCTGTCCTTCTTCATCCATGACACCCGCAAGAATTTTGGTGCCCCCCAGATCAATGCCCACACACTTCATGAATTTACTCCTTCTGATTCTCTGGCGGACGCTTCTGAAACCAGGACTCCATAACGCCCAGCCCGATAGGTCAAAGCGCCACGGTGATACTTTTCCTGATAATGTTCAAAACGTGCCACTTCCACCAATGTGTCCGCCATAACTTCCTGCTGCACCTGAATACACGCATTAGCCTGCTGTTGATGCAAAGCTTTGAGGTAATCGTAATGTTGGGATTTTTTTTGATAGGCATAAGTCAAACAGGGCTGCTGGTAATAATAATGCTGACGCAAGATTTGCTTCTTTTTGTCAATCAAAAAAACGGGATCCGCGAGATTCTCTTCAATTTCACTCAAGCGTGACTGTAACTGCTCGAGCTCTGATTCTATTTGCTGTAAGGTGTCTTGTAAATAATCAGCGTATCCAGCAGCTACATCTGTGCTCACACCACGAGAGCCCAGACTTTTTACCACAATATTCTGAGCACTTAGCGTTTGACCGCCCAAAATATAGTCCACATGACAGTTCCCAAGGGTGTACGTATGACAAAGAGAAAGGCTTTCCGCCTGCAGTTCAGCTCCCACCTCCAACGTGGCGTGTTCTGCAAAAACCAGCTGAATATTCCCTGAAGATCGCAACACGGCGTTATGTTTGCCCTTGACCCCCTGCTGCAAGAAGATATTACCCTGAGATAAAATGACGGCTCCTTCCACCACCTGCGTAATAAACACATCGTCAGAAGCCCGAAGACGCACCATATCAGAAACATGTCCAAAAACTGCCACAATGCCATCAAAGGCCAGAGACTCCGTCAGGTTGCGTTCTAATAAAAGGATGGGGCGCACTTCAATAAAATGAGGCAAATCAAAAAGACAGATTCCTTTACAGGCCGAAAGCCAGAGGTTTTTGTCTTGCTGCGAGGAAATCAGGTTTTCCATGGCCGGAGGCTCGCAGTTTTCACCGTAAGTCCCGGGCAAAATATTCCCCGTCACGCTGAGTCCTGGCGCACCTCTTGTGGCTTGATGTTTTCTCAGCACAGGACGCCTGGCGTGCACCATCAGTGGCCTGAAATCGGCGGTAGACACTTCATCCAATGAACAAAAACGTTCACAGAGTTCGTAGTATTTTTGCTGACGAGAAACCACCAGGCTTTCAAAATAAGCGTCTGCTCCGCGCAGGGGAGCAATTCCTCTGGCAATTAACACCTGATGGCCAAACCCCTGTTGTAGAATCTGCTGGACTCCGCTTTCGAGAATGCCAAACACAATTCCGTATTCTGCCAACACATTTCTCAGTACAGCTTCAGTCAAAGGAAGGCCCTGACCGGAAAAAGCTTCTCGTACTGTTAAAAAAGCCGTTAACTGATCGTCTGCGATCGTCAGGTCGTAATGGACGTGCACTAGATGATTGCCGGACAGTGTATCGCGAGCTCGCAGCGGTCACAGGCAGCCTTACGAGACTTGCAGACCGCCCGTCCATGAGCAATCATCAAATGAGGAAACAGCACCCATTCTTCACGGGGAATGCATTTCATCAAATCCTGTTCTACTTTGGTGGCCTGCTTCTGTTTAGTCAAACCCAGACGACGGGATATTCTTCCCACATGGGTATCTACCACAACACCTTCTGCATGGCCGTAAGCATTGCCCATCACCACGCTGGCAGTTTTGCGACCCACTCCTCTGAGCGCGGTCAGCTCTGGTATAGAGTTGGGCGTAATTCCTCCGTGTTCTGCTACAATCACACGCGCGGTTTCCAGAATAGATAGGGCTTTATTGCGATAGAATCCGGTAGGTTTCACATCTTGTTCCAGAATGCTGAGGTCAGCATTAGCTAATGCTTCCGGGGTGGGGTATTTTTCAAACAGGATGGCAGTTACCTGATTCACGCGCTCGTCGGTACATTGTGCCGATAAAATGGTGGCAATCAAAAGTTGAAACGGCGTGTCATAATGAAGCGCACAATGGGCGTCAGGATAGAGAGACTTCAGGGTCGCAATGGCCCACAGGGCACGCTCTTTTTTTCTCACACCCTACTCTTCTTCAGGAGTTGCGTAAGGATTGAGGATTTTATCCACATCGCTTTCTTTGGCTTTACGAGTACGTTCTATAAGTTCCAGTTGGGTTAACTCTTTAGACTCTGTACGACGGGTTCTCACCTCTGCGTTCAAGAGAATAATGTCAATGCGACGGTTGCGAGCACGGTTGACATCCCCGATGTTATTGACGAGCGGTTTGGTGGAGCCATAAGCCGCTGCAGAAATTTTGGTGGGATTGAAGCCCACTTCCTGAATAAAGAAGCGCACCACTTCTGTAGCTCGGAGTGCGGACAGTTCCCAGTTGGACTGAATGAGACCATCTCCCGACACGTTACGGTCGTCTGTATGACCTTCAATAATCACTCGTGCATCAGTGTCTTTAGAGAATTGCGCCACCTCTCTGAGCAGAGGGACTACACGCTCATTGAGACCAATTTGACCGGGAGCAAAAAAGAGGCTGTCCACAATCGAAATAATGGTACCGCGCTCATCAGTAGAAAAACTTACCGATTTATCAATACCAAAGGCTTTGGCTGCATCCTTGATGGCTTCACTGGCCGCCGTAATGGTGGAGCGACTGGGATCTGACAGAATCGCTACCCCCACAGAGTTGGACGTGGCGGATTCGTTGGTTAACGCACGCCGCAAGGACTCAGAAATGGACAGGAGTTTGTCTTTAGAAATTTCTGAAGAAGCAAACATCACCACGAAGAAAATCATCAAGAGCGAAATCAAATCCGCATAGGTGGTTAACCACCGTTCTGTATTTTCGGGTTCTTTTTCTACCTTACGACGTGCCATGGATTAATCCTCTGAAATTCGACGTTTTTTACCGCCGCCTTTTTTACGGCGCTTGTTTTTGCGCTTGGAGCCTTTGGGAAGCTTACGTACGGGCTTGTACTTCATGTACTCATTCGCAAAATCTTTCATGAGGGTTTTGTCATCTGCCTCGTTGATTAATTCCGCTAGCATGAGCTTCACATCGTCAATGCCTAAGTTCTTGGATTCCGTTTCTTTTTTGACCTCGGCCATCAAGGCCATGGCCCGCTCCTGATCCTGTGGGTTCATGTAGGTGGTGTACTCAATGTGTTTATCCACCTTCTTCTTGCCCACTTTGCCACCTTCAATACGTGCACGGGTGCGCTCATCGACGTAGGATTTCATAACCTTATCGATGGTATCGGCAGTACTCCCCGCCTGAATAGCGAGCATACCGTCAATATACATACCCTTCACCAGCACCTCTGTAGAGTTCTTGGTTTTGAGCTTGGCGCTGACGGGCAAAACAAATACGTTTGCAAAAAATACACCGTACAGGGTGGTTAAAAGTGCCAGAGCCAACGCATTACCCAGGGCCGCCATATCGTCCAGATTGGCCATGGCCTGGAAAATCCCGAGAACGGTACCTAACATACCAAAAGTGGGAAAATAACCGGCCAGCGCGTCCAGAAAGGAAGTGTTGGTACCGTGACGGGTTTCGGAACTGGCGAGTTCTGCTTCCATAATGGTTCGAACAATTTCTGAGTCCGTACCAGATACCAGGAGTTTGATACCGCGACGAACAAATTCGTTGGGCGCCACGGGGATTTCTGAAGTCAGCGCAGGAAGACCGCCGGAACGCGCTTTTTCTGCCATACGCTTCATATCTACCACCACCAACTCTTGCTTGGTGGGATAGGGCAAGATGGCTTGTAAATAGAGAATCGGTAGCTTGAACAGCATGGCAAAGCCAGAACCGACGGCAGCCGAGCCCATAGCACCTCCGAGTACAATCAGCAGAGATGCTTCATCATAATAACTTGCGGGGTTCTGACCATTCATCCTCATTGAAAGGTAAATGGCTGCAAGAACCAAGGGTATTCCGAGAATAACGCCCATTTTTACTTTCCCCTTATATGCCTCTAATCTTGTAAGTGCGGATAATCCGCCATTGTTTCAGAATCGGCTTCGTCCACCGGGATCAATCCATCTGCTTCAATCCAGTCATATGAATTGTCAGAATCAGGGATTCGCACATGCTTCTTAACAGGCCAATCACTGAACACCAGACGCTTATACTGAATGATCTTTTGCAAAACTTCATCGACACCTTCTTGCACCACCATTCTCTTTTTATCAATCGTCAGGGTGATGACGGTTTCTGGTGTTGCCTCAAAAATTTCAATAAGTTCAGCATTAATGACGAACTGACGTCCATCTAACCGGGTAAGCTTTATCATCTAATCAAGCAAAATTTTCTATAAAAGTAAAATACATTGATCACAATTCCTTAGAGAACGTTACCTGTTAAACAAGAATCAACGGGTCAGGGATTCGTCCATCTAAAAAATACCGAAAAAACAACTGATTCATTGTACAATAAATATATGAATGAGCCAAATCCTGATCAAGAGAGCAATTCGGCACCCGCCAATAAAATGTCTTCGCGGGCCACTAACTTTTTAATGATGGGGGCCACCAAGTCCGCGCGTCATACTCAGGCTCTTGATCCAGAAGAAGTTCCCAACGACGCTCATGAACCGACACCTGAAACGTACGCTCAAGAAGCCGAAACACCACCTCCACCCGCAACAGAACAGCGGAGAACCGGCGTCATCGGCTCCACTATTCACCCGGCTCAACGTCCGGGCATGGAGCCACCACCGGAAGAATCTCCTGCGGCCACTACCCGCTTAGAGGAAGAGCCACCGGCACCTAGAAAACAGCGCCCGAGCCAGGAAGAACGCATAGACAAATTGGCCGATCGTATTACGGATGTGCTCAAAAAGATTTCAGATATCAAAACAGGTGTGCTAAATCCCGATATGGCTCCCGGTGAACGGGTCAACATGATTTCAGAAAAATCTCCGGGATTTTCACGCTTCCTCACGATACTCATCACTCAATTAGAGCCCGTATTCTTGCTGGTCCAACGCATCAATCAAAAACTGGTAGAGAAAAACCTGGTGCAACCTAAACCCGAACAAGCACCCGAAGTGGTGGAAGAGGAAGTGGAAGCCGAACCAACGCCTCCGGAAAAAGTTTCTTTTCTGGATCTGGCGGAAAAAAACATTATTTTTTGCGATAATCGCAAACGCCCCCTCTACACGCTTGAGCAAATGCGTGGTAAGCACGGCTATACGGTCAGCGAAGACGTGATTGCTCCCATGATTTTGGAAGAAATTGTCAAAGCCTTCCACGAGGTGGCTCCCAAAGCCAAAGCCATTCCCACGCCCACCAGCGGCATGTATGCCAATATCCCCATGGATCAGGTTATGGAACATATTACTGATGAAGAAATCATGCGTTTTCTGGGATACGTACATAACTTTCCCAGAGGCTATGTGGGTAAAAACTTCCGGATCACGGAGTCCTTTGCGGGCTGGGTGGTCAGCGGAACTCCCGATGATTAATGATGCTTTTAGAGCCTGAAGTAACGTTGGTAGAACCCTCCGTTTTTTTACAACAGCTGCTGGTCAAAAACCTGAAAGCTTTGGATATGCGCATCAAAAGCATTTACACACAGGGGCAAACTGCTCTGGAAAACTACAAAGCAGATCAACCCGATATGTTAATTGTGGATCATTTGCTGCCCGATATGTCAGGCATTGCCTTTGCGGAAAAAGTGCTAACGCAAAATATTTATGCTTCGGTCATTCTGTTAATTCCAGATGCTATGAATTACGAAACTCAGAACTATATCGCGCGGGGCGTCAAAGCGGTATTGGTCAAGCCCTTTTATGCAGAAGCTCTGCAAAAGGTACTGATAGAAACGATCAGCAATGCCTGAGTATACTAACATAAGCATAAAAAAAAGCCCCTCCAAAGAAAGGACTTTTTTAAAGAGTGGAGGTAAGCGGATTCGAACCGCTGACCCCTTGCATGCCATGCAAGTGCTCTACCAACTGAGCTATACCCCCGAATTCGAATTTCAATGTAACACATCTCAGAAAAGGTTGTCGATAACAAAGCGGCGTTGTACTCAGATATTTTTACTATTTTGCACGCTTTTTTTTCTGAACGGTTGCTTTATCAATGCCGAAACCCGACAGACTCAGGGCAAAACTCGTGAATTAGAAAAAGCTTATCATGATTTTCAAAAGGCACCTTTTGGTCTGGAAGCCCACGAAGTGAAAGTCCAAAACCATACGCTACTCAGAACTCTTGAAAGCCAGGATAAATACGGTAGAAATCGGGTTCAACTTTATCTAAAACAACCGTTGAATATACCCGGCATTCTGCGCTTGCTTCCCACTACAAAAGACGTTATTTGGATCGACATGGGCACACATCATGCCCTCTGTCAAAAACAAAACCTACCCGGTCCCATAGTATCCTTTACACAAGAAAAAAAATATACGTATGAAAACGAAAACCATCTTTGCTTTTTTGATTATTTGCCCTAGCCTCTGGTGTTGTAAAACCACCGAACCCCCTCCTGATGAAAAACAAAACGTCACCGAAACCTTAGAATCCGCCTCCATCATGTCCACCGACAAAAAAACCTGGAAACTAGACATTGAGAAAGGCAAGAAAATCAGCGAAAACACCTTTCTACAGGGATTAAAACTAACTTTTCCAGAAGGTGAACTACAGGCCCTAACAGGAGACATTCGAGAAGACAAATCAATGTACACCCCCCGATTTACTGGCCAATATCAACACGTAGAGGTCCAACTTGACCAGGTCCAATTTGATTTTGAAAGCAGCACAATAAAAGGACAGCAGACTCGTTTTCAAAGCCCCTTCTGGCAAATTGAATCCAAAGCTCATGAGGGCGCTTATCCCTGGAAAGTCTGGCATTTAGAGCAGGTAAAAGGAACTTATAAAAGATGAATACACTGATCATAGGTTGTGGAAAACTGGGTATCCCGCTGGGATTGAGGTTATTACAACTCAATAAGACACAAAAAGTGGTGGGGCTTAGACGAAACACAACCCTCATTCCGGCTCCCATAACACCTTATTCTCATGATTTAGAAAAGTCCATCCCTTCGCAACTCTTACAAGAGGCGGACTGTGCTTACATCATTCTGACTCCCGATCAGCGCAACGAAGAGCACTATCGAAAAGTGTACGGAGAGTATATTCCACGCATCGCTAAGGCGTTAAACAACGCCCATAAACCCCAGAGAATTATCCTGACATCCAGTAGCCATGTCTACTCAGAAAACAAGGGTGAGAAGGTCAACGAAAATACTGAAACGCAAGGATATGACTACCGAAGCGAAAGTTTAATCAAAGCAGAAGAAGCGATTTTGTCTTTGAATGTCCACTCCCAAAAAACAGCTGCCGTGTGTCGCTTCTCAGGACTTTACGATGAAGGCAGCACTTATTTGAAAACACTCTCAAAAAAAGAAGTGATTCCGACTCCGCTGCATTACATGAATCGCCTGCATCGTGAAGACGCGGTGGGATTTTTGTTTCATTTACATCAAATGCCCACCCTCGACCCCATATATCTGGCAAGTGATTCCAACCCCTGCACAAAAAAAGAAGCCCTTGAGCGGTTTAGCTCAGAAGCACTTCTTTTTGAATCCCAGAATGAACCTTCTGGCAAACGTTGTTTAAATCAAAAAATGCGCGATACGGGATACGTGCTGAAATACCCGGATTTTGTGTCAGTTCACACGTGCATGAGGTAACACTGAATCCTTAAAAGGCTTGATCCTCGAAGTAACCCAGCTCTCTGCTTTTGGCATCAGCAGATTTTCCACCCGCTCCCTTTTTACCGGGCACCGAAAGCGGCTTTACGCCTTTATTGGGCAGAGATGGAGTTCCTTTTTTGATGGGTTTAGGAGGTGGCAAACGCCGCTTGGCAGCGCTGCGATTGGCAGTAATCTGATTTTTCTTTTTGTTGATAGCCGCTTTTTTCTTGTCGGCTTTTTTGGGCTTTTCTGTGGTTTCTCCGCTTTCTTCTCCAAAAAGTCCCCGGCCAAAACTGGGGAATTGAATAGAACTGGCGGAAAAAGAGGTGTTCTTGGGATCTCTGGCAAAGGTTCCCAGAAACATAAAAATAGCCACGGAAGATTCCAGTAACCAGCGTAAGCCCAACCAGGCCACAATAAACAACCGGCCAACGATTTTGAACACGCGGCCCATATTTTGAAAAATAGCGCGAGTAATAGGCGAACGGCCAATCATCAAGAGAATTTTGTTGATGGCCCAGATCGAACGCACAAAGAGCTGACTCACGAACTGTACCGAAGCCGCCATGGCGCGAATAATTTTACTATTGGCCAGTTGAATAACAAACCACGTCACGCGACGAATAACCCAGGCAATGCCCTTATCCACCACACGGATCAGTTCCAGACTCCAGTCTTTGGCCACGCGATTGGCTTGCTTGGCTCCGTAAACAACAATGGAGTTATTGAGCGTGTCTCCCGCCTGTTTCATGGCGCTTTCCACTTCCCCGGCGAAGTCGAACTCCACATCGGGCATTTCGTCTTCTTCCTGAGCAATCTCATAATCCTCAAGGTCAGAGGCTTTCTCTCCCTCAGGCAAACCTGCTTCAAGGGTTTTTAACACCTCGTCAAGAATCGCCACCGGCGCTTTGCCCACTGAGGTTTGAATATAGAGGTAAAATTTAAAGTTGTTTTTACTGCCTACAAATTCGTGAATGAACCCCACATGAGAGGAAGGCGTACCCGGCAAGTAAAAAATGGCCAGAAGACGCAAACGATCGGTTTTTTTGCGCTGACGAGACACTTTTTTACGAAAGTCGGGGGGAAGTAACTGATTCAGTACGGTACGTAAACGTGGGTTTACGGGACGGATAACGATACCTGACTTACGAAGACTTTCAGGAATCTGATCTTTGTAACCAGGCAGAGGATTAGGGTGGATAGAATGCCCCAGAGGCGTATTGGTCAACGCATCCGCAAAGCCAGCGCGCCACTGAATGCCTTTCACTTTGAAAGAAACTGTTTGTACATTGCGATCATCTGTAGACTGCAGGGCTAAGGTATCGTCTCCTGAATTGGACTCTGCCACCGAACGAAAACTGGGTTGGCCATCTTTTTGAGCCGTATCTCGATACGCAGTTCCTATGACGTTACGACTGGGCGCAATGACAATTTCGTCATCGATGTCGTCCTCGGTGAAAGGATCCACCTGATTCATTTGCGCAGCAATCACCCGCTGCGGCACCTTTTTTTCTTTGAGTTTCTGGGTGTATTTTTTACTTCCCGGCTGATAAGCACCTCGGGTTCTGTTAATGGCAACAGAATCTTCAGGAACAGATACTGACTGGTTTTCAAGGGCTTCTACTTGCTCTTGCGTCGAAGGCAGTTCGGCACCTGATTTTTTTTCTTCTTCGTCAGCCATTCGAGTCCCCCATGTAAAAGGTCGTAAAAACGTGATTTTATTTGATTATAGCATAATCACAGAACTTGGCATGACACTTAAAAATACGGTAAAATATAGCTTAAACACTTAATTTTGTGTCACAAAGTTCCCACCTCTGATTTAAGGTTCAAAATATGCTCGAACAACAAGACAAACCCGCTGAAGATTTTACTGTTACCACCACCACAGAAGTCCCTGAGACCACGCAGTACGATGCGTCTAAAATTCAGGTCCTTGAAGGTCTGGAGCCCGTTCGTAAGCGTCCAGGCATGTATATCGGAAGCACGGGTGAAGCCGGTCTTCATCATCTGGTGTATGAAGTCGTTGATAACTCTATCGATGAAGCCATGGCCGGTTACTGTAGCCGCATCAACGTCCGAATCTGTGAAGACCACTCTGTCATCGTTGAAGACGACGGTCGCGGTATTCCCGTAGACGTTCACGAAAAAACCGGTAAATCAGCGCTAGAAACCGTTATGACCGTCCTCCACGCCGGGGGAAAATTCGGTGAAGGCGGCTATAAAGTATCTGGCGGTCTTCACGGTGTAGGGGTTTCAGTGGTTAACGCCCTGAGCTCCTGGTGCGAAGTACAGGTCAAGCGCAACGGCAAGAAGTACGAGCAACGTTTTGAGCAAGGACATCCCACTGGCTCCATCAAAATTATTGATGAAAACGTGGAAGGTACCGGAACCCGCACCCACTTCAAGCCCGATGGAGAAGTGATGGAAGTGCTGGAATTTCAACCGGCTATTCTGGCCAAACGCTTTAAAGAAACTTCCTTTTTGAACAAAGGCGTACACATCACTTTTGAAGTAGAGCAACGCAACCCGGAGAACAATGAACTTGAAGTGGTGACCGAAGTCTTTCACCATGAGGGCGGCATTGTAGATTTTGTGAACCACCTGAACGAAGGCAAAGACGTTCTCTACGCCGAGCCCGTTTACTACGAGGGTGAAAAAGATAACGTGGTGGTAGAAATTGCCCTGCAACACAGCACCGCCTACAACGAAAATATTCAGAGTTTTGTGAACAGCATTAACACCATCCACGGGGGTACCCACGTAACCGGTTTCCGCTCGGCACTGACCCGCGTGGTCAACGAGTACGGGCGTCGTCAAAACCTGATTAAAGATGCTGACGATAACATGAGCGGTGAAGATGTGCGAGAAGGTATTACCGCCGTCATTAACGTGCGTATTCCAGAGCCTCAGTTTGAAGGCCAGACCAAAGCCAAGCTGGGAAATACCGAAGCCCGTAGCGCGGTAGAATACGTGTCGAATACGGCCCTGGCTGATTTTCTGGACAGTCATCCCAACGAAGCCAAAATTATGATTACCAAGGCCCTTGAAGCGGGTCGCGCACGGGCAGCAGCCCGCAAAGCCAGAGAACTGGTGCGGCGCAAATCGGTACTGGAGTCCACCACACTTCCCGGTAAACTGGCAGACTGTTCCGAAAAAGATCCCGCCAACTCAGAACTGTTTCTGGTGGAGGGTGATTCCGCGGGAGGTTCAGCCAAACAGGGACGCGACCGTCACTTTCAGGCGATTCTACCCCTGCGCGGTAAAATTCTCAATATCGAAAAAGCCCGTGAGGACAAAATTTACGGCAATCAGGAAATTCAGGCCATTCTCGTAGCTACCGGTATTGCGGCAGCCAAAGAATCCGCTTTAGAACATAACAAAGAGCTTGAAGATGATGATGAACAAATGGAATTCGACGAATCCAAACTGCGTTATCAAAAGATCATTATTATGACCGATGCTGATGTGGACGGAGCCCACATTAGAACACTCTTGCTCACCTTCTTTTACCGCTTCGCCCGTCCTTTGGTAGAAGGTGGTTTCATCTACGTAGCACAACCTCCCCTCTACAAAGTTGAAGTGGGACAAAAAGCGCACTATGTTTACAATGATCAGGAACTTGAAGAGTTTCTGGAAGGACGTAAACGTAAGGTAGCCGTTTCTCGTTTTAAAGGCCTCGGTGAAATGATGCCCCAACAGCTCTGGGACACCACCATGGATCCTAAAAAGCGAACGCTGCTTCAGGTGCGGGCAGACGATGCTGCGGAAGCGGATCGTATCTTTACCATTCTCATGGGCCATAAGGTAGAAACCCGCCGTGAGTTCATTGAGAAATACGCCCAGAACGTTAAAAACCTGGATTTCTAAGTTACGCTTACACTTAAAAAGTCCACTCTACATATAGAGTGGACTTTTTGTTTGTCTTGAGGTTTATAAGTATTGTTTATAGAGGAACGATCTACCTGAACCAGTAGTTATAGCGGCCCGAAGCCTGTACCTGGACGGCTTGCGGTCGCGTATCGATTTGACTGGTAGACGAGTGAACCATGGAAGAAATTGGGGAGGCGACACTCGCCACTGCTGCCACGGGAGGAGCAAATAAGCCCACCACCTGAAGCACGGTGGAAATATCTTTCATAAAGCTGCCAAATTCTTTGGCAATAACTTTAGAGCGGCTGGGTGCGGTAAAATGCCTGGAAGATGTGAGTACGGTACTCTGTCTGAAAGCATCTCTGGGCATGCCCGCAATAGCATTGGGATTATAGCGAATGCGATGGCGACTTGCCATTTCATCCACCACTGAATATTGCGAATACGCATAATTCGCGCGAACCGGTCGCGCCACGGACATAGACATTAGTATAAACCTCTTGTATCTATTATCCTGATCATAGAATATATCTTGCGCTCGTAAATTAAGACCAGTACAATTGAAAATTAAAAAAAGGTTAACTTTAAGTCATGATACTCAGTTTAGACGGTACACAGCCCCAATTATCGTGGTGTTTACGCCATAATGATACCTTGCTATTTTCAGAAAACGTCAAGCTTTCCCACTACGAGAAGCTGCCCGAACATTTGCAAAAAGCCTTTGAAACACAAGGCATTTCTCCGGCGGATATTTCCCGTCTGGCGGTGATTGTGGGACCCGGTAACTACACGGGGTTAAGAACGTCTCTGGCTTTTGTGCGCACCTGGCATCTTCTTCATCAAACTCCTGTAGTTTGTAAGAACCGACTGGAAACTATGGTTTATGCTGCAAATCAAAACGCGCCAACAACCCCTGTGTGGATCTCACAATTTGTGCGTATGCAGCAATATTTTATTGCTCGGGGACATTATACCTCTGATGGCATAAAATGGCTGGTGGACCCGGTAAAGGTAAAACAAGAGGAATGGTATCAACGTGTAGAAGGGGAAGTCTGCGGTGACCTTCCTCCAGAACATGGAGCTATTGCGCTCCACACAGACATCTGGAATCACTTGAGCCCCACACTGGCAGAGTGGGCTCAACATACCCACGATTATCGCATCCTCCACGATATTGTGCCTCTATATACCCGGGCCGCCGTTAATCTTTAAATTTTTTTCAAAATCACTTTTTTCACACTCCCTTAACACCCTGCTCAGCTGATTATAGTGAATTCAGCGAGGAGAAAAAGCATGTTGTCAAAAGTATTCAGTGCGGCCAATGAAGGCTTGCAAGCTTATTTAGTGGACGTGGAAATAGCCCTGTACTGGGGGCTTCCAGGGGTCCATATGGTAGGACTTCCGGGTACTGCGGTACAAGAAGCCAAGGAAAGGGTGCGTAGCGCCCTGAAGCACGCTAACTATGAGTTTCCTAAACAGCGAATCACCATCAATCTGGCACCGGCCCACACCCGTAAGTCCGCTCCAGTGTTCGATCTGGCCATAGCCATAGGCCTGCTCCACGGTTCAGAGCAAATTCAGGTGTCGGATCTGGAACAATTTGTGATGGTAGGAGAGCTTTCACTGGACGGAAAACTGCGTGCGGTACAGGGTGTTTTACCTTTTTGTCTGGCAGCCCGCGCAGCGGGTCAGAACCAGGTCATTGTACCCGCAGATAATGTCACAGAAGCGTCTCTGGTGAAGGGTTTAAGAATTTATGGGGTTCAACATCTATCTGAAGCCGTTACGCTGTTGGAACGACCTGAAGAACGTCAGCATATACAGCACCACTGGCAGCCAGCTCCCCGTAACAGCAGCAGCGTGGATTTTTCAGAGGTGATGGGTCAAAACTTTGCCAAACGGGGTTTAGAAATCGCCGCTGCAGGTGGGCACAATGTGATGTTAATTGGACCACCGGGTACGGGGAAAACTATGCTGGCCCAGCGCATACCCGGAATTTTGCCCCCTCTGAGTCTTGAAGAAACTTTGGAAGTCACACAAATTTACAGTGTGGCGGGTCAGCTCACTGAAAAACGCTTTTGGATTAAAGAGCGCCCCTTCCGACATCCTCACCATTCGGTCTCTGCACGAGGGTTAATTGGAGGCTCTTACCCTCCTCAACCGGGAGAAATTTCTCTGGCACATCACGGTGTTTTATTTCTGGATGAACTTCTGGAATTTTCCCGTAAAAATCTGGAAATGCTTAGACAACCCCTGGAAGATGGCAATGTAACCCTGGTTCGTAACGGCAAATCGGCCATCTTTCCGGGACATTTTATGCTGGTGGCAGCTTTAAACCCCTGTGCTTGCGGCTATTATGGAGACCCACAAAAATACTGTCGCTGTAGTGAATACGATCTTGTCAGATACTGGAAAAAACTCTCTGCCCCTCTGTTGGATCGCTTTGACTTATTTATCGAACTACCCAGAACAAGCCTTTCGTACTTTGAACAGCAAAAAGAGGAGTCATCGGTGACCATTCAAAAGAGAGTCACACAAGCACGACAACGCCAATACCAGCGTTTTCAAAGGAAAAACTATTTCTGCAATGCCCGTATGGACAGACAGACCTTAAATCAGTTGTGTACACTGCCCACGGAACATCAGCAGTTTGTAGAAAGGGCCGTGGAAAAATTAGACCTGAGTCCGAGAGCTTTTCACCGCTTTCTCAAACTCAGTCAGACCATTGCAGATCTGGACGCTTCTGAACACATCGAAAAAAGGCATCTGGCAGAAGCCCTGCAATTTCGCAATGCTTTTGATAAATACTTCTAGGGAAATACCCCAGAAGATCAGGGCATGAGTGGAGACAACTCAGGCGGTTCAGGCTCTGGTTTACTGCCCGGTTGCCAGCGGAAACCAAAGCTAAATTCATTGATCCCCCGTAGAAACTGGTTGTCCCAGTAAAAAGAGAATCCGTAGTCTTCGTAGAGATTCTGAAAAATACCTAGACGCATGTGAGGAATATTGATGTCGTAAAATTCTCCACTGAGCATCAAAGGTTGTCCGAGAAGTTCCACATTCAAATCAGCTCCCGCTCCAATACGACCTCTCACGAGGCCAAAGCGAAGAATCCCCGTGCCGTCAGCAATTTCCGTCCCGGTTTGTAGATTTACCAGGTTCCCATCACCAATAGAGTCGAGTCCTGCTCTGAAATAAGATACCGGAATGTCCAGTCCCAGATCACCAAACACATTGAAGTTCACCTGTGCCCCCGGCGTCAGGGTAAAGTCCTGTGACAGTCCCGCAAAACCCAGTGCTTCCGTACGAATATCAATATCCAGCTGATCTGTATTTTGATTAGCGGGATCCGCCAGACGAATAATGGTGCTACTTAACGTGCTCGCGTTGCGGGCCACTGATTTAAGATTAGACTGAATTTCTTCGTCAGAAGTAATGTCTCGAATATCCCCGGTGATAGACTCGGTATTGTCCAGTATGCGTTCTGTTTTAATGGACATTCCTTTTAAATTGTCCGCCAGATCGTTAAACTTTCGCGTGATCTCTCGGACGTTGGTTACCGTACCCTTGGTATCGTCAAAAATAACGGGGTCGTCAACAATTTCGTTAATGCGGGCACTCAAATGCTCCACATTGTAAGCAACCCTTCTTACGGACTGCATAACGGATTGCGCTTCGGGAACAAGCGCAGCTGTCGCTCCGTTTACCTGCTTGAGCAAGGTTTCGGTCTGATCCGTCAAACGACCAAATCCTTTGGTAACCCCTTTGATATCTTTGAACAAGTCATTCATTTGCTCAGAAGAACGGGCCACCATACGCACTGTGGTTTTAATATCTTCACGCAGTTCAGAGTCGTCTACCAGGGTGCGAGCAGAACGCAACATGTCCTGAGCCTCTGTGAAGATAGCGTCCAGACTGGCGGGAGGATTTCCGATCACCTCGTCTCCTGACTCAAGATAATCTATCTGAGGATTAGCATTTTCATCTTTGACAATTTCAGCCTTTGGAGGAGGCAATACCTCAAGACTTTTGTCTCCTACCAGTCCAGTAGTCACAATGGTAAAAGATGAACCTTTGGGCAGTTTATACTCATTGTCAATTTCCATGCCCACACGCACTCTGTTTTTGGCAGGTTCGGGTGCCACCGAAGATACCTGACCAATTCTGACCCCCATCAACGTGACTTCAGACCCCGCCTTGATTCCTCCCACGTGAGGGAAGTAGCCATAGAGGTTGTAACTGGAATAAGGATTAATTTGCCAGATAAATAACACCCCCACCAAAATAGTTCCCAGGGTGATCAGGGTGATCAATCCCACTTTAAAGGTTGAGTTCATGTGATTTTTCCCTCTAAGAAATTCCTGACGGTCAAATTATCGGAGTGCTTCATAGATTCTGGATCTCCCTGATCCAGGACCCTTCCTTCATAAAACATAACAATGTGGTCGGCGGTACGAAAAATAGTACTTAATTGGTGGGTCACTACAATAGAAATCCCACCGGTGCGTTCCTGAATATTGTTGATCAAATCCTCAATCACTGTGGAAGTTACGGGGTCAAGACCTGTGGTGGGTTCGTCATACAACAGGATTTTGGGGTTTTGTGCAATGGCCCGGGCAATTCCCACACGCTTTTGCATGCCTCCACTGAGTTCAGAAGGAAAAAGGTCTGCACTTCCGTCAAGACCTACCCACGATAGTTTTTCTTCCGCTATTTTTTTGATTTCAGCTCTGCTTTTGGTAGAGTTTTCCAGATACGTAAACCCTACGTTTTCCCAGACTTTCAGAGAATCGAATAAAGCAGCTGACTGAAAAACCATGCCAATCCCGGAACGGTAGGCTTCTAGTTCAGACATACTTAATTCCAGAATGTTCTGACCGTCCACTTCTACATATCCCTGATTGGGCTCTAACAAACGCAGGATAATACGCAAAATAGTGCTTTTTCCGCAGCCTGAAGGCCCGATGACCACAGTTTTTCGGTTATCTAAAAAGTCACAGGTAATGCCACGCAGTACCTTTTTGGGACCAAAGTGCTTATGTACGTTTTCAGCGCGAATCATTGACTTGCCATCACAGAAAAAAGAATAAAAGAGAGTACGTAATTTGAAACAAAAATCGTAATCAGTGACGTCACCACAGAACGGGTAGTCGCTTGCCCTACTCCCTGAGCACCCTGCCCGGTTTTTACACCTTGAAAACAGGCGATACTGGCAATGACAACGCCAAAAAAGAGTGATTTAACCAGCGCCTTGAGCACATCTTCAATATAAAGGAGAGAACGAATAGAGTCGATAAAAGTGGTTAAAGACAAGTCGCTCACCACCACGCCTACAAAAGTCGCTCCACACAGCCCCACCCCCAGAGAAATAATAGTGAGTAACGGGAGCATCACCGCTGAAGCAATCATGCGGGGCAATAGTAAGTAATACATGGGGGGAACTGCCATGGCAGTAAGCGCATCCAATTGCTCTGTCACTTTCATGGAACCAATTTCAGCAGTAATCGCAGCACCCACCCGGCCAGCCACAACCACGGCCGTAAAAGAAGGCGTCATTTCTCGTGCTAGCGACATGGCTGTCACCCCCCCAATGACCCCTGAACTTCCATAACGGATCATCACACCTGAAATTTGCAAGCAGAACACCATACCCACAGCCAGTGCGGTAATTAAGGCAATCGGCATGGAATCAGTACCAATAAAAGCCATTTGTCGTATGGTATTCCCCCAGTGGACACGTCCCCTCAACAAAAAAAGAAAGGCGTCACGAAAAAAAAGGGTAAAATCCCCCACGGTTTCGACAAATGTGGTGAAGGCCGAAGGGGCCGGTGCAGTCATGGTTTGCGCTCTCCTCGAAATACAGATGACAATTGTACCACGGGGTGGCTTGCTTCCCTGAGAAGAAATGTTAAAATGAACTTTATGTTTGGACGCAACGGGATTTTTGACAACTTAGAAGTGAGCCTGGACAATCAATCGGGGATAGAAATGCCGCTGCGCATTTATCGCTCAGAAATGATTTTGTCCTATTTTGAAGCAGATTTAGAACCCATCAAAGCGTGGATTCCTCATGAACGCATTCATCCTATCCGACGCGGCGGCAAAAAGAGCGTGATTTGTATTATTCAAACCTATTGCAATCACGCCTCTATCCCCCCCTTCAAATCTGTAGCTATTGCCGTTCCGGTCACCATTGGTAAGCGTCCGGCTCCTTCTTATCTGCCCCTTCTTTTTGAGGAATCCTGGATGAACAAGGGTTACTATATTCATCAGGAAGCCGTGGACAGTAGTGAAGCGTTTGAGGCCCGCACAGAAATCTGGGGTTATCCTGAGTTTCTGGCGGAAATTGACAATAAAATGATCAATGATAATGTCCAGGAAACTGAAGTTTCCGAAGAAGAACGCTTATTTACCCTGAGGGTTAAGCGTCCCGATTACGTTAAAGACTACGACAAAACCCTGAAGCTTTATTCCATTAAACAGAATGTGGTGTGCGAAAATCAGTTTTTGATTGAATCCGGACATGATTCCAATCGGCACCCCAATAGCTCCGTCATCGTCTTTGGCAATCACCCCATCGGGCAGCAGCTCAAGTCCATGAATATGGGACCCCATGCCCTGGAAACCCGTTATTTTCTCGATATGAAAGCGGTCTTGCCTTATCCCGAGTATTTAGATTAACACTACAACGTCACATAGGAGCCTCCGCTATCTGAAAACCAGAAAGAGCCTCGTTTTCGGCGAGAAGATGAGGCCTTTCGGTTATATTCTCGCCGCCAGTACAACCAGTGAAGTAAATGTTCAAGTACCTGTTCTGAAGCCTATACTGCTCCCCAGAAATCGGACAGCAATCGCGTGAAATTAAGTTCCTGATCTGAGACAATAATCTCAAAGAAGGAAAACACAATGAAAAGACGAAGACATTCAGCCGACACTAAGGCAAAAGCAGTCCTGGAAGCACTCAGAGAAGATGCAACTCTTGCAGAAGTGGCGGCCAAGTATGAGGTTCATCCCAAGTTACTGGGCCAGTGGAAACAAGAGTTTCTAGAAAATGCGAGTACGGTATTTAACCGTAAAAAGCACGAAAAGCAGCTTGAAGAAAGCCTCAAGGAAAAAGATGAAACCATCGATAGTCTCTACAAAGAAGTTGGCCAGCTCACTTTTAGGGTGAGCTGGGCTGAAAAAAAATTAGGCAAAGCTTCAGTTGTTGACGAGGAACGAGTCTTACAAATGAAGACAGCACCGCTTAAGCTTTGAAATGAAACGCCAAATGGTTAATTCATCAGATAATCTGAGCGTAAAGAGCCAGTGCCAGATGCTGTCATTGAGCCGTTCAGCACATTACTACCGAAGTCAAAAAAAGGAGGTGAATTTGGACTTAAAACGCGCTTTATGCGACCTTTACGAAGAACATCCGTTTTACGGCTACCGCAAAATGACACAGGCCTTACGTGATCAAGGGTTCAACGTGGGAAAAAAGCGCGTTCGTACCCTAAAGCGTGAACTGGGGCTAAAAACGATGTATCCAGAGCCCAAAACGAGTATTCCGAACAAGGCTCACAAAAAGTACCCTTACTTACTGCGGGGTGTTGAAATTACCCATGTAAATCAGGTATGGAGTGCAGATATTTCGTACATTCCGATGGGTAAAAGTTTCGTATACATTGTGGGCATCATTGATTGGTATAGCCGGGCCTTGAGTTGTTGACGAGGAACGAGTCTTACAAATGAGGACAGCATAGATAAAATTTTGTCTTACCGGATCTCTAATTCAATGGATAGACATTTTTGCATTGAAGCTCTGGGCTGTAGTTTCGGAGAAAATGGCTTAAGAAATTACTGAACATGTAAAGTGGCTTATCTTGAAAGTCTACTACAGCACTTTCTAAAAAGCAAGGATATTTTGTTCAAAATGCTTGAACCAGCCGTCGATATCTGTATTTGAAATACTTTCAAGAGCTTGTTCGACGCCCATTTGCAGAGCTTCAATTGTTCTTGCAGCTTCTCTTTTAAGTATGGCCTTAAACTTCGACCAGCATTCTTCAATCGGGTTAAAATCGGGAGAATAAGGGGGTAGAAATATGTACTCTACCCCTGCTGATTCAAAAGCGTCTTTAACGTCTTGCATTTTATGGCAAGATAAATTATCCATCACCACTATTTGCTCTGGCTCCAACTCTGGAATCAAAATATGTTTGACGTAGTACAAAAACGCAGGCCCTGTCATACTTCCAAATATCTCAAAGTGAGCGAATACTTTTTCTGTAGATATGGCTGAAATCCAGGTTAATTTCTCACTCTGCTTGGGTCGGCTACGTTTGGCCTCATACACACGCTCACCAGAATGTGAACGCCCATAATTTCTTGCCATTGCAAGATGAATTCCTGTTTCATCGATGAACACCAAACGTTTTAACGCAATCTCTTTAACCTTTTCTACGAACGCTTTTCTACGTTTCTGGGTTTCTTCAAGATCTTTTGCTGGGTCATAGAATGTCTTTTTTTTCTTGTGATTTTTAGCCGTTTGAGCGCTGAAAAAATTATTGAACTACTGATAGCTTTTCCGACTTCTTCTGACATTGAGTTTGCTAGTTCTTCTAGCGTTGCGCCGGGTGTTTTGGCTACTAACTCTGTCAACAACTTGTCATCGTCAGCCGTCATGGTTCTCGGACGGCCAGGCGGTTTGGTTGTTTTGAGATGACCCATTAGACGGTGTCGTTTTAAAATACGAGAAACACTGCTTTGCATGATTAACAGTTGTTCGGCTATTTGCTCTTGTGTTTTACCTTGTTCTCGAAGCTTAATTATTCTTTCTCTTAAATCCTTTGATAGTGGCGCTCCCATCAGCTTCTCCTACTTTTTCATCATTATCCCATCTGTAGCTAAATTACTGTAAGATGGAGAAAATTTGCTGGCACGCTGACCATCATAAGCGCTACAGGGCAACG